>JAZTZK010000121.1:0-8479 GCA_045637485.1 Clostridia bacterium
CAGACCATCGCGGAGCAGCTGGAGCTGTCGCTGAACAAGACCGGGGCGTTCAAGGAGTTCATCAAGCACATCAACTTCATCTGGCCCGGCTCCTTCGATTCCGAGAAGGCGCGCTACAAGAAGTACCGCGAGGTGTCCGTCCAGGGGTGCAAGCACATCGGCCGCGGGGCCAAGGGCGACGTGTACCGCTACGATGAAGAGCTGATTATCAAGGTCTACAACAAGAACAACACCTACCGCGACGTGGAGCAGGAGATTGCCATGGCCCGCAAAGCCTTCATACTTGGCATCCCCACCGCCATCTCCTTCGGCATCGTATCGGTCAAGGGGGCGCCCCCCGAGGGAGACAAGTATGGGGCGATGTACGAGCTGCTGGACGCCGAGACGATCTCCGCCTGCATCGCCCGGGACCCCGGCCAGGTGGAGGCCTACGCGAGACTGATGGCGGAGCTGGCCCGCACGATCCACGAGACGGAGGTCGAGGCGGACGACGGCTTCCTGGAGGCCTTGGACCGGGTGGGCGATTACATCGAGAACGGCATCGGCCGGGAGGACGCGGCCCTGGCCGGGAAGGTCATGGCGCTGCTGGCGGCGCTGCCCGCCACCAACACACTGACCCACGGCGATTTCCACACCAGCAACGTGTTCCTGCAAAAGGGCGAGCCGCTGCTGATCGACATGGACCGCCTCGCCACGGGACATCCCATCGTGGAGCTTTCCGACCTGTATTACTTCTACGTGATACTGGGAGAGGACAATCCCTCCGTGGTCGAGCGGTTCATGGGCTTCTCCTGCGATACCGCGCGTCGCTTCATGCGCCTGTTCCTGAAGCACTATATGGGAACGGAGGATGAAGGACGGCTGAACGAGGTGGCGGAAAAGGCGTCGCTCATCGGCTACAGCCGCCTGATCCGAAAGATCCGCAAGCAGAGAAAGCCCTCCGAAGCGGACAACCTGCTTGTACAGCGGTGCGTGAGCCGGATCGCCGAACTGACAGAAAAGCTGGACACACTGGCTTTTTAAATACCACGACCATTTTTGAGGAGAAAACAACCATGAAGATCACCAGCTTTAACCCCCTGATCATCACCAAGGACATAGAGGCGGTCGTCAGCGTTTTTGAGGCGCAGGGCTTTGAGAAGGAGCACAATCCCACCGGCACGTCCGCCATCGGGAACAATTTTGTCAGCTATCGGATGGTCGATGCGAACGGCTTCCACGTGGACATTACCAGCAGCACCGCGCCGCGGGAGCAGGACCTGACCGCCATTCGCATGAATGTGGATGACTTCGACGAGGCCTATGAATTCTTCACCGCCCGCGGCTTCAAGGACCCGAACGCTGCCGTGACGAACACCGGCTCCGCGAAGGCGTGCATGCTGTATTCGCCTTCCGGCTTCGGCATCAGCCTGATCCAGCACATCAAGAACCACGATTGATCGGAACCACCCGACTTCCTGCCCGACTTCATTACCGACTATTTCATTACGACCATTTTTGAGGAGGAATACCCCATGACAATCACCAGCTTTAACCCCCTGATCATCACCCAGGACGCCGAAGCCACCATCGCCCTGTTCGAGGCCCTGGGCTTTGAGCGCCGCCACACGAAGACCGGCATCAACGACGAGGACATCACCAGCGTTACGATGCGCTACACCGGCGAGGACGGCAAGGTCTTCCACGTGAGCGTGACCAAAGCGCCCCAGCCTCAGGCCATCACGAGCATTCGCATGAACGTCCGCGACTTCGACGAGGCGTATAAGATGCTCGAGGAGAGGGGCTTCAAGAACGCGCAGGGCGATAAGATCACCGATACCGGCTCCTCCAAGTCCACGATGATGGTCTCGCCCTCCGGCTTCTCCATCAGCGTCGTTGAGCACATCCGGAAAGCGGAGAATTAAATGCAACGAGGTATCTGTTCAGTCATGGCGGCGTCTACGCCGCCATGACTGAATAAATACACAATGAGAAAGAATGGCTGACGGCAGAGATATGTCTTGCCGTATCCTCAGCTTTGTTGAGTCCTGTAAACGCAGAGCGTTGAATGTGTTTGATGCCGTTTATTCCGCTTTCTCTTCGCCTGTCTTGAGTAATGGGTGAAAATGGTAACCAACCGCCATGATCTCCCGTTTTTTCTGCCGTTTATCCTTTACGGCGGCGCTTTAACGTGCTACAATATAACATAGCACGGAGGGAGGATCGGCGATGAGTACGATAAGCATTAACACATTCAGTCAGCCCGTCACCAATCGCGTAGGCGACATCGAATACGGACCGGGCCACATATACCCGTTCGGCGCCACGCTCATAGGGGCCGGCGTCAATTTCAGCGTGTTTTCGATGGAGGCCACCTCCTGCACGCTGGTGCTCTTCAAACACGGTCGGAGGGAGCCCTTCCTTGAAATCCCGTTCCCCGAGTCCTTCCGCATCGGAAACGTCTACGCCATGATGGTTTTTGGGCTGAACATCGAAACCGTCGAATACGGCTATCGCTTCGACGGTCCCTATGATCCCCAAAAGGGGCGGCTCTTTAACAGGAACCGCGTCCTGCTGGATCCCTACGCGCGCTCCGTCTCCGGCAGATCCGTGTGGGGCGTTGATCCGGACTTCAGCAATCCGTTTCCCCACAGGGGACAGATCATACAGGAGGACTATGACTGGCGCGGCGATAAGCCCCTGGAGATCCGGCCCTCCGACCTGATCATCTACGAGATGCATCTGCGCTCTTTCACCCGGCATTCGTCCAGCGGCGTGCGCTACAAGGGAACCTTCATGGGGCTGAGGGAGAAGATTCCCTATCTCAAGGAATTGGGCGTCAACTGCGTTGAGCTGATGCCCATATTTTCGTTCGATGAATTTGAAAACACGCGGCAGGTCAACGGCAAGCGACTGCTCAATTACTGGGGCTATTCGACCATCGGCTTCTTCGCGCCGAAGGCGGGCTATGCCGCCTCGGCCCGCTACGGCATGGAGGCCGACGAGTTGAAGAGCACGATCCGCGCCTTGCATGAGAACGGGATCATGGTCATACTGGACGTCGTCTTCAATCACACCGCGGAGGGCGGAGAGGGCGGTCCCTTCATCTCCTATAAGGGCATCGACAACCGAACCTATTACCTTCTGACGCCGGATGGCAAATACTATAATTTCAGCGGCTGCGGCAATACCATGAACTGCAACAACCCCGTGGTAAGGAACGTCGTGCTCGACTGTCTGATCTACTGGGTGGCCATGTTTCACGTCGATGGCTTTCGATTTGATCTCGCCTCGATACTCAGCCGGGACGAAAACGGCGTGCCCATGATGAATCCGCCGCTGCTGGAGAGCATCGCCAACGACGCGCTGCTGGGCAAAACCCTGCTGATCGCCGAGGCGTGGGACGCCGGCGGTCTGTATCAGGTGGGTACATTCCCGTCCTACGACCGGTGGTCCGAGTGGAACGGCATGTACCGCGACTGCCTGCGCCGGTTCATGAAGGGCGGCGCGGAATGCCTGCCCGAGCTGATTCGGCGCATACGCGGCTCCGACGACCTGTATGGCGTGCGCGGCCCGTCGGCCTCCATCAACTTTGTCACCTGCCACGACGGCTTCACGCTGTATGACCTGGTGTCCTACAATGAAAAGCACAATTGGGACAACGGCGAGGGCAACCGCGACGGCTCTAACGACAACCTGAGCTGGAACTGCGGCGTGGAGGGCGACACCGACGATCCCGAGGTCAACGCGCTGCGCCTGCGGCAGATGAAGAACATGCTGACGGTCCTGCTGACCAGCCGGGGCATACCGATGCTCCTCTCGGGCGATGAATTTGCCAACACCCAGTACGGCAACAACAACGCCTATTGCCAGGACAACGAGGTCTCCTGGCTGGACTGGAGCCAGCTTGAAACGCACGGAGCCCTGTTCGAATATGTGCGGCAGCTGGTCGCGTTCAGGAAGGTCCATCCGGTGCTCCGTTCCGACAGCTACGACTTCGCCCACAACAGCACCGGCTATCCGGAGCTCTCCTTTCACGGCACATTGGCCTGGAATCTGGATGAACACGGCCCCGGCCTGAGCTTCGCGTACATGTACGCGGAGGACCACGTCAAATACAGCACGGCCCAGGATGCCTTTATCTACGTCGCCGTGAACGCCTACTGGGAGGCGCAGCGCTACACGCTGCCCACGCTGCCTGAGGGGTACTGCTGGAAGCCTGCGCTCGCGCTCCGTGAATGCCCGGACATTTCGCGCCCGATGAACGGCCCGTGCGCCATTCAGCTCGGCCCGCGTTCCACCGCGGTGCTGATCGGCGTACCCCGGTGATCGGTTACTACTTCTTTCAGGGGTAGACTTATGATCTTAAGAATCTGAGTAGGAACGCCTCCCCTGAAAGGGGAGGTGCCGAGCGAAGCGAGGCGGAGGGGTTCCGTCTCTTCTCCCAAAACTGACAGCCCTGCCCCCGAAGGGTCAGGGCTTTTCTTCATCCACAAAGCGGGACTTGTCCATCTCCCCCATGGCATCCGAGAACTCGATCTGCTCCAGGGCGGAGTAGAGCATGCTGCACGCGGAGCCATAGTTAGTGGTCAGCATCTTGTAGACCGCGAATATGCCCACATAATCCGACGGCAGGGTCAGGGACGCGAACAGTATCACCCAGGCGCTGTTGATGCCGGGAGAGGCAAAGGACATCTCCAGCGTCAATATGACCAGGACCAGCAGGAACGACGAGGTGATGGGCATTCCCGTGTACTTCAGTATCAAAAACGGCGGAATGATCAGGTGGACCGTCGTCTTTACGCTCAGCATGGCCTGGCTGATCGGGATCCAGAATTCAGAGAACCCCGGATTGATCCCCATGGCATCCCTGGAGACTTCGTATTCCAGCATCATGGTCGCCGTTTCCGAGCCGGTTACAAAGGCCCTGGAAAACAGGGGCCACGCCTTCCTCCACAGCACGGGGATCCCGATTCCGCACTTCATCGAAACCTTTGCCAGCTTAAACAGCGCGCAGATCGTGAAGCTCACGTAGACGGCGACGATGAATTCCCAGCCGTCCAGCAGGATCCCAGTCTGCCCGTTGACTGTGAGCTTGAAGACGCTGATAAACGGTATCAGCGGCGTAAGCCTGTAAATCAGATAGGAGGTATTCTTCAGCCAGTCCCCCACCTGATTGAGGCTGCTGTTCAGAAGGCTGGCCCGGTCGCCGAGCATCAGCAGCGCCGCGCCCATGGCAAAGCCCATGACGACGAGCTGGGGCGTATTGTTCTCCAGAAACGGGGATAAGAGGTTCTTCGGAAAGACATCCAGCATCATTGAAATGACCTTCCCGAATTGGAAGCTCCCGTTCTCCGTGCCAAAGACATGATAGAAGAGGAGCGAAACCGCGACGGATACCCCCATGACCAGGAGCGTGATCTTTACGAACCGCCGGATGATCCTTCCGCCGAGGTCCGTCAGCTTGTCGATGCTTCCCAGGGATGATATGGACAGCACCATCGATACGAAGATCACCGGCCCCATGATTCCGGTCATCATGCCGATGACCACCGAAAACACGGGATTGACCAGATCGTTTATCAGGAAGCTGACGAGCCCTTCCGGCAGCCTCCGGCAGAGCATTCCCGCCAGCAGCCCCAGGAAGAGCGCCCACAGCACGGGCGACTTGACGGCGAATTCCCGTCGCCGTATCGCCGGAGAGAAGATCGTGATGATATTCTTCCCGGCAATATAGTTGTAGCTCACGAAGGTGGTCTTATCCATGTAGAAATTGCGCAGCGAGCTTTCCCTGTTCCGCTTTTCCGCGCCCCTGCCCTCTTCAAGGGGATTGAATTTCTCGCCGGCGATCCTGATCTGCAATTCAAGCCTTCCAAATCGCTTGCCAATGGCGTATTCAAATTCCTTGCCCTCGCCGAACACGTCGCGGCTGTCGTCCAGCAGCCCCAACGTCTTTTCGGCGTATACGGCGCGCTCCTCCTCTTCAAAGCCCGCCTTTTTCAGCGCCGCCAGGCCCTCGGTGATGACGCTGTTATCCTGATTGTCGGCCAACAGGAAGCCTGTCTTCTTTTTCATCGCGCACCCTCCCATGCCCAATTATACCAGCTTCCGCGAACAATGTCCACAGTGAAGAATCGCGGTTTTCCCGCAAAAGGCATATTGCGCAATGCCCGGGGCTATGATAAAATATCCATTGAACACACGGCAAGCGCGAAAGAACACGGCAGGAGGATGGAAAACCAATGAAAGATATCCAGAAAAGGGCACAGAATCTCACCGTTGCGTACATCGGCGGCGGATCCCGCGGCTGGGCCTGGGGCTTCATGATGGATTTGGCGATGGACGCGGACATGTGCGGCACGGTGCGGCTGTACGACATCGACCGGCCCGCCGCGGAGCGCAACCGGATCATCGGCACTAAAATCAGCGCTCATGCGGACGCGGCTTCCCGCTGGCAGTACGAGGTGTCGGATTCCCTGCGGCAGGCTCTGACGGGCGCCGACTTTGTGGTCATCTCCATACTGCCCGGCACCTTTGAGGAGATGCGCTGGGACGTGCACCTTCCGGAGCGCGTCGGCGTCTGGCAGCCCGTGGGCGACACCGTGGGCGCGGGCGGCTTCATGCGCGCCATGCGCACCATTCCCATGTATGTGGAGATCGCAGAGGCCATAAGGGCCTATGCCCCCGAGGCCTGGGTCATCAACTACACCAATCCCATGAGCTTGTGCGTGCGCACGCTCTACCATGTCTTCCCCCAAATCAAGGCCTTCGGCTGCTGTCACGAGGTGTTCGGCACCCAGAAGCTGCTGTGCGCCATGCTGGAGCGGGAGCATGGCATCGGCGGCGTATCCCGCCGGGACCTGTACACCACCGTCACCGGCATCAACCACTTCACATGGCTGACCCGGGCCAGCTACAGGGGCGTCGACCTGTTGCCGCTGTACGCGGCGTTTGCCGAAAAATACGCCGAATCAGGCTTTGACGAGGGCGGCGACGACAACTGGATGAACAGCCACTTCAACTGCGCCCACCGGGTAAAATTCGACCTGTTCCGCCGATATGGGGCCATCGCGGCGGCGGGAGACCGGCACCTGGCCGAGTTCACCGCGCCCTGGTATACGCTGAACCCGGATGTGGTCCGGGCGTGGAAGTACCAGCTGACCAGCGTGGACTGGCGGGTCAAGGACCTGGGCGATCGTCTGAAGCGCTCCGACGACCTGATCAGCGGCGCGGAGCCCCTGGTTCTGAAGCCCTCCGGCGAGGAGGGACACCTGCTGCTGAAGGCCGTGCTCGGCCTGGGCGACATGGTGAGCAACGTCAACATCCCCAACCGGGGCCAGATCCCCAACCTGCCGCTGGGCAGCGTCGTGGAGACCAATGCCCTGTTTGGCATGAACCGCATCGAGCCGGTATTCGCGGGAAGCATGCCCTCCAACCTGCTGCCCCTGGTGGCGCGGCACATCTACAACCAGGAAAACACGCTGACCGCGGCGCTGACCTGCGACCGCAGGCTGGGCTTCACCACCTTTATGAACGACCCCCAGCTGGCCTCCGTGACCCCGAAGGACGGCCAGGCGCTGTTCGACGACATGCTGGAGCGCCAGCGGGATTATCTGCCCGGGGAATGGTTCAAATAAACTCGGGACATTTCAATTTCAACACCATACCCGACGCAGGTACCGGAGGACGATTATGGATACCATTTACATCATCGGCGATTCCACCGTGGACGACAACCAGCCCCCCTTCCGGGGCTGGGGATGGGCCCTTCCCCAATATGTCCGGGAAGGGGTCAGCGTAAAAAACCATGCCCTCAGCGGGCGCAGCAGCCGAAGCTTCCGGGCGGAAGGGCTGTTTGAGCCCGTCGAGAAGGCGCTGGGCGCGGGCGACCTGCTGCTGATCCAGTTCGGCCACAACGACGAAAAGGACGATGAGCGCCACACCGACCCGGACACCAGCTTCCCCGAGGAGCTGTGGCGCTACTGCAACGCCGCACTGTCCCGGGGTGCACAGCCCGTGCTGATCACGCCCGTGTGCCGCCGCTTTTTCGGCGGGGACGGAAGCCTGTTCTACACCCACGGCGAATACCCCCGGGCCATCCGAAAGCTCGCCGCCGAAAAGCAGGTCCCCCTGTGTGACCTCAAGGCGGCCAGTCGCGAGCTGTACAAATCGCTGGGCGAACAGAAGACCGCCGAGCTGTTCGTGCGCCTTGCCCCCGGTGAAAACCCGGATTTCCCGGAGGGCCACGACGACAGGAGCCACTTCAACGCCCACGGCGCGACCGTCATCGCCGGGCTCGTGGCCGAGGGGCTGAAGCAGCTGCCCCAGTGCGTGGGATTTATTAAATAGAGGGAGAGGACAAATTCTGATTTATCGAGCTTTGCTCGATAAATCAGAATTAAGGGGTTAGGTTTTAGGGGTCAAGGGTTAGGGATGGTGCCCTAAAGGGCTAGCTTCGCGTCGCAAATCCCTCCGGTATTTGTTTTGATTCAATGGAGAC
>JAZTZK010000122.1:0-3178 GCA_045637485.1 Clostridia bacterium
CTATGGAAAAGACAGGGGTTTCTACGCTTCGCAAGCCTTTGAATATAAAGAAATCCGCAAGGATTTCATCCTTCCCTAACCCCTAACCCCTAAAGCCTAACCCCTCAAATTCTGATTTGTCGCAGCGCGACAAATCAGAATTTTTGTCTCTTCAAAACATACTGTTTTAACCCGGCCATGATATACTTAAAATGGAAACTTATTCGGGAGGTCATGGCTTTGGCTCGAACGCAACGGGCATTCAGGGCGACGATGCTGGTCACCGGCGTCATCATATTCAGCAAGGTGTTCGGCTTCGTGCGGGATATGATACTGGCCAACTACTTCGGCACGGGCATGGCCAACGACGCCTATGTGTCGGCCTACAGCCTGTTCTACCTGCCGGTGCTGCTGTTCAACTCCTGCATCTCGGCCACGCTGATCCCCCTGTACGTGCAGGAGCGGGAGCAGCGCAGCCTGAAGCACGCCAACCACTTTGCCAGCAACACACTGAACCTGTTCGCGCTGGCGGCGCTGGTGATCTCGGCGCTGTTCTTCGTGCTGGCGCGGCCGCTGGTGCGGCTGATCTACGTGGGCTTCGACCCGGGCAAGACGGACCTGACCGTACAGCTGGTGCGCACGATGCTGCTGTCGCTGGTGTTCAACATCACCTCCATCGGCCTTGCGAGCCTTTTAAACGCGGCGGAGCAGTATATCGCCGCCCAGCTGACCGGCTTCCCGCTGAGCGCCTGCATCATACTGGCCTCGGTGCTGTTCTCTGAAAAATACGGCATCGTCGCGGTTGGCTGGGGCGTGTTCACCGCCAACATACTGCAAACGCTGATACTGATCCCATTCCTGCGGGGCTGGTTCCACTACACCCCGGTGCTGGACTTTTCGGACAGGCGCTTCCACCGGCTGCTGGTGCTGGCGGGACCGGCGATGCTGTCGATGGGCATCAGCGAGCTGAACCATATGATCGACCACGCGCTGGCCTCGGGGCTGAACCCCGGCGACATCTCGTCGATGAGCTACGCCTACCGGCTGATCACGTTCCTGCTGGGCGTGCTGATGGTGCCGCTGACCACGGTCATGTTCTCGAAGATGAGCCGCATGGCCGCCGCAAAGGACAAAAAGGGCATGCTGGAGGTGCTGCGCCGCTGCGTGCTGGTGATCGCGCTGGTTGCGCTGCCCATCGTGGCCATAGCCGTGGTGCTGCGCTTCGACGTGATCAAGTTCGCCTACATGCGCGGGCGTTTCGACATGCACTCCGTCGAGGTCACCGCGGGCATACTGATGTGCTACGTGGTGGGCGTGCCCGCCTTCGGGCTGAGGGACTTTTTGAACCGGGTGTTCCACTCCCTCCAGGACACCACCACTCCCTTCTGGGTCTCCTGCGTGGTGGTGGGGCTGAACATCGCGCTGAACCTGATCCTGCGGATCTTCCTGGGGGCGAACGGTCTGGCGCTGGCCACCTCCATCGCCGGATCCACCGGCATGGTGATACTGCTGCTGGCGCTGAAGAAGCGCTTCGGCCACCTGGGCTTTTCAAGGATACTGCCCGACCTCATCAGGATCATCGTCGCCGCGCTGGCCTGCGGGGCCCTGTGCCTGCTGCTGGACCGGACGCTGCCCGTCGCCATGGGCACCGGCAGGGTGTTCCTGCGACTGGTCATCTGCGCCGGGGCGTCGCTGGTCGCCTACGCGGTATGCTGCCTGGCGCTGCGGGTTAGGACGTTTACCGAGTTTGTGCAGGAGATCGTGAGCCGGAGAAGGAAATGAGGAATTAGGAATGGTTGTTGAAATCCTGGCGGATTTCTTTTGATTAAGACATACCTGTTCAGGTTAATAGAGACAGTGCCTCCTTCAATCCGACAAATCCCGAAGGGATTTGAACCGCCATTCCTCATTCATCATTCCTAATTAAAAAACATCTCCACCTTAGGGAGGTTCTTATGAACGACGAGGAACGCATCATCACCACCGGCTACCGCGAGGACGAGGACGACGCGGAGCTTTCGCTGCGCCCCCATTCGCTGGCGGAGTACTTCGGCCAGGACAAGCTGAAGCAGAGCCTGACCGTGTACATGCAGGCCGCCATCAGCCGCCGCGAGCCGCTGGACCATATACTGCTCTATGGCCCACCCGGACTGGGCAAGACCACGCTGGCGGGCATCATCGCCGCGGAGATGGGGCACAACATCCGCGTCACCAGCGGCCCCGCCATCGAGCGGGCCGGGGATCTGGCGTCGATACTTACCAACCTGAACGCCGGCGACGTGCTGTTCATCGACGAGATCCACCGCCTCAGCCACCAGGTGGAGGAGGTGCTGTACCCCGCCATGGAGGACTACGCCCTGGACATCATGATCGGCAAGGGACCCTCGGCCCGGTCGATCCGCCTCGACCTGCCGAAGTTCACGCTGATCGGGGCCACCACCCGGGCGGGCATGCTGACCAGTCCCCTGCGGGACCGCTTCGGCATCACCTTCCGCCTGGAGCTCTACCAGCCGGAGCAGCTGGCCGTGATCGTGCGGCGCTCGGCGAACATACTGAAGATCGAGTGCGACCACGACGGCGCGCTGGAGATTGCCAGCCGCAGTCGGGGCACGCCCCGCATCGCCAACCGGCTGATCCGGCGGGTGCGGGACTTCGCCCAGGTGAAGGGCGACGGCAGGATCGACGTGGACATCGCCCGGGAGGCGCTGAACATGCTGGAGGTAGACGAGCTGGGCCTGGACCATGTGGACCGGACCATGCTGACCACGATGATGGAGAAGTTCGGCGGCGGGCCGGTGGGCCTGGACACCCTGGCCGCGAGCACCGGCGAGGACGCCAGCACCATCGAGGACGTATACGAGCCGTACCTGCTGCAGCTGGGCTTTCTGATGCGCACCCCCCGGGGCCGCGTCTGCACCCAGGCCGCCTACGACCACATGGGGCTGAGGATGCCCAGGCCGGCCACGAGCGGTAATGTCAGCGACGGGCAGACGAGGATGGAGATATAGACAAATTCTGATTTATCGAGCTTTGCTCGATAAATCAGAATTAAGGGGTTAGGTTTTAGGGGTTAGGGGTTAGGGAAGGATGAAATCCTTGCGGATTTCTTTTTATTCAAAGGCTTGCGAAGCGTAGGAACCCCTGTCTTTCCATAGAATCAAACAAATCCCGAAGGGATTTGCGACGCGAAGATAGCCCT
>JAZTZK010000123.1:0-1582 GCA_045637485.1 Clostridia bacterium
CCACCGCCATGCCGATCAGTTCATTGCCTTCCGCAGCGTCGATGACCTACACGCCGTCCCGCTCCTCCACGGTGGATACCATGATCTCGAAGGAGAAGTTCAGCTCTCCCTTTTCATACATGCGGAGCAGCGTCTCACACAGAGCCGGATTTCGCTTGGGAATCCTGGCCTCGCCGATCAGGCTGACGCCGAACTCGTCCTGGGCCTTGGCAAAAGAAAAGAACGAGCCGATCTGCTCGCTCTGAAACTGTCCCGTGCCAAGGTCCAGCATGTGAGTCAAGCCCTTGTCCACCCCCAGGCGGAGGCGGTTGGCGTCTGCACACTACGGCAGGCAGGTGTACTTCGTCGCGTTGGCAATGATGTTGTCGATAAAGGCCTCGCTGACGGCATAACCGTTGCGGTTGGGCCGGGTGGAGAACATGCGCATCAGCACCGACATATAGATGTCGTTGGACTGCACCGCGCTCAGCTCCACCTGCGAAGCCTGAAAAGTGATTTTCTGCATTGTGTTCACATCCTTCGTTACAGGCTGCCTTCGGGGTTGCTGGGTTTCGGCTGCTTCCCTGTCTGGCTCTTCATGGGATCAGAGGAGCGCTCCGTATCATCCATGGTCGGGCGACCGCGCTTGGCCTGCCCGCTATCGGATGTATCGTCACTGCCCGGCTTTTCCGCAGATTCTCGTGGAGGATCGGACTTCATACGCTCCTCCTCCTGCTCCATGTCATACCCGTGGGTCTGCAGCATGGTCTTTGTGGAGACAACGCCCTTTTCCCAGAGTTGGCGACAGACCTCCTGGAATTTCTGGCTCCCGGCAAGATCCACAGGCGGGAATGTGAACAATGGCACATTATCCGGACGACTATGCGTCACGCCCTTCTTGCCGGTACCGTTCAACCGCAGGTTGATCTTGTTCATCAGCTCGCAGAAGTTGTCCCGCGCCTGCTTGATACGGATCGCCGCCGTCTGCATGGATACCTGGGCGGAGGCGAAATTGCTGCCGTCCTCGGCGCGACCGCTGACGATGATGCCGGAGATGCCGCCCGCCGAGAGGATCTCGGCATTGACATCCCTGTACTTGTCATCGTCGAACATCTCCTTGGTGTCCGGCTGGATCACGGTCGCCTTGCACAGGTGATTGGTCGTTGCCAGCGCGGAGCCGGTCATCGCCCGCCTGAACAGGGCGTTCACCGCGTTGAGCGCCGTAATGTCCGGCATGATGTCGGATTTGCTGTCCCCGTAGGTCACATGCACGAAGCTGTGTGCCCCGAGGTTCAGCAGCGCCGATTCATACTGGGCGATGAGAGCCTTGCGCTTGAAGGCGTTCAGACAGGTGGCCACCATGGGGATGGCGTAGCGCATCCAGTCCTCTTTGACATCCTGGAGAACGAAGGTGTTCTCGGGATTCAGCTGTACCCAGTCCGAGCCCTTGTTCAGCGCGTCAGCGACTTCGGGCGGGAATCCCTCCAGGCGAACCTTGAGATCCTCATCCTCCAGGAAGTCCTTCTGGGCCTTGGTGCCCTGCTGCCGCATGTCGTCGCGGACGGACTTACAGTTGAATTCCAGCACCGGCTCCCCGCCGATC
>JAZTZK010000124.1:0-5921 GCA_045637485.1 Clostridia bacterium
GGGGAGGTGGCCCCGCCCCAGGCGGGGTCGGAGGGGTTCCACCGTGTCGACCCTGAGCTGTAGCAAAACCGTTGCTGACATTGCCGTCAGTCATGGGGAAGCCTTCCTGTAAATCTACTGACCCTTGGGTTTCATGTTGACGCAGAGTATGCCTGCGAGAAACAGCGCCGTCCCGGCGACGATCCAGCCGGTGATGCGCTCATGGTACAGCAGCGCCGCCCACAGGAGGGAGAGCAGCACCGTGGAGCTCTGGACCACCGTCGCCACGAATATGGGCACCGTCTTGAAGCCCTCGGCCTGCAGAAGAAAGCCTGCGCCGGTGATCGCGCCGAGGATCAGCATGGCGACGGCGGCGGGCAGGCGAATGGGGCCCGTCAAAGCCGGGCCGGTCAGGGGCAGCACGCCGCCGGCGCACAATCCGCCGATCAGGAACATGGAGTTGTTCAGCTCCACGGTCTCCAGCCTGTCCAGCAGCTTCTTCTGGCAAACGGAGAACAGCGAAGCGCCGATGCCCGCGATGACGAAGGCGATCAGCAGTGGACCCTGGCCGCCGATAAACGCATCCGTCGGCATGCCGTTCCAGGTGAGCAGCATGATGCCGGACACGCACATAAACGCCCCGGCAATGGCCTGCCGGGTGACCTTCTCCTTCAGCACCAGCGTGGAGAACAGCAGTATCACCACGGTCTGCACCGGCCAGATCACCACGTTGCCGTAGGAAAAGCCGTGCATCACGCCGTAGTTTTCGCCCAGGTAGTGCAGCGTCTTGGCGATGCCGCCGAACACAACCACCCGGTTCGCCAGCGTCAGGTGGGGCTTTTTACCCCGGAACACCTGCAACAGCAGCAGGAACAGCACTCCCAGCGCAAAGCGCAGGAAGGACACCATAAACGGGGAAAAGGCGGTGGCGGTGGTCTTGATCAGTATGCCGCCGAAACTGAATATCAGCGCCTGAAGAAGCAGGTAAACGTAGCCCATCGAGGTTTCCTTTCCACACAGTTCTGGTTTACCGGTCCGCATCAAAGGATACCCCTGTCATGCGGCAGATCCCTTCGTGGCGCTACCGGCTGAACTCGGCCAGGCCCTCGATGGCGTAGGCGCGCACCGGGCAGGAATCCAGGCCGATTATGGGCAGCGGCGCGTAGCTGATGAAGAAGGTGTCGGTCTTCAGCAGGTCCAGGTTTTGCAGCACCTCCAGGAAGGTGCAGTTCCGGGCCATCAGTATGTCGTGGAAGGGCTTGACGTTGGCCTCGCAGTCCTCGATGGTCACTCCGTCGCCGAAGCCCACGCTCTGTACCCCGTGGTCCGCCAGCCACTGGGCGGATTCCGCGCCCACATGCAGCCGGTGGTCTGTGGGACCGTTGGTGGCGGGGGTGAAGGGAGGAATGCGGTAGGGGCTGTCGATGATCACCGTGTCGCCGGGACGGATCTTCGCGCCGAGGTGCTTCTCCAGCGATTCGGCGGTGATCTCCGCGTTCTCGGGCAGTTCGTCGATGACCACGTAAAGCCCGCGGCCCATGAACCGGTTCAGCGGCAGCTCTGCCACGCTGGCCCACTCCTCCTCGTGGTGGTAGGGACATTCGCAGTGGGTGCCCAGGTGACTGGTCAGGTCCATCAGCGTGTGGAAATCCGGTATCGAACCGCCGGTGTTGAAGCGCCACAGGCGGCAGCGGCGGGATTCCGTGTTGGGGTCCAGGATCTTGGTCAGGTCGACGATGTGCAGGCTGCCGACGGTGAACTCCTTCGGCGGCAGCTGCTCAGGCTGCTTCCTGGGCGAACCGGCCACCCAGTCGTAGAGCGTCCTTGCCATGGGTCATCCTCCTTAGATAGTTATGGAAATACCGCACAATTGTGCGGTATTTCCTAAAGGCGCACCTGCGGCGCGGCATCCGCGTCTGTCTGGCGCGCTTCCTCCAGCTCCTTCTCCCAGGTGAGGTGCCGGTATTCATCCGCGCGGGGATCAGTCTCGAACCAGTGCAGGAAGTCCTCTATCATCGGCAGCGTCCAGCGGGTGTCGATCTGCGCGGTGGTGTATTTCCGGCTCTGGAGCCGATCAAAACCGAAGATGTCCCGCACGTGGGATTTCTCGGCGTTCACCACCACATCCTCGGCGAGCTGGGCAGGAATGAAGATCACGCCGCTGATCGTGCCCAATACCACGTCGCCGGGCATGCACACCGCCCGTCCGATGCGGCAGGGCAGGTTGTAGCTGGTCATCACGCAGTTGCCGATGCCGGTGGGATCCACACCGCGATAGTAGATCTGCAGCCCGTCGATCTTCACGATCTGCTGCAGATCCCGCACGCCGCCCCAGATCACCGCGCCGCCCTGCCTGGTGCGCGTGCGAATGGCTGTAGACAGGTTGCCGCCCACGTAGGTGCCCTCGATGATCTTGTCGTACAGGTCCACGACCACCACGTCGTCCTCCACCAGCGAGTCGATCACCCACTGGTTGTAGAAGCCCCTGTAACCCTCCTCCTTCTCGCCGATCTGCCGAAGCGCCTTGTCCAGATCCGGCCGGAAGGGCATCATCACGGCGGTCACCGCGCGGCCCACGAGCACGCTGTCGCCGTGGGTCATCCTGAAATCGCATTCCCAGTTGTTCCGATAGCCCATGTTCCAGAGAGGCCCCCAGGCCTCCTCGAAGGTAATCCTCCGCATCCGCTCAAGCACGTCCTTGCTGACCTTGGGGCGGCCGTCCGGCAGCCGCTCCCCCGTCCACTCCGGCGTCAGGCGAATGATGGTCTCAGGATCATTGAAAAACATTCGATTCCCTCCGTTGCAGTTCTGTTCAGATCAGTATAAGGCCCCTGTCCACCCTTATGCCGTCGCCGGTGATGGCGGACGCCCCGGGGCCGCACAGGAACCACACCAGCTCGCCCACATCCCTGGGCGTCACCTGGCGAAAGGCATCCATATCCGGGTTTTTGCAGTCCAGCGGATTGTAGGCGCTGATCGGCGCGTTGCCCGTCTTGAACTCGATTTTGCAGCCGCCAAGGTCCACCGCGTTCACTGTGATGCCATCGGTGTACAGCTCCAGCGCCAGCTCCCGCGTGAACATGCGGATCGCCCCCTTGGTCATGGCATAGCCCGCGTCGAAGCCGGTGGGCCGCTTTCCGTGGATGCTGGAGATATTCACGATGCGCCCGCATTCGCTCTTGCGCAGGTGGGGCAGGCACGCCCGCGCCGCGTGGAAATAGCCGCCGATGTTGATCTCCCACAGCCGCCGGAGCGTGAGATAGTCGTATTCGTCGATGAAACGGTTCAGCTGCATGGCGGCATTGTTCACCAGTATGTCCAGCCTGCCCCATCTGTCGATGATCGCGTCCACCATAGCCTGGAGCCGGGCCCCGTCGGTGACATCCGCCCGGTATACGAAGGCCTCGCCGCCCGCGGCCTCCACTGCCCTGAGGGTCTCCTTCGCGATGGCGGGGTTGGAATTGCAGTTGATGCAGCAGCGCACGCCGTTTTCCGCCAGCACCTTCACCACGCCCGCGCCGACGCCCTTGCCGCCGCCCGTCACCAGGGCGACCCGTTCATCCCTTCGGCCATTCATGGTAGGGCCTCCCTTCCACCCTGCGGCGGTGGGTGTAGTATTGGGTCATGCCGCCGTCTGCCATCAGGTCGCTGCCGGAGAGCGCCGCCGCCCCCGGCGTCAGCAGGAACGCCACGAGGTCGTTCAGGTATCCCACCTCCGGCAGCCTGCGGGTCGGATAGCGCATGTCCACGCCATAGTACAGGCCGGACACCGGGCTCCTGCCGTCCGGATCATCCCCGGTGATGCCCTTCTGTATGAAAAATGCGCGCACGCCGAACTCGCCGTAATCCTGGTTGACCTCCCTGGAGAGCATCTGCGCGGCGGCACAGCCCATGCTGAACAGCGCGCCGTGGCCCACGGGCTTTTCGGCGTGGATGCTGTTCAGGTAGATCATGCTCCCGCCGCCGCTTTCCTTCATCAGGTCACAAAACACCTTTGTCACGCACCAGGCGGCCATGGGGCCCTCGTCGGCGGCGCGGCGCCACTGCTCCTCCGTGACGGCCTCCACGCTGCCGAGGACAGGCGCGGGCGCGGGGTGTATCACCCCCGCAAGCGCGCAGGAAAACGGTGCGGCCCAGGCCGAAAGCGCCGCCTCGTCCCACAGGCAGACCGCCTTCGGAACCGTCTCCACGCGAAATCCCCTTTCGGCCAGGGCGTCGCGCACCTGGCCGGCCTCAGTCATGCGGTCATCCGTCAAAACAACGATGTCCTTCACGTTATCGCCTCCGTCAGCTCCACAGCCGGTCGTGGGAATACACGTCGTCCCAGCGGCTGGTCTCGGCCCACATTTCGGGATAGTCCGGGTGCAGGTGCTCGCGGATCACCTCGTCGTTGTAGTCCTCCACGCCCAGGCCCGGCCTGTCCGGCACGGCGATGAAGCCGTGATCCACGATCTTCTTCGGCGCGCCGAGCACCATGTCGTCCCACCAGGGCACGTCCACGGAGTGGTTTTCCAGCACGTAGAAGTTCTCCGTCGCCGCCACGCTGTGCACGCAGGCATAGGCCGAAACCGGGCTCTCCGCCATGTGTACGGCCATCGCCACGCCGTGGCGCTGGGCCAGGTCGCCGATCTTCTTGTTCTCCAGAATGCCCCCGGAAGAGAGGATATCCGGATGGATCACGCTCACGGCCCGGTTAGTCAGCAGCGGCTCGAAGCCCTCGGCCAGGAAGATGTCCTCGCCCGTGCAGATCGGCACGGTGGTCGCCTCGCTCAGCCGTTTGTACTGGTCGGTATACTGCCATGGGATCATGTCCTCGGCCCAGGCGATATTGTAACGCTCGATGCGGCGGCAGAGGCGGATACAGTCCTCCACGCAGATGTGGCCAAAGTGGTCGATGGCCAGCGGGATCTCGTAGCCGATCACGTCGCGCACGTCCTTCACATACTGCTCCAGCACGTCCAGGCCCTTTTCCGTCACGTGGATGCCGGTGAACGGATGGGGCACATTGAACATGTCGTAGGCCCGGTTGCGCAGCTCACGCCTCTCAGCCGGCCCCGCGGCGGATGCCCAGGCCATGCCCTCAAGGGCGTTCATCTCGTCCATCAGGCCCAGCGGGGCGCAGACCGTGCCCGGCTCACCCTTCAGTATGCCCAGGCCCAGATCCATCTTCAGGAAGGTAAAGCCCCTGTCCATGCGGGCCTTCAGCGCGTTGCCCATGTCCGTGCCGGTGTGCTTTCCCTCCACGTCGGTATCACAGTAAATGCGGATCCTGTCGCGATATTTGCCGCCCAGCATCTGGTAAACCGGCACGCCGTAGGCCTTGCCGGCCAGATCCCACAAAGCCACCTCCACACCGCACACGCCGCCGCCCTGGCGCGCAGGGCCGCCGAACTGCCTGACGCGGCGGAACAGCTTCTCCACATTGCAGGGGTTCTCCCCCAGCAGGCGGCTCTTGAGCATCTCGGCGTAGACCCGGTTACCGCCGTCGCGCACCTCGCCCAGGCCCACGATGCCCTGGTTTGTATAGATCTTCATCAGCGTGCAGTGCATCGGCGCATCCACCACGTCGGTAAAGCGTATGTCGGTGATGCGCAACTGGCTGGGAAAGGAATTGCGGTTGATCCCTTCAGCGATGATATTCTCCATATTCATTCTCCTCGTGATTCATTGCATATCCGACGGGCAGGGGCAGGCTGGTCCCCCGACTCCAACAGGCATGCCCGGTGTCCTCCGGCCGCACAGCCTCTCGGTTCAGACGGCCGGCGCGATAATGCGATTAAAATACTGTTAAAAGTATATCTGAGCGCACGCCTTTTGTCAAGCCGGTAAATCACAATAAAATGTATTATGGGTTGCGGATGGTTATCATTCACCCTTCAAGCCGATTGTCACATATCCGTAGCGGCGAGCATTGCTCGCCATACATGCCTGTGGCGAGCAAT
>JAZTZK010000125.1:0-17532 GCA_045637485.1 Clostridia bacterium
CCTCAAAGCACAGTACCGTCTCCTCGTCGTTGAGATGGCGAAGGATTGGGGCATACCGCGCCGTGACGCTGGTCCAGAGGGCCCTGGCCGCGGCGTTTTTTTCGTTGTACTTGACCTCCCAGCGGCCGGGGTAGCGATCGAAGATGGCCTCCGCCGCCCGGGTGGCCAAATGCCTGTGCCGATACATCGGGAAGACGGTGAATTCCGCCATCACATGATCGACAGCACCGCCAAAATTGGAATAGGGATGCAGCATCGCGAAGCCCGCCAGCGCGTCGCCGTCGCAGATCAGCAGCGCCGTCCGGGCGGGGTCGGTGAAGTATTCGTCGAAATGGCCGTAGTGAAGATTGCCCCATTCGTCCAGCGGATCGTCGTAGAAGTTCGTCATCTCGTAGAGGTACTTCTGGTTCAGGTTGAACAGCAGCTGCCGCTGGTCGGGCGTGACGGGTTGTAGCCGTATCATATAAAGACCTCCCAAAGCGTAAAACAGCCCTCCTCAATGGGAAGGCTGTAGATGGGTTCACATCCGCTCCGGCGCTTCCACGCCGATCAGGTACAGGGCCTGCTTCAGCACCTGCCGGACGGCGTCGGTGAGCAGCAGCCGCGCGGCGCGGGTGCCGGGCTCGTCCACCATCACCTTGTTCTCATAGTAGAACTTGTTGAAGGCCTGGGCCAGGTCTACCGAGAAGCGGGTGACCATGCTGGGCTCGCTGCGGTTCACGGCGCTCTTCAGGATGTCCGGGAACTGCTCAATCAGGCGCACCACGTCCTGGCTGAAGGGGTCGGACAGGGCGGCGAAGTCGGGGCCTGACCTGTCGACGCCCTCGGCCTTGCGCAGCACCGAGCAGGCCCGGGCGTGGGTGTACTGCACGTAGGGGCCGGTCTCGCCGTCGAAGTTCAGCGCCCGCTCCCAGGTAAAGTCGATGTCCTTGATGCGGTTGTTGTACAGGTCGAAGAACACCACCGCGCCGAGGCCCACCTGGCGGGCCACCTCATCCTTGTCCTCCAGGTCGGGGCTCTTCTCCTCGATGATGGCCCGAGCCTTGCCGATGGCCTCGTGGAGCAGGTCGTCCAGGTACACCACGCGGCCCTCGCGGGTGGAAAGGCTCTCCCCGCCGAAGGACACCATTCCGAAGTTCACATGCTCGCAGTCCTTATACCACTCATAGCCCATCAGCTCCAGCACCTTGAACAGCTGCCTGAAGTGCAGGTTTTGCTGGTAGGCCACCACGTACAGGCTCTTGTCAAAGTTGTAGGTATCCTTGCGGTACTTCGCCGCCGCCAGGTCGCGGGTGATGTACAGCGTCGCGCCGTCCGAGCGCAGGATCAGCGCCGGGGGCATGCCCCACTCCTGGAGATCCACGATCTGGGCGCCCTTGTCCTCGACCAGCAGGTTCTTTGCCTTCAGCTCGTCGATGATGGGCTGCATCTTGTCGTTGTAGAAGCTCTCACCGGCGTAGCTGTCGAACTTCACGCCCAGCAGGTCGTACACCCGCTCGGCGTCCTTCAGCGTGACCGACTTGAACCAGTTGAAGATCTCCAGCGCCTCCGGGTCGCCGTCCTCGATCCTTTTGAACCAGGCCCGGCCCTCGTCGTCCAGCTCGGGGTTTTCCTTGGCCTCGGCGTTGAAGCGCACGTACAGCTTTACCATCTCGTCCACGCCGCCGGCGGCCACGGTGTCGTGGTCGCCCCAGCGCTTGTAGGCGGCGATCATCTTGCCGAACTGGGTGCCCCAGTCACCCAGGTGGTTCACGCCCACGGCCCTCCAGCCGAAGAACCGGTGCAGCCGGTACAGGGAATTGCCGATCATCGTGGTGGACAGGTGGCCGATGTGGAAGCGCTTGGCGATGTTGATGCTGGAATAGTCCAGCACCACGGTCTTGCCCGCGCCGCTGTCGTCCGCGCCGTAGCGCTCGCCCTGGGAAAGCACGAGGCCCAGCACCTTTTCGGCGTAGGTGGCTTTGTCGATGAAGAAGTTCAGGTAGCCCTTCACCGATTCCACCTTGCCGATGAAGTCGGCGTGGATATGCCCGGCCAGGGCGTCGGCGATCATCATCGGGCTCTTGCGCAGCGGCTTGGACAGCTTGAAGCAGGGGAAGGCGTAGTCGCCCATGGCGGTGTCCGGCGGGACCTCCAGCCCGGCGGCGACGGCCTCAGGGGCAACCTCCACCTCGCCGAAGGCGGCCTTCAGCGCGGTCAGTATCTCGTTTGCAACGGCGGTCTTGAAATCCATAGGCGCACACCTCATCGTCAGTATCGGTCGTAATGCCATTATTATACACAAAAAAACTCCACGCTGCAATAAACGGGGGTTAAGAGTTCAGTCAATAACCTTTGACCGAAAGGGTACGGATGGTTTATAATGACACCGCACGGGGAAAGGAGGCGGCCATATGTACAGGCCCTTTGAAGCGTTTCATATCGACGGCAGGTTTATATCGGTGATCGGCAGCGGGGGAAAGACCACCCTTCTGCGCTGGCTGTCCGACCGCCTGCCCGGTACCGTGATCCTGACGACCTCGACCCACATGTTCCCCTTTGCGGACCTGCCCCTGGTGGACGCGGGGGGCGAGGCCTCCCCCGAGAACCGGCGGCGCGTTACGGATAAGCTGCGCGCCGCCCTGCGGCACAGCCGGGTGATCGGCCTGGGGAGCCTGCAGGCCTCGGGCAAGCTGGCCGATCCCTCGGCAGTGATTCCCTTCGAAGCGCTGCTGGACGCGGCGGACTACGTCGTCGCGGAGGCGGACGGCGCGGCGGGCCGTCCCCTCAAGGCCCATCGACCCTGGGAGCCGGTCGTGCCGGCCTGTTCCACGATGACCGTGGGCGTGGTGGGGGCCTCCGGGATCGGGAAACCGGCTTCGCTGGCCTGCCACTGTCCCGAGCGGTTTTGCGCCCTGGCGGGGTGTGGCATCGATGAACCCGTGCGGCCGGAGCACGTCGCCGCCGTCCTGAATCAGGAGGCGCTGGCGGACTGCTGGCTCGTCAACCAGGCGGATGCGCTGCCGGAGATCCGGGTGGCCCGGTGGCTGTGCGACCTCATCGAAAGGGATGCCTTTCCCTGTTCGCTTGGGCGCTGACCAGCTCCAGCACGCTGCCGGCGATGCAGCGGGCCTTGTCGGAGATGGTGGCGCAGTTCTTCAGCTGATCCAGCCGGGGATCCACGTCCGCCAGCTTGAAGCCCTTCGGAACGGGATGGCCGTCCCGCAGTATGCCCCGCAGCAGACCGGCGATCTTCGCCTGCACCGGGATCGGACCCTCCGGGGTGTCGATGAAGCCCACGGCCTCGCCCGCCTCCAGTACGCTGCCGATGTCCCTGCCCATGCGGAATACGCCCGCGGCGGGGGCGTGGATCACCCGCTCGGCGCCATAGCCGCCGATGACGCCGGGGACGCCGGTGTTGGGGGTCGCGCTGCCCGAGGTGATGATGCGCCCCAGGTCGTGGCCCCGCATGGTTTCGATCACGAAGCGCACGTCCCGCCCGGCCTCGAAGCCGGGGCCGAGGGCGACGGTCAGCGGCGCCATGTCCATGGATGTGCCCAGGTTGCGCTTGGCCAGTATGGCGTCCACCACCGCGGCGGGCCGAAGCCGCCGGATGCTCTCGCCCGTGGGATCCACCAGCAGCGGCACCTGCCCCCGTGCCAGCGCCTCGCCGACGCGCTCCGGCCCGTCGATTCTCACCGCCGTGACGCCCTCCACCGTCGCCGCGCCGTCATAGACCGCCTCGGAAAAGGCGACCCGCCTGCGGATGGCGGAGGGCCGCTCCGCCTCCAGCGCCAGCACCTCAAAACCGGCCCGAAACAGCCGGTGAATCGTCCCCGTACTGATATCCCCCGCCCCTCGGATGATGACGAAGGGGGAGGGGAGGTTTGTGTCTTGCATTGCAGTTCTTTTCCTTTCGAATCGAGTCATAGGTAAATTCTGATTTGTCGCGCTGCGACAAATCAGAATTTCAGGGGTTAGGGGGTAGGTTTTAGGGGTTAGGGAAAGTAGAAATCCTTGCGGATTTCTTCTTATTCAGAAGCTTGCGAAGCATAGGAACCCTTGTCGTCTCCATTGAATCAAAACAAATACCGGAGGGATTTGCGACGCGAAGCTAGCCCTTTAGGGCACCATCCCTAACCCTTGACCCCTAAAACCTAACCCCTTAATTCTGATTTATCGAGCAGAGCTCGACAAATCAGAATTTGATGGATTCCCCACATCTATACCCGCAAATTATGGTTTTAACCTAAACTGCGCAAAACACAACCCCTTTTACAGGGGTGGGGGATATTGACGGGTTCGGGTTTTGAGAGTATAATAACCTGTTGTATGATATATGCTGAAATGGCTGTATTTTCAGCCAAGAGCAGGGAGGACGGACCGAATGAAGAAGAGTTTGATCAAACTGGTGATCGTCGCGGTGCTGATCGTCGTCGCGGCGTTCCTGGCGCTGAACGGATTGCACATCCCGGGCAAGTCGACTTACCTCAAGCCCGTGGGCGAAGCCATCAGCCTGGGCCTGGATCTGCGCGGCGGCGTATCCACGGAGTATATCGCCACGGATACCAGCATGGACAACTATGAGAGCCTGCTGGAGGGCACGGTGTCCGCGTTGCGCACCCGCCTGACCAACGCCGGCTTTACCGAGGCGAACGTGGCCATACAGGGCACCGATCGCATACTGGTTGAGATCCCCGATGTCGACGATCCCGAGGAGGTCGCCCGCATCATCGGCACACCGGCGCACCTGGAGTTCCGCGATCCCAACGGCAACGTGGTGGTCGAGGGCAAGGACATCAAGCAGGCCGGCGTGCAGTACGCCAACGATGAAAAGACGCTGTACGGCGTGGGCTTTGAGCTGGACGCCGCCGGCGCGAAGGCCTTTGAGAACGCCACCCGCGAATTCCTGGGCCAGTCCATCTCCATCTACCTGGACGATGATCTGATCTCCGCCCCCACGGTGCAGGCCGTGATCGCCGGCGGCAACGGCATCATCACCGGCTCCAGCGCTGAATCCTCCGAGGATTCCTACAACTGGGCCCGCAACCTGGCCATGCTGATCCAGTCCGGCGCGCTGCCGATGGACATTGCCGAGGTCGAGACCCGCGCCATTTCCGCCACGCTGGGCATCGAGGCCATCGACGGCGCCATCATCGCCGGCATCGTGGGCCTGATCCTGGTGTTGGTGTTCATGCTGGTGATGTACCGCCTGCCCGGCGTGGCGGCGGACATGGCCCTGCTCATCTACGTGCTGATCGTGTTCTACGCCCTGGCCATCTCCGGCGCGCAGCTGACGCTGCAGGGTATCGCCGGTATCCTGCTGGGCATCGGCATGGCCGTCGACGCCAACGTGGTCATATTCGAGCGTTTCCGCGAGGAGCTGAAGGAAGGCCGCACGCCGCTGAACGCCGTGAAGTTCGGCTTCCGCAACGCCGGTCGCGCCGTGCTCGACTCCAACGTGACCACGCTGATCGCCGCAGTCGTGCTGATGATCTTCGGCACCGGTACCATCAAGGGCTTCGCCACCACGCTGATGATCAGCATCATCGCTTCCTACTTCACTGCGGTGGTGGTTACCCGCGGCCTGCTGATCCTGATCTGCAAGCTGGGCATCAACAACCGCAGCGCCTATACGCGCTAAGAGGAGGGAACGAGCATGAAAAAGACGTTTACCGGAAATACGCGCCTGTTCCTCTGCATCTCCGGCGCAATCATCGTCATCGCGCTGGTCATGCAGATTGCCGGCGTGGGACTGAATCTGGGCATTGACTTCACCGGCGGTTCGATCCTGAACTACTCCGTCGGCGAGGATTACGACGTCGGCGACGTCGAGACCTTACTGAACGCCTCCGGCTATACCGACAACCAGATCACCAAAGCCGCGCCCTCCGCCGCGTCCGTCGCCCTGCAGGCGGAGCTTGCCGCGGAGCTGGAAAAGGCCGCCAATGAGGTCGCCGAGGCGGCCGAAAAGGATCCCGAGGTCGCCGAAGCGGTCGACGAGGCCGTCGAAGAAGCGGTCGAGGAGGCCGTGGTCGAGGAAGCGGTCGCGGAGGCGGTCACGCCCACCTTGGGCCTGCTGAACCCCGACAAGTCGGGCATCACCCACGACGGCCTGACCGACCTTCAGATCCGCTTGAAGCTGGCCGACGCCACCGAGGGCATGGAGGACGTGATCAAGGGCGCCGTCGTCAGCGTCGTTTCGGGCGCCAACGAGACCAGCTATCGCAACGCCACCAACCAGGAGATCAGCACCCTGGGTTACGCGCTGAGCTACGCCGGCGGCAACATCGTCGAGTTCGACATGGCCGGTACCTTTGACAAGGCGGCCGTCGAGGCGGCCGTGAACAAGGCCCTGGAGGACGGCGGCTACAGCGTGAACGCCATCGAGTTCATACAGTACGACGCCGAGGCCGAGGCCGCGCGCATCGCCGAGGAGCAGGCTGCCGCCCAGCAGGAACAGCCTGAGGAGGAGTCTGCCGAGGAAGCGACCGAGGAGACCGCCGAGGAAGCGACCGAGGAGAATGCCGAGGCTACGACTGAGGAGACCGCCGAGAACAAGGCCGAAGACGCTGCGGCGGAGACCGCCGAGACCGAAGCGGTCGCCGAACCCGCGGAGGAGGTCGGCTTCCAGCTGCGCATACTGATCGACATGGACGACGTGACCAGCCAGGTTCGCGCCCAGCTGGAGCGCGAGATGACCGCGAAGTATCCGAACTTCCGCTTCGTCTCCATCGACCACGTCAGTGCCATCGCAGGCCGCGACCTGCTGTCCAACGCCATCAAGGCACTGCTGATTGCCTTCGTGTGCATGCTGATCTATATCGCGATCCGGTTCAGCCCGCTCTCCGGCGCGGCGGCCCTGTTCGCGCTGCTGCATGACATACTGATCATGTGCTCGTTCATGGTGTTCTTCCGCGGCCTGTTCCAGGTGAACAGCCCCTTCATTGCGGCCATACTGACCATCGTCGGCTATTCCATCAACAACACCATCATCATCTTCGACCGCATCCGCGAGACCCGGGCGAAGCCGGGCTATACCCAGATGGACATGATGGACGTGGTCGAGGTCTCCGTCAAGAGCACGCTGTCCCGTACCATCAACACCACGCTGACCACGCTGTTTACGCTGGTGTGCCTGTACATCTTCGGCGTGTCCTCCATCAAGGAGTTCGCGTTCCCGCTGCTGGTGGGCATGCTGGCCGGTACCTATTCCTCCGTGCTGCTCAGCGGTCAGGTCTGGGCCATGTGGGATAAGAAGCTGACGGCCAACAAGGCGAAGAAGGCCTAAAAGAACAAACCAACCCGAATTAGGAATCGACGTGAGCCGGTTCCTAATTCTTCTTTTCTAACTTGCCGAAGGGGTGCCCTATGCTGCGATACGAAGCGCGTTGTTCCGATCCGTCTTTCCCCTGTCCGGAGGGCATGTTCCCGGCGCTGCACCGGCTGCTGGCGGGGCGGGGCATTGATTCCATAGAGGCGATGGCGGCGTTTCTGAACCCCGGCGTCGACAGCCTGCACGATCCGATGCTGCTGTCGGACATGCCCGCGGCAGCCGCGCGCATTCGCAGGGCCATGGACGCGGGCGAGACCATCTGCGTGTACGGCGACTACGACGTGGACGGCGTTTGCGCTTCGGCCATACTGTCGGGCTGGCTGAAATCCCGGGGCGCGGACGCCAGGGTCTACCTGCCCTCCCGGCACAGCGAGGGCTATGGACTGAATGAGAACGCGATCCGGGAGATCGTCGGGTGGGCCGGGCTGCTGGTGACCGTGGACTGCGGCGTGACCAGCGTCGAGCTGGTGGCGCTGGCGAAGGCGCTGGGGCTGGATGTGATCGTCACCGACCACCACCGGCCCCCTGAGGGCGCGCTGCCCGATTGCCCGGTGGTGAACCCGCTGCTGGCGGACTATCCCTTCCCGTCCCTCTGTGGCGCGGGGGTGGCATGGAAGGTCGTGTGGGCGCTGGGGGGCGAGGCCGAGGCCATGCCCTGGGTGGACGTGGCGGCCCTGGCCACTGTGGCGGACGTGGTGCCGCTGCTGGGGGAGAACCGGGTCATCGTGCGCCTGGGGCTGGAGGCCATCAACGCCGCGCCGCGCACGGGCATCGCGGCGCTGATCGAAGCCGCGGGCCTGGAGGGCAAGCCCGTCACGGCCACGGCCATCGCCTTCCAGCTGGCGCCGCGACTGAATGCGGGCGGACGGCTGGGCTCGGCCATGCGGGCATTGGCGCTGGTGGTGGAGACGGATCACGCCAGGGCGCAGGCGGAGGCGGCGGCGCTGGAGGCGGAGAACACCCGCCGCAAGGCGGTGGAGACCCGCATCCTTGCGGAGGCGGAGGCCCAACTGAAGGGCTTCAATTTTGCCGCCCACAGGGCCCTGATCCTGGCGGGGGACGACTGGAATCCCGGCGTGATCGGGCTGGCGGCCTCCCGGCTGGTTGAGAAGTACAACTATCCCGTGGTTCTGCTGGCGGGCGGGGGCGACGTGCTGACCGGCTCCTGCCGCAGCATCGAGGGCGTGGACATACACGCGGTGTTGACGGGCTGCGCCGGGACGCTGGTGCGCTTCGGCGGTCACAAGCAGGCGGCGGGGCTGACCCTGCGGCCCGAGCGGCTCGGGGATTTTCGGGCGGCGATGGACGCCTGGCTTTGGGAAAACGTCGACCCGGCGGTCTACATCCCGGTGAAGCAGTACGACGCGGAGCTGGACTTTGACGAGATCACGCCGCTGTTCATCTCGTCGCTGGAGGCGCTGCAGCCCACCGGCTTCGGCAATCCGGCGCCGCTGTTCAGGGCCAGGGCCACGGTGGTGGATGCCCGGGCCGTGGGGGCGGAGGGCGCCCACCTGAAGCTGACGCTGGCCCAGGGGGGAAGGCGGCTGGGGGGCATTGCCTTCCGGGAGGGCGCCCGCGCGGGCGCGCTTGCCGACGACGTGGACGCGCTGTTCGTCCCCAAGATGAACACCTGGATGGGGCGCACCGAGCCCCAGCTGGAGGTTCGTTCGCTGAGCGATGGGGACGCAATCGGTCGTTTGTCGTCAAAAGTCACGGATGAATCCCGGATACAATGCGATTTCTTAACAGAGATCATCTATAATGAAAAAATCCCCCCCATTATGCCGGCACTTCCGCAGCTGGACGAATCGACGCTGGCGGGCTGGATGGCGGAGCGTCCCCAGGGCCTGTTGATCGTGACCTCGGACCTGGACTGCGCGGGCCGGATGCTGCGCCTCGCGGCGGATTGCCCGCCCGACCTGGTCGTGGGCGGCCTGCCGGAGGATCCCAGGGCGTTCAACACCGTCTGCGCGTGCCCGCCCGTCGGTGAAATCCCCCCCGGATACGATCGCGTCGTGCTGGCGGGCGTGCCGAGCCGGTGGCTGGCGGAGGATGCGGCGAAGAAGGTCTTCCGGTTGCCGGAGCTTCCGGCATGGACGGCGCTGCTGCCGGACCTGGACGCCATGCGGGAGGTCTACCTGGCGCTGATGCGCGTCGGACGCCGCCCCGCCTGGTGTCCGACGCTGTGGCAGCTGGTTCACATGACGGCAGAGGAGGCCGGCGTGGCGGACGTCGCCGCTCTGGCGTCGATACTGGCGATGGCCGATATGGGACTGTTCAGCCTGGAGCGGTCATCCACGGCCTTCTCCATCGCCCGCAGCAATCGGGCGAAGGCCAGCCCCGAACAGAGCGCCGTGTGGCAGATGCTCCAGCGCTGGCGGGAAGGAAACCCCGACTGAACGGCATATGAATTGGGAAGGAGGATCACAGATGTCTGATACGACCATGAAGCCCTATATCAGCGCGGAAGAACTGATCGGGCGCATCCGAAAGTATCACCCGGACGACGACATGAGCCTGGTGAAGAGGGCCTATGAGTACGCGGAAAAGGCCCATGCCGACCAGATCCGCAAGTCCGGCGACCCCTATTTCTGCCATCCGGTGGCCGTGGCGGTGATCCTCACAGACCTGATGCTGGACGCCACGACCATCGCCGCGGGCCTGCTGCACGACTGCGTGGAGGACGTGGAGGGCTGTACGCTGGACGACATCCGACAGCTGTTTGGCGACGAGGTGGCCCTGCTGGTGGACGGCGTGACCAAGCTGAGCCAGCTGAATTTCGCCAACCGCGAGGAGGCCCAGGCGGAGACCCTGCGCAAGATGTTCCTGGCCATGGCCAAGGACATCCGAGTGGTGCTGATCAAGCTGGCGGACCGGCTGCACAACATGCGCACGCTGAAGTACCAGAAGCCCGAGCGCCAGGTGCCCATCGCCCGCGAGACGCTGGATATCTACGCGCCGCTGGCCCACCGGCTGGGCGTGTACACCGTGAAGTGGGAGCTGGAGGATCTGTCCCTGCGCTACATCGACCCGGAGGGCTACTATGAGCTTGTGCGCCTGGTGGGCATGAAGCGGGAGGAACGGGAGCAGCTGATCGCCCAGGTGACCCAGGAGCTGAAGGCCCGGCTCACCGAGGCGGGCATCAAGTGCGAGATCGACGGCCGTCCGAAGCATTTCTACTCCATCTACAAGAAGATGAAGACCCAGAACAAGGCCTTCGACCAGATCATGGACCTGATCGCCGTGCGCGTGCTGGTGAACACCAAGCAGGATTGCTACTTCGCCCTGGGCATCGTCCACACCATATGGCCCCAGGTGCCCGGCCGCTTCAAGGACTATATCAGCATGCCCAAGGCCAACATGTACCAGTCGCTGCACACCACCGTGGTGAATCAGGGGCGGCCCTTCGAGGTGCAGATCCGCACCTTTGAGATGCACCGCACCGCGGAATACGGCATCGCGGCCCACTGGCGCTACAAGGAGGGCAAGGCCGCCGACGAGCTGGACACCAAGCTCAGCTGGCTGCGCCGCATACTGGACTGGCAGTCGGACGCAAAGGATCCCGGCGATTTCAGCGAACTTCTGAAGTTCGACCTGTTTGCGGACGAGGTGTTCGTGTTTACCCCCAAGGGCGACGTGGTGTCGCTGCCCCGAGGCGCGACGCCGCTGGACTTCGCCTACCGCATCCACTCCGCCGTGGGCAACCGCTGCATCGGGGCGAAGGTCAACGGGCGCATCGTGCCGCTGGCCCACCAGCTGCAAACCGGGGATTTTGTCGAGGTCATGACCTCCTCTTCCTCCCACGGTCCCTCCCGGGACTGGCTGAACATCGTCAAGACAAGCGAGGCCAAGGCCAAGATCCGGGCCTGGCTGAAGAAGGAGCAGCGCGACGAGAACATCATCCACGGTCGCGAGCTGCTGGAGCGGGAGGCCAAGCGACTGGGCTACAGCATGTCCCAGCTCAACAAGCCAGAGCTGGTGGAGACGCTGTACAAGCGCTATTCGGTGCAGAGCTACGACGACGTCTGCGCCATGGTGGGCTTCGGCGGGCTGAGCACCGTGCAGGTGCTGAACCGCCTGATCGACGAATACAAGAAGCAGCACAAGACCGAGGAGACCGTCGCCCAGCTGGTCGAGCAACCCCCTGAGCCCCAGCCCCAGCCCAAGCGGGCGAGCACCGCCTCCAACGGCGTGATCGTCAAGGGCGAGAGCGGCATGCTGGTGCGCTTTGCCAGGTGCTGTTCGCCGCTGCCGGGGGACAAGATCATCGGCTACATCACTCGCGGGCGCGGCGTGTCGGTGCATCGGGCCGACTGCCCCAGCCTGAAGGATGCCGGCATGGAACGGGACCGGTTGATCGAGGTGGAGTGGGAGAATCAGAATCCCGGCGGCACCTACGAGGCGGAGATCCGGATCGTCTGCTACAACCGCACCGGATTGCTGGCCGAGCTGTCGGTGATGTTCGCTTCGATGGACGTGCCCGTCAGCGCCATATCGGCCAGGGCACTGAAGGATAACACCTTCCTGTTTAACATCTCGCTGGTCATCAAGAACACCCAGCAGCTGGCCAAGATCATACGCGACCTGCAAAAGTGGCCGGACATCATCGAGATCAGCCGAGTGAGCGGATAAAACGGAGGTTTCAATATGCGCTGCGTCATACAGAAGGTGACCCACGCCGAGGTCGTGGTCGACAACGAGACCGTCGGTAAAATCAGGGACGGCTACATGGTGCTGCTGGGGGCGGAGAACGGCGATACTGAGGCCGACGCCCGCTATTGCGCCGAGAAGATCGCCGGGCTGCGGGTGTTCGAGGATGAGAACGACAGGATGAACCTGTCCCTGGCTGACGTGGGCGGCAGCGTGCTGCTGGTCAGCCAGTTTACGCTGCTGGCGGATGCGCGCCACGGCCGCAGGCCCGATTTTATACAGGCCGCCCGTCCCGAGGTGGCCGAGCCCCTCTGCGACCTGGTCAAGGCCATCATCGAGGAAAAGGGCATCCATGTGGAGACGGGCCGCTTCCGCACCCACATGCAGGTGAGCCTGCTCAACGACGGGCCGGTGACGATATTGCTGGACAGTCGGAAGAAATTCTGATCTGTCGGGGAGCGGCAAATCGGAATGCATCAACGCAACGGAGGTTAAGCCCTATGTCCATAGACATTCGCCGCGTGATCTGCGGCCAGATCCAGGAAAATTGCTACATCATCCAGGCGCAGGGGCGGGAGGACTGCGTCGTCGTCGATCCCGGCGACGAGTATCCCAAATTGAAGGCAGCCGTCGGCGACAGGCCCGTGGGCGCTGTTTTCCTGACCCACGGCCACTTCGACCACATCATGGCGGCGGGGGAGCTGGCGAGGGACTTCGGCGCGCCGGTGTACGTGGGCGCGGAGGACGCGGAGATGCTCAATGACATTAAAAAATGCGACTATATGGGCATGCTGGGCCTTGAGCAGGCCGACTGGCCGGTCATCGAAGCCACGCCCTTCACAGCGTCGCTGCAGGTTGGCGGCATGGATTTCACGGTGCTGTCCACCCCCGGTCATTCCCGGGGCTCCGTATGCCTGTACCTGGAGGACGAGGCCGTGCTGTTCAGCGGCGACACGCTGTTCCGCGCCGGTTACGGCAGGCTGGACCTCTATGGAGGCAAAGTGAGCGCCATGCTCCGATCCCTGAAGCGCCTGTTCACCCTGCCCGGTGCGGTGAAGGTCTACCCCGGCCACGGCGACGCCACCACCATCGGAGAGGAAAAGGCGAGGTACCGCTTATGATACGGGTCGTCACCGACGAACCCCGGTTCTTCTCCGACCTGGGAGACGTGCTGCGCCTGTTCTACGGCGACGTGGCCGTCAGCCTGGAAGAGGGCGACGTGGTGTTCGAGCATCACTTTGCCGATTCCGACGGCCTGTGGACCGACAGCTGGGCTTCTCAGGGGAAGCGGCATGTGCTGTCCCGGCCCGCCTGCGACGGCACGCCCCTGCTGGTCAAGCGCCTGCGCAAGCGCCAGGTCAAGCAGGCGCTCTATGAGCTGTTGAAGGACCTGACGGGCATGCGGCCGCCCTGGGGCAGCCTGACCGGCATACGGCCCACCCGGCTGCTCTACGAGGCCATGGAGGAGGGCATGGGTCTGGAAGAGGCCGTGGCCCAGGTGACCGAGGCATTTGACGTATCGCCCGACCGCGCAGAATTGCTGGGGGAGATTGCCCGAATGCAGGAGGGCCTGCGGCTGGCACCGGCCGACTGCTTCGACCTGTACATCGGCATACCCTTCTGCAAAACCCGCTGCGCCTACTGCTCCTTCTCGTCCGGCGAGATCGGCGACGGCAGGCTGGTGGGGCCCTACGTGGACGCCCTGCTGCGGGAGATCGGACTGTGCAGGGCCATGATGGAACAGGCGGGACTTCGCCTGCGGGCGGGCTACGTGGGCGGCGGCACGCCCACAGCCATACCGTGCGACGACCTGGAGCGGGTACTTGCCGCGGCCCAGGCGGCCTTTCCGGGGGCCGTGGAGTGGACGGTGGAGGCCGGCAGGCCGGACACCATCGACGAAGGCAAGCTGGGGATGCTGAGGAGCAGGGGCGTGACCCGGATCTCCGTCAACCCCCAGACCTTCAACGATGACACCCTCGGGCGGATCGGAAGGGCCCATACCGGCAGGGAGACCGTCGAGGCCTATAAGCTGGCCCGGGCGATGGGCTTTGACGACATCAACATGGACATCATTGCCGCCCTGCCCGGGGAGGATGTGGACGACTTCGCCCATACGCTGGATGCGGTTCAGGACCTCGCCCCGGACAGCGTGACGGTCCATTCCCTGGCCATCAAGCGCTCCAGCCGCCTGCATGAGCAGCTGGCGGTGGCGGGCAACGGCTATGGACAGGTGTCCCGGGAGGGCGCGGCGGAGATGATCGCCATGGCTCGCCGACGCCTGACTGCGGGTGGCTGGAGGCCCTACTACCTGTACCGGCAGAAGTACATGGCCGGGAACCTGGAGAACGTGGGCTACGCGAAGCCGGGCAAGGCCTGCCTGTACAACATCGGCAACATGGAGGAGACGGTCAGCGTGCTGGCGCTGGGGGCGGGGGCCATTACGAAGTGGCTGTTCGATACCCGTGATGATTCGGAATACGACGACTTCAGGAGCCGCCACGACCATTCGGCGCTGAGGATCGAGCGCGCCCCCAACGTGCGCAACATCGAGGAATACGTCGCCCGCGTGGATGAGATGGCGCAGCGGAAGCGGGACGTCATCCTGCGGGGAGAGACTTGAAAGCGTTTGATTCGGAGGGACCCTGCCCATGAGACAACGCCCTAAAGGACAAGCTACGCGTCAAAAGATGGGTTTTTTCAGCGACAGGCGGCGGCTCATCGCCGCTGTCGTCGTGGGGGCGCTGCTGCTGGCCGGAGCGCTGCTGCTGATCCTGAAGCTGACCGAGCCCAGGGAGGAAAAGGACCCCGATCCGAATCCCGTCGCCACCATCACCATGTCCGACGGCGCGCAGATGCGCTTTGAGCTGTACCCCGACAAGGCGCCCAACACCGTGGCCAACTTCATCAGCCTGGCCAACGGGGGCAAATACAACAATCACGAATTCTTCCGCGTCGTGGCGGGCGTGCTCATACAGGGCGGCGATCCGCTGGACAACGGCACCGGCGGCCCGGGATACACCATCAAGGGCGAGTTTTCGGAAAACGGCTTCAGCGGCAACGACATCTCACACCTGCGCGGCACGATCTCCATGTCCCGGCAGAGCGGCTACGACACCGCGGGCAGCCAGTTCTTCATCATGCAGGGCAGCTATCCCGAGTACGTCGGGAGGTACGCGGCCTTTGGCCGCGCCGCGGACGACCAAACCCTGTCGGGGCTGGACGCCATCGCCGCCCAGCCCACCGACAGCACCTACCTGCCCCTGACCCGCCAGGTGATCCGCAGCATCAGCGTGAACACCTTCGGCGTGGAGTATGCCGAGCCGGAGACGATTGAGTGGAAGAAGGATTAGGGATTACTAATCTCAATATACGCACGCCCCCGACAAATCATACTATACTCAACAGGAGGCTATCACCATGAGCAATCCCATTGTCACCATCGAGATGGAAAACGGCGGCGTCATCAGGGCGGAGCTGTTTCCCGACATCGCACCCAACACCGTGGCCAACTTCGTGAACCTGGTGCAGTCCGGCTTCTATGACGGGCTGATCTTCCATCGGGTCATCCCAGGCTTCATGATCCAGGGCGGGGATCCCCAGGGCACCGGCATGGGCGGGCCCGGCTATACCATCAAGGGCGAGTTCGCCCGCAACGGCTTTAGGCAGAACAACCTGAAGCACAGTCGCGGCGTGCTGTCCATGGCCCGCAGCAGGATGCCCGACTCCGCCGGCAGCCAGTTCTTCATCATGCACGCCGACGCGCCACACCTGGACGGCGACTATGCCGCCTTCGGCAAGGTGACCGAGGGCATGGACGTGGTGGACGCCATCGCAGGTACCCCCACCGGCTTCCAGGACCGCCCCGTGCAGGCGCAGAGGATCAAAAAGGCCACCGTGGATACCTTCGGCGAAACCTACAGGACGGAAAAATACAGCCGATAGACCCGACAATAAGAAAATCCCTCCCGCTGTCGCAATCGACAGGGGAGGTATTTTCAATGGTATGAATAAGTCCTATTTCACGGTGATCGTACAGGTGGCCTTCTTGCCGTTGGCGGTCTTGACCGTGATGACGGCGGAGCCCTTCTTCAGGGCTTTAACGACGCCCTTGCCGGTGACCGTGGCAACCTTCTTGTTGCTGCTGGTCCAGGTGAAGGTGGTCTTGGCGCCGGAACCCTTCAGCTTGGGCTTCAGGGTCAGCTTCTTGCCGACGGCCAGCGTGGCCTTGGTTTTGTTCAGTGTGACGCCGGTTGGCGCGGCGGGCACGGTGATCGTGCAGGTGGCCTTCTTGCCGTTGGAGGTCTTGACGGTGATGGTGACGGTGCCCTTCTTCAGGGCCTTGACCACGCCCTTCCTGGTGACCGTGGCCACCTTCTTGTTGCTACTGGTCCAGGTGAACTGGGCGGTGGCATTGGAGGGTTTGACCGTCGCCTTGAGCGTCAGCTTACCGCCGACCACGAGGGTCGCCTTGGTCTTGTTCAGCTTCACGCTCTTGGGCACGATCTCTTTGTTATTCTCGTCCGTGCGCACGACGGGAATGTCGCTGGACTGGGCGAAGTGATCCGCGGTGCTGCCAGCCGGGGTCCTGATTTCCAGCTTCGGGCAGTTTTCAAAGCTGTTATCAGCGATTTTTTTCACAGAGCTGGATATGGTAACGCTTGACAGATTCTTGCAGTTGAAGAAGGCTTTGTCGCCGATGGTGGTGACGCCCTTGGGAATCTCCACAGTCTTCAGGGCGGAGAAGCCGCTGAACTGCTCCTCGTGCACCTCGGAAACGCCCGAAGGCCAGCGCACCGTATTCAGGCTCTTTTTCAGAACATCGCCGTAGATTGCGTCCTTATCCAGCGCGGTGACGGAATCAGGGAAGTTCAGGGCTTTGATGGGGCTGTTGGCGAACGCGCCATCCTTCACGTTCTTCAGGCCGTCGGCCATCGTCAGGGTCTTCAGGCTGGCGCAATCCTTGAAGGCTTCCGAGCTGATCGTTTTGACGCCTTCAAACAGCTTGACGGTTTCCAGATGGTCGCAGTCCTTAAAGGCGCTTTTGCCGATCAATTTCACCGCCGCGACAGACGATCTATTTGCCGAGCTGCGTTCATTGCTGGCGACGCCGTTGGGAATCACAATGGAAGTCAGCGCGTCGCAGTTGTAGAAGGCTTCCTCTCCGATTCTTTTGACTGTGGCGGGGATATCGATGGCTGTCAGCCTGGAACAATTCCTGAAAGCCCTGTCGCCAATGGTCTCCAGGTTGGCGGGAAGATGGATTTCCCTCAACACGGAAAAGTCCTCGAACTGATGGTCGTGAATATCCACAACGCCCGCGGGCCAGCGCACTTTCTTCAGGCTCTTGCTCAACGGGCCATTGTTCCGCGAAAAATAGGTTGCACCTTCAGCCAACTCGGTGACGGAATCCGGGAAGATCAGTTCTTCGATGCGGCAGCCGACGAACACGCTGTCCTTCACGGTCTTCAGGCCGTCAGCCATGGTCAGCCGCTTCAGGCTGTCGCAATTATAGAAGGCGCCATAATCGAGCGTCTCGACGCCCGCCTCCAGCGTGACGCTTTCCAGGC
>JAZTZK010000126.1:0-9148 GCA_045637485.1 Clostridia bacterium
ATAAATGTCCCTCCTGATGCAATAATCGGACGTTAAAGTGAACGAGAAACAGGTAAAAGCTCCCGGCGAAGTTGGCGCCTCCAGGGTCGCCCGTTCAGTTCGCTCTCCCGCCGGCTTCCCACCGTCCAAATCGACTCGGCCGTACTGCGCTCCTCCCGTTTTCACCAAAGAGACGAAAAAGATCGACTCAATTACTTCTTCGGACGCTTTGCGCCGTAGAGGGAGCGGCCCTGCATACGCTTGGCAACGCCGGCAGCGTCGAGAGCGCCGCGGATGATGTGGTAGCGAACGCCAGGCAGGTCACGGACCTTGCCGCCACGGATCAGAACAACGGAGTGCTCCTGAAGGTTGTGGCCGATACCGGGAATGTAGCAAGTACCTTCGATACCGTTGGTCAGACGTACACGAGCAATCTTACGCAGAGCGGAATTGGGCTTCTTGGGGGTCTGGGTCTTAACGGACAGGCAGACACCGCGCTTCTGCGGACAGGACTGCAGAATCGGGGAATTCGACTTGCTGGTTACCTTTTCTCTACCCTTGCGGATCAACTGATTGATCGTCGGCATTGAAGAAAAGCACCTCCTGAACTATTATGGATCTTCTTTAGCCTCTATATACACTTCCGCAACCCTGGAAGGACATAGTAGTTATCAAATGCCCTCGAGAGCATTATTTCCGAATGCCGGCGGAGGCGGTCTTAACCTCTATGCCGCAGGCCTCGCCCAGCTGCTTCATGGTGTCCACCTCGACCATGCGCACGCCGGCCGCGTTGCAGGCCTGGCGCACCTGGCGCACGATGAACAGGTCGGCATCCCGGGCTATGTAGGCCTCGGCGATCTCGCCCGCCTGAATCGCCCGAACGAGCCTGCGGGTACCGACGACCTTATCGGCATTCTTCAGCTTTTCAAGCATCGGCCCACGCCTCCCCCAAACGATCCTTCATTGCACTCGAACTCATAAATAATACCATTCACAGGCCCCTATGTCAAGCAAAAAACGCCGCAATTCAGGCCCAAATATGAATTTTAACCTGCCGGTCGACGGGAGGCAATCCTGCTCCGCCCCCCTGTTCGCGGCGGATTCCGCGCGGCCAGGGAATACGGCCTGTCGATGCTCAACGTCAACAGGCAGGGCGCCGTGACGATGATAAAAAACAGAACAAAAACTTAATTTTACAGTTGCGCCGCAAAGGATTTTATGGTAATATAGTGTTATATAATACGTTTGTCCTCCGCGCAATTCCCATTGCGCATGGGACAGGACGGCCTTCACACACACGACCCATGATCGGTGGAACAATATGAGCTTTTTGTCAGATTTCCTCCACCAGGAGGTCCCCAAATCAGGCGTCGCAATGCCTGCATATTACCGAAAGGCGCTGTTCATCAGCGAGGTCATACTCGCCGCCTACTTTCTGGCGAGCATCGTACTCCTGTTTTTCACGACAGGCACCTTGTTTTGGGTTCCCATCGGCATACTGGCGGGGACCATTATTTGCATACTGGACATCGACCACATAAACGCGCGTATTAACCTGGTCTGCTTCGCCGTGATCGTCGGCGCGTGGCTGGCCTGGTTCGTCTATCGCTTTGGCTGGTCTGCCGGAAGCCCAAATATACTCGTGCCCATACTGCCGCTGATCTTCTTCAACATCTATGAGCCGCCCGTGGGCAAGCTTGTCTATTCCCTTAACCTGGTGATCTTCCGGGTGCTGCTGTTTGCCCTGTCCCTGGGGCACGCCCCCATCGAAGCGCTGGACCGCACCGACAACCTCGTCTTTCAAATCATCAACAGCGTCGTGCCGATGCTGATTCTGACCGTCGACTTTATACTGTTCAGCTCCAGCATACAGGCCAGAGAGCGGGTGCTGACCATCAACAACCAGGCGCTGCACAGGGAGGCGGGCACCGATCCCCTCACCGGTCTGCCCAACCGCCGCACATTGCTGGACGAGATAGAGCAGTTCCTGCGGGACAATCCCGACAGTCAGTACAGCATCGCCATCGCGGATATCGATTTTTTCAAGAAAATCAACGATACCTACGGCCATAGCTGCGGCGACGAAACGCTGAAGACACTGGCAACGCTGTTCATGGAAGCCGCCGAAGGAAAATACAGGGTGTGCCGCTGGGGCGGCGAAGAATTCTGCTTCTTCATGCCGAATATGAACATCGACGAAGCCGGGCGGGAGATGACCGACGTGAACATCGCCGTGCGTCGGAGAAAACTGCGCTTCGGGGAAAGCGAATGCTTCGTCACGATTACCATAGGCGTCGAGGAAAACGACTTCAAATCCACATTGGAACAGATACTGGACCGGGCCGACCGAAAGCTGTACATGGGCAAGGTTGGCGGCAGGGACCAGGTGGTGATATGAGCCATCGATTGATGCTGAAAGGCGGCAAAATCAAAACAATGGGAGTGAAAGACCATATGACACATCTACAAAGTGATATCGCGTGCCGGGAGATCGATTGCGGTTCAGGTACCGTCGACGAGGCGGCGACGCGGGAAAAATACCGACTGTTGACCCTTCGGCTGATTGGGGCAGGCCGGACCATCACCACCATGGAGAGCTGCACGAGCGGTCAGGTCGCCTCTTTGATCACCGATACGGAAGGCGCGTCCGCCGTGTTGTACGGGGCTTTTGTCACCTATTCCAACGTGGCCAAGGTCCGACAGGGGGTAAGCGCTAAAACCATCGAGACCTTTGGCGTCTACTCCGCCGAGACCGCAACGGCCATGGCCCGCGCCTGCCGGGAGGCCTTGGACGCGGACATCGGCGTCGGCGTCACCGGCACCTTCGGCAACGCCGACCCCAACAACGCGGACAGCGTTCCGGGCGAGGTCTATTTCGCCATAGACACCCCGGACGGGTGCTCTGCATGGCATTGCGCGGTGCCTGCCCAGCCCTCGAGATTTGCGTATAAGCTCTTCATGGCGGACGTGATCGTCGACCGGCTTCTGGCCGTGACGGCAGATAACACATGATATTCAGGACAGGAGACATGCCGATGAAAGCGATTCTTTTTGACATGGACGGCGTATTGATCGACTCCGAGGCCCTGATGGCCAAATCGGGCATTCTCGCCCTGCGGGACTACGGCCTGGACCCCAAGCCTGAGGACTTCATCCCCTTCGTGGGCCAGGGCGAGGACAGGTACATCGGCGGCGTGGCCCAAAAGTACGGGCTGACCTACGACCCCGCCATGAAGTCGCTCGCCTACCACTACTACGGCCAATACGTGGAGACGGAGGCCGTCGTGCCCGATGACGTGCACTGGGTGCTGACCACCGTCAAGGAGAAGGGCTACAGGATCGCGGTTTGCACCTCCGCCGACTACGCGAAGGTGGTGCACAACCTGCGGGCCATCGGCCTGTCCGAGGACTTCTTTGACGCCTTCGTGACAGGGGACAACATCCAAAACCTGAAGCCTCACCCGGAGATCTACCTGACCGGCGCAAGGCTGACCGATACGCGACCGAATGAATGCCTGGTGGTGGAGGACGCCCCCAGCGGCATCAAGGCCGCCCACGCCGGCGGCATGAAGGCCGTGGGCATCACCTCCAGCTTCCCGGAGGAATACCTGGTGGCGCAGAGCCATCCGGACTACGTCATCCAAGAGCTGGGAGAGCTGCTGGACATCGTTTAGGCATTCCCATAAGCAAAGCCACAGAGCGGCATGTCGAAGGATCGATATGCCGTTCTGTGGCTTTGTCTGTTCTTCGCGCCCCTACCCCCGCAGCGGCAGTACGTTCACCGGCGCGACACCCAGCGCTTCCGGCAGAGGCCGGGGGCGGTTTTCCTTGGGCATGCGCCACCACAGCGGCGGGGCGTCCCCGGCCTGGCCGGCATAGCGGAACGTCAGCACCCACTCGAAGGGCTCCTCCATATCGTCCACAAAGGCGACGGGAAAGCGGTTCTGTGGGACATTTGGATCGAAATAGTGGGCGCGGATGCCCGCGTGGGTGACGCCGTCGGACACGGGCAGCGACGTTTCCAGCGTGACGCCCCAGGCCGGCGCGTACAGCCGGTTCTGCCCCCCCCTCCGGGCGGGGGTGATGTTCTTGCAGCCGGTCAGCGTCGCCGCCGACACCGTGCCCGGGTCGGCGAACAGTCGCCTGGTGTCCACGGGCTGTTGGGCCAGGCCCTCCGACATCACGGCGATACGGTCGCACATGCGATAGGCCTCGTTGCGGTCATGGGTCACCAGCAGGGCCGGACGGCCGTATTCCCGGAGCGTGTCCAGCATGGCGATTTGCAGCTTCAGCCGCAGATGGGCGTCCAGGGCGGAGAAGGGCTCGTCCAGCAACAGCAGCGCCGGACGGTTCAGCAGCGCCCGGGCCAGCGCCACCCGCTGCTGTTGTCCGCCGGACAGCTGGACGGGCCTGTGTTCCGCCAATTTACGAAGCTGGAACAGCTCCAGCGCCTCGTCAAGGGCCTTTGCGCGCCGGGCGCCGTCCTTCTCGTGACAGAGCCCACAGAGCAGGTTTTGCCGGACCGTCATGTCGGGAAACAGCGCGAAGCTCTGGAACAGATAGCCCACGCGGCGCTCCCGGGGCTTCAGGTTTATATGCCTGTCGGAATCGAACAGCACGCACCCGTCCAGTTCGATGCGGCCCCGGTCCGGCCTCTCGATGCCCGCGATGCACCTCAGTGCCATGCTCTTGCCGCAGCCCGAAGGACCCAGCAGCCCGGTGATGCCGTCCGCGCACTCAAACCCGACCCGAAGGCGGAAGTCCCCCAACCGCTTTTCGATGTCAACCGACAGGCTCATCGTACCACGCCCTTCCGCTTCCCGCCCTGCAGCAGGTTCAAGGCCAGCAGCACCACGGCGCTGATGGCAAGGTTCACCATCACCCAGAGCATCGCCCCTGCGTCGTCGCCCGTGCGGTAGAGCTGGTAGACCGTGGTGGAGATGGTGGCGGTCCTGCCGGGCGTGTAGCCCACCAGCATCGAGGTCGCGCCGTACTCCCCCAGTGCCCGGGCGAAGGCCAGCACGAAGCCGGCCAGTATGCCCTGCCTGCAGGCCGGCATGCGGATGCGCCAGAAGATGTAGGCATCGCTCAGGCCCAGGGTCTGCCCGGACCAGTCCAGCGTCTCGTCAAAGGCCTCGAAGGCGCCCCGGGCGGTGCGGTACATCAGCGGGAAGGCCACCACCACCGCCGCCAGCACGCCGCCCTGCCAGGTCATGACGAAGCGCATGCCCGCCCTGTCCAGCAGCGCGCCCAGCGGCCGCCGGATGCCCACCAGCTTCAGCAGGAAGTAGCCGCACACCGTGGGCGGCAGCACCAGGGGCAGCGTCAGGAACACGTCCAAAAGCCCCTTGACCGGCTTCGGCAGCCGCGCCGCCCAATGGGCGCATCCTATCCCCAAAAAGAACACCAGCACGCTGGCAATGGCCGCGATGCGCAGGGAATTGAACAGCGGAAACCAATCCGTCGTAGCGATTCGAGACAGCATTTTTTGAGCATTTCCTCCGTCGATACGGGTATAACAAACGTGTAGAGGCGGCGCGAAGCCGTGGGGACGCTCTCCGAGCGCGACGCATGTAGCGGCGCAGGCGCCGCCGCTACATGTCCTTTAGGGCTCGCGGGCGATTAGAAATCGCCCCTACAGAGCGGTGTGAAGCCCACCGAGGCAAACACTTCGGCGCACGCGTCCGTTTGCAGATAGGCCAGGAAATCCAAGGCCGCCAGGGGAGCCGCCGCGGTCTTGAGCACCGCCGCCGGGTACACCACCCGACCGCCGCACATCGCCTCGGTGGCCTCGTCCACGACCGTCAGGCCGGCCGAGAAGGCGTCGGTGCCATAGATGATGCCGCAGTCCACGGAGTGCTCGGCCACCTGCGTGGTCACCTCCTTGACGTTGGAGCCGTAGGTCAGCTTCCCGGAGACGGCGGCTTCGTCGATGCCGTAGTATTCAAACAGCTTTCGGGTATACTGGCCCACGGGCACGTCGCTGTTGCCAATGGCCAGCAGGATATCCCCGTCCTTCAGCAGTTCGGCCAGCTGGTCAAAGCCTTCGACGCCCCTGGGATTGCCGTCGGGCACCGCCAGCGTCACTTTGTTCTCCAGCAGGTCGACGCGGGTGGCGCGGTCCACAAAGTCCAGCCCCTCGGTGTTCACCTCGGGGGAGGCGTCGATGTCCAGCTGGTCCATCTGCTTCTTCGCCGCGGAAATGAAAAGGTCGCAGGGCGCGCCCTCCTGGATCTGGGTCTTGAGGGTACCGGACGAATCGAAGTTGCAGATGACCGTCACGTCAGGATGCTCCGCCATGTAACGTCCGGCGCATTCGGTGAGTGTCTCCGTCATCGAGGCGGCGGCGAACACGATGACCTCGGTCTCCGCCAGGGCGTCGGCGCAGCCGATCAGCAGCGCCAGCACAGTCAGCAGGGTCAGGATCCTACTCATGATCATACACCTCCAGGCACGCTTTTGATTCATTGAAAAGGCGCTTCTCCTCCGGCTTTGCGGCCTGGATAATGCGCCTGTCCAGTCTTTTTAATGGGTTGCTTCAGCCCCTGTCCGCCTCGATCGCTTCGATGAGCACGGTCACCTCGCCGCCGCAGGCCATGCCGTCCTCCGCCGCGGCGTCCGCGTCAAGGCGCGCCTTGTACAGGCAGGGTTCCGTCTCGCCCGCCTGAAGCCTCCGGCAGGCGGCGCGGATCACCTCGCCCTCCACCGAACCGCCGCCGACGGTGCCGAGGGTGCGCCCGTCCGGCCACACCAGCATCCGCGCGCCGGGGCCTCTGGGCGCGCTGCCCCTGCGTTCCACTACGGTGGCCAGCGCTTTGGGCACCCCCTGCGCCGCCGGGTCGACGATCGCCTGCAGCAGCTCCCGGGACCAGACGGCGTTGCGCCCGGCCCGGTTTTTTTCCCGTATGATCTCAGCCATGATGGATACGGCGATCTCCTCCGGCGTCTCCGCGCCGATGTCCAGGCCGATGGGCATGTGTACCCCTTCGATGACCGCCGGGGCGCATCCCCTGGCCTCGATCAGATGCTGTTTCACCAGCGCCACCCGCCTGCGGGAGCCGATCATGCCGATGTAGGCGTGGGGCTTCCGGCTGACGGCGTCGAGGCACTTTATGTCGCTGCCATGTCCCCGGGTGACGATGACGAAGAAGGTATCCCCGCCCCCCGGAATCTGTTTCAGGGCTTCCTCAAACGGCGCGCAGATCACCCGCTCCGCCCCGGCCTCCTGCGCGTTCCGGGCGAAGGCGGGCCGGTCCTCCAGCACGGTGACGGGCATGCCGAGCAGCCGGGCAATGCGAATCACCGGTATCGCCACATGCCCGCCGCCGCAGACGACCAGGGTCTTTTCCCGCCCCAACGGCTCGCAAAAGACCTGCTGGCCGTCAATTTCAAGCGTGCCGCATCCTAAAGGGCCAGCTTCGCGTCCGCCGTCGATATCCCGTATCTCGTCGATATTGCGGGCGAAGAAGCCCTCCTCGTCCCGCTCCCATTGCAGTGCGCCGGAGGAAAGCAGGCACTTGTCGCCGAAATCCCGGCCCTCGATCACCGTCAACACGGCGCTATGGGCATCGGCATCGGCCGTCGCCAGCAGGCGATACAACGTCAGCATTATCGGCTCACCTTCCGCCGACAAAGCGCAGCACGTTCCAGCTGAGGGCGGGAAGCGCGATCCGGGCCTTGCCGCCCTCGACCGTCCCGCCTGGGCCCGCCTTCGGGGCCACGTTCATCGGGTTTTCCTCGGTGTTGACAGCCTTGGTGTCGTCGTGACGCAGCAGTATGTGCTCCTCCAGGCGCATGTCGCCGAAGGCCCGCAGGTCGATGTCCAGGCAGAAATCCTCGCCCATGTCCCGGTTCACGGCAAACACGGTCACGCTCCCGTCGTCGCCCAGGGTCGCCGTGGCGTCGATCAGCGGCACGCCCTCGTAATCCGAACAGTCGTACACCGGCGTGTCCACCAGCGCCAGCAGCGCCGTGCCCCGCCCGTACTTCGAGGCATGCAGGAAGGGCCAGTAGATCGTCTGGGCCCAGGCGCCGCCGCCGTTTCGGGTCATGATGGGGGCGATGACGTTCACCAGCTGGGCCAGGCATGCCACCTTCACCCGGTCGGCATTGCGCAGGAAGGTAATCAGCATGCTGCCCGCCAGCAGGGCGTCCTCGAAGTTGTAGATGTCCTCCAGCAGCGGCAGGGCCTGGCCCCAGCGGTCCCGCTTCTTGATCTCCTCATCCTGCGCGTTGGAGTGGTACCACACGTTCCACTCGTCGAAGGACAGGTTCAGCTGCTTCTTCGAGTGCTTCTTTCCCTTCACCGCGTCGCAGATGGCAATCACCGATTTGATGAAATCATCCAGGTCCATTGAGCGGGCCAGGAAGTCCGGGGTATCGTTGGTGGGATTGCCGTAGTAACGGTGCAGCGAGACATAGTCGACGTTGTCATAGCACTCGTTCAGCATCGTCAGCTCCCAATCCCCGAAAGTGGGCATGCCGGAGCCGGAGGAGCCGCAGGCCACCACCTCGATGGAGGGGTCCACCCACTTCATCAGCTTGGCGGACTCGTTGGCGATGCGGCCGTATTCAAAGGCCGTCTTGCTGCCCATCTGCCAGTGACCGTCCATCTCGTTGCCCAGGCACCACAGCTTGATGCCCAGGGGCTCCCTGCTCCCGTTGGCGATGCGCATGTCGGAGAATTTGCTGCCGCCGGGATGGTTGGCGTACTCCACCACATCCCGGGCGTTCTCCGGCCCCCTCGTACCCAGGTTGATGGCATACATCACCTCGGTATTCGCCTTCTTCGCCCAGGCGGCGAACTCGTGCAGGCCCACGGCGTTGGTCTCGGTGGTAAACCAGGCCAGATCCAGCCGCTTCGGGCGCTTTTCGACGGGCCCGACGCTGTCCTCCCAGTTGAAGCCGGAGACGAAATTGCCGCCGGGATAGCGCACCACCGGCACTCCCAGCTCCCGGACCAGCTTCAAAACATCCTTCCGGAAGCCCTGTTCGTCGGCCTGCGGGTGGCCGGGCTCATAGATGCCGCCGTAGACCGCGCGACCCAGGTGCTCGATAAAGGAGCCATAGACGCGCGGGTCGATCCTTCCAACGACATAATCCCTATCCAGTATCATCGAAGCGTTTTTCATGGTCTATACAACCTCCCCTGATAAATACAGAGCATCAC
>JAZTZK010000127.1:0-3156 GCA_045637485.1 Clostridia bacterium
GGAAGGCTTCCTCTCCGATGCTCCTGACTGTGGCGGGGATATCGAGGGTTGTCAGCTTGGAACAAAACATGAAAGCTCTGTCGCCAATGGTCTCCAGGTTGGCGGGAAGCTGGATTTCCCTCAACACGGAAAAGTCCCTGAACTGATCGTCGGGAATCTCCACAACGCCCGCGGGCCAGCGCACCTTCTTCAGGTTTTCGCACAGGGGGCTGTTGTACCAGGCACCGTAGATAGCGCCTCCATCCAGCTCGGTGACAGAATCCGGGAAGATCAGCTCTTCGATGCGGCATCCGATGAACGCGCCGTATTTTATAGTCTTCAGGCCGTCGGCCATCGTCAGGGACTTCAAGGTGCCGCAGTCTCTGAATGCCTCTACGTCTATCACCTCAACGCCTGCTTCCAGCGTTACGCTGCGCAGACGGTCGCAGCCTTCAAAAGCGCTTTCGCCTATGGTTATGACGTTTCCGGGCACAACAATCGATGTCAGGTTGTCGCAGTTGCTGAAGGTCATGACGCCGATGTCCGGCACGCCATTGGGAATCGTTACTGAGGTCAAACTGACACAGCTGTTGAAGGCTCCCTTACCGATGCTCGTGACTGTGGCGGGGATATCGAAGTTCAGGCTGGTGCAATTTGAGAATGCCCATTCACCAATGCTTTCCAGATTGGCGGGAATCTGGATTTCCGTCAGCGCGGAAAACCCTTCGAACTGGCTGTTGTTGATATCCACAACGCCCGCGGGCCAGCGCACCTTCTTCAGGCTCCCGCTCAGCCAGCCGTTGTTCCACCGGTCAAAGGTTGCGCCACCGGCCAGTTCGGTGACGGAATCCGGGAAGATCAGCTCTTTAATGCTGCAGCCGACGAAAGCGCCGTTCCTCACGGTCTTCAAGCCGTCAGACATCGTCAGGGTCTTCAGGCTGTGGCAGTCCCTGAAAGCGTCCTTCTCGAGTACTTCAACGCCCGCTTCCAGTGTGACGCTTTCCAGACGTCCGCAGCCTTCAAAGGCGCTATTGCCGATGATCTTGACGTTGCCGGGTACCCTCAGCGACGTCAGGCTATTACAACAATAGAAGGCGCTGTAGCCGATGGTATTGACCATGGACGGGATGGTCACCGCGCCACCAGGGCCGTTGTACTTGAGCAGTACGCCATATTCGTCGATGACGAATTCCGGTTCGTCATCTCCGTCGTTGGCCTGTGCGGCCTCCTGGCCCTCCGGGGTCTGGTCGGGCACGGAGATGCCGTCCTCCAACGACAGCGCCAGGGGATCGTCTTCCCCGGCCTGCTGTCCGTCGTCCGCGCCTTCGAGGACGATTTCGAGGTCGGGATCGATCTCAGGCACGTCGTCAACCGACGGTACCTCCAGGTCGTCTGTTACCGCCGAAGTCGCGTCCAGTGGCAATTCTAAATTCCCGACGACGTTGATCGCGTCCTCTGCCACTGCGGCGGGGAGGAGTGCATACAGCAGACACAGCGCTGCCAGCACCAGTACGTACCAGTTCTTCCTCATACCGATCAGGCTCCTTTGCAAATTGATCCGTAGGATTTGCCATGTCTGCCGGACAGCTCAACGCGGCTGTTGGTCAGATGACAATAATATAATAACATAGAGATGTCAGAATATCAATACATGTTTGCCACATTTTGTTGCGACCGGGATGTGTGAACACACGTCTGGATGCTTGAAATAACCGCATTGATTTGATACAATAACCCGGGTATAGCTTTGTTGGGGGTCAAAGGGGGAGAATGCGCATGTCCAAAAAGCTGATCGTCGCCGAGAAGCCCTCCGTGGCCCGGGACATCGCCAGGGTGCTGGGCGTGAAGGGCCGGGGCGAGGGCTGCCTGGTGGGCGAGGAATACGTCGTCACCTGGGCCATCGGCCACCTGGTCTCGCTGTGCGAGCCGGGGGAGGCTGATGAGCGCTGGGTGAAGTGGAACATGGCCGACCTGCCGATGCTGCCGGAGCGCATACCGCTGAAGGTGCTGCCAAATACCAGGGCCCAGTTTTCCGTGGTCAGGGGATGGATGCTGAACAGGGAGATTGACAGCCTGATCTGCGCCACCGACAGCGCCCGGGAGGGGGAGCTGATCTTCCGCTACATCTATCAGATGGCGGGCTGCAAAAAGCCGGTGGAGCGGCTGTGGATCTCGTCGATGACCGACGCGGCCATACGCCAGGGCTTTGCCGAGCTGAAGCCGTCGGCGTTCTACGATTCCCTGTATGAGAGCGCCCGCTGTCGCAGCGAGGCCGACTGGCTGGTGGGCATGAACGCCTCCCGGGCCTTCTCGCTGGCCTACGACGCCCACCTGTCCGTGGGCCGGGTGCAGACGCCGACGCTGAACCTGATCGTCAAACGGGACCTTGAAATCGAAAACTTCGTGCCCGAGGACTACTGGGAGATTCGGGCTGATTTCGGCGATTACGAGGGCCTCTGGGTCAACCCGAAGACGAAAAAGACCCGCTGCACGGACCGGGACGAGGCCGAGGCCATCCGCCAGGCGGTCGAGGGGCAGAGCGGGACGGTGACCGAGAGCAAGAAGACCCGCAAGAAGGTGCCGCCGCCCCAGCTGTACGACCTGACCAGCCTCCAGCGGGAGGCCAATAAGAAGCTGGGCTATTCCGCCGACAAGACGCTGAAGCTGGCCCAGTCGCTGTACGAGACCCACAAGCTGATCACCTATCCCCGCACCGACAGCCGATACCTGCCGGACGACATGAAGCCGAAGATCGCCGCTGTGCTGAAGAAGCTGCCCCCCGCCTATGCTCCCTTCGTGGAATCGCCGGAGCTGAACTGGCAGCTGAAGGACCGGCGCTTCTACGACAACGCCAAGATCAGCGACCATCACGCCATCGTGCCCACGGAAAAGACGGCCAATTCCAAAGGCCTGACCCGGGACGAGGCGCTACTGTTCGACATGATCGCCCGCCGCCTGATCGCGGCCCACTATCCCCACTATGAATACGAGAGCGCAAGGGTGGACACAAAGGTGGGAAAGCACGCCTTCAAGTCAACCGGCGCGATGCCCCTGAAGGAGGGCTGGAAGGCGCTCTACAGGGGGGATAAGACGGATGACAGGGACCCGCCGCTGCCTGGGCTGGCGATGGGAGATGAGCGCACGGCGCAAAAGGCGACGGTAAAGACCTGCCAGACC
>JAZTZK010000128.1:0-36562 GCA_045637485.1 Clostridia bacterium
CCCGCCAGCGGCAGCGGGAAGCCGTTCATGGCCAGGAATTCCAGCGTGTTGTCCAGCATCTGGGAATCGCTGCCGTCCGGGTCCACCACGGGCAGCACCCGCTTCATGGCTTCGCCCATGACGGCCGAGCGCATGGTCTCCTCCCGGGCCTTCATGCGGTCGTGGTTGCCCCGGATGGTGTTGATCTCGCCGTTGTGCAGCAGGAAGCGCTGGGGGTGGGCCTTCGACCAGCTGGGGAAGGTGTTCGTGGAAAAGCGGGAGTGCACCATGGCCATCTGCGACACAAAGCGCACGTCCTGCAGGTCGTCATAGAAGGAGCGCAGCTGGGAGACCAGCATCATACCCTTGTAGACGACGGTGCGGGAGGACAGGGAGCAGATGTAGGTATCCGTGTCCTGCTTTTCAAACACCCGGCGCAGGATGTACAGCTTGCGGTCGAAATCAACCCCCGGGGCCAGGCTCGCGGGCCGCTTCAGGAAGCACTGCCGGATGCGGGGCATGGTGCGCCGCGCGCCTGCGCCCAGCTGGGCCGGGTGACAGGGCACATCCCGCCAGCCCAGCACGGTCAGGCCCTCCGACAAGGCCAGCTGGTCAAAGATGCGGCAGATATTCTGAACGCCCACCTCATCCTCCGGCAAAAAGAACATCCCGACGCCGTAGTCGCCGGGCTTGCCCAGGGATATGCCTTCCTCCCGCGCCCATGCGGTGAAGAATTCGTGGGGCAATCGGGTCATGATGCCCACGCCGTCGCCGGTGGTGCCCAGGGCGTCGCTGCCCGCGCGGTGGGCCAGTCGCTCCACGATGGTGAGCGCCTGATCCACGGTGCGGTGGGTGGCCCGGCCGCTCAGGTCGACGATCGCGCCGACGCCGCAGGACGCGTGCTCCATTTCAGGGTGATAGAGGGGGTATTTTGGGTCGTACATGGTCGCACCTCCATTGGTGAATCAATGAGGAATGGGGAAATGGGGAACGGTTGGCCGGGCGGCGGGCGCGGTCAGGGTCCCGTCAAGGAAATACCGCGCAATATGAATACCTTTGATTGCGCGGTATTTCCTCAATCCGTCCCGCTCAGCAATTCCGCCGCGTAATCGGTCATCTTCATGTTGTGGCGCATGGCGTATTGCTGCATGCGGCGGTGGGCCTCCGGCTCGTCGATTTCGTATCGGCGCATGAGCAGGCGCTTCGCGTTCTCCACCAGGGCTTTGTCGCGGCCCTGCCGGTGGGGCAGGCGCATGTGGTGAAGCTGGGAGAGCATTTCGATCGCGCCGATGACCGCGCTGCCGGCGCAGGGATAGGCCAACTTGAAGACCTGGGTGGATTCACAGGCGGAGAGGGCTTCCGGCCTGCCGATCAGCAAAAACTGGAAGCCGTCCCCGAAGTCGGCGGAGATGTCGTCCGGATTCATGGCGGAGATCAGCACGATGCCGTCGTCGCATTCGGTCAGCGTCCGCCTCAGCTCGCCTTCAGAGGCGCAGAGGCGAAACACCGAATACCCCGAGGAGGTCAGCAGCCGGGAAAGCTGTGCGCGGCTGATCTCCGACACCCCGGCAATGATGATTCTCGGCATGCCAGCACCTCCCTGCGGTCGGTTTGAATGGGGAACGTGAGACGGGGAACCGACGGTGGCCGTCGCGTCGCGGTTCATCCCTGGCTCAGTACATCACCAGGTAGCGCTCGACCTCCCACGCGCTGACGTGCGTCCGGTAGGCGTCCCATTCCTTTTCCTTGCCCTGGACGTACTGGCTGAGCACGTGCTCGCCCAGCGCCTCGCAGATGACCGCGTCTTCCTTCAGACACTTCACGGCCTCGTGCAGCGTGCCCGGCATGCTCTCGATGCCCTTGGCCGCGCGGGTGGCGGCGTCCATGGCGAAGATGTTCTCGGTGATCTCGTCCGGCGGCGTCAGGCCCTTCTCGATGCCGTCCAGGCCCGGCGCCAGGCAGACCGCCAGGTTCAGATAGGGATTGCAGGACGGGTCAGGGCAACGCAGCTCCACGCGGGTGCTCATGCCCCGGGCCGCGGGAATGCGGATCAGCGCGCTTCGGTTGCTGGCGCTCCAGGCCAGATAGCAGGGGGCCTCATAGCCGGGTACCAGCCGCTTGTAGCTGTTCACCAGCGGGTTGGTAATGGCGGCCATGCCCCGCACATGCCTGAGGATGCCGGCGATGAAGCTGTAGGCCGCCTTGCTCAGGCCCCTGGCATCGGACGGGTCGGCGAACACGTTCTTGCCGTCCTTGAACAGGCTCATGTTGGTATGCATGCCGCTGCCGTTGATGCCGAACACGGGCTTGGGCATGAACGTGGCGTGCAGGCCGTTCTTCTGCGCCAGGGTCTTGACCGCCAGCTTGAAGGTCATGATGTTGTCGGCGGCGGTCAGGGCGTCGGCGTACTTGAAGTCGATCTCGTGCTGGCCCGCGGCCACCTCGTGGTGGCTGGCCTCGATCTCAAAGCCCATCTGCTCCAGCGCCATGCAGATCTCCCGCCGGGTACTCTCGCCGTGATCCAGCGGCCCCAGGTCGAAGTAGCCGGCCTCGTCGGAGGTAGTGGTGGTGGGTCTGCCCTGGGCGTCGGTCTGGAACAGGAAGAATTCGCACTCCGGGCCCACGTTGAAGCTGTAGCCCATGTCGGCGGCCTTCTTCAGTATGCGCTTCAGCGTGCCACGGGGGTCGCCCATGAAGGGGGTGCCGTCCGGATTGTACACGTCGCAGATCAGCCGCGCCACCTTGCCGTGCTGGGGCCGCCAGGGCAGTATGGTGAAGGTGTCCAGATCGGGCCGCAGGTACTGGTCGGATTCGTTGATGCGGACAAAGCCCTCGATGGAGCTTCCGTCGATCATGATCTCGTTATTGACCGCCTTCACCACCTGGCTGGCGGTAATGGCCACGTTCTTCAGCTGTCCGAAGATGTCGGTAAACTGCATGCGGATGAATTCCACGTCGCCTTCCTTGACGAGCCTGATGATATCTTCCTTCGTGTACTTGCTCATAATCACACCTCCGAAATAAAAAGGGGCAAGGGAACCGCTCAACACGACTCCCTTGCCTTGTCACGCAAAAAGCATAGCATACCCATGGGCAGGCTGTCAAGGGGTTTTGAATGTTAAATGAATTGTTAATGCGAATTTGGTGCGGAAATCGGCGCATAATAATGAAATATTGCAAGTTTACAAATTCTTAATTGCATAATTATATTGACAATTCCCCTTTACCATGATAAAATGCCAGCAAAATTCCAGATCAAAAGCGTTGCGGAAGCAGAGTAACCCGGCGGGAACGGAGCCCACGCCCTTTCCCACGGCGGCATCCCAGAGAGCGGGCGACGGTGTAAATCCCGCATGCGCCACCGGGCGAAAAACCCTTCCAAGTCCAGGCTGAACGGCATGGGGGAAGGCCTCCTTCACTGCGTTCGGCATGACGGCCGCGATGGGCGGTCCGCGTCATGCCGGGCACGGCGGGGTCGAAGGGCCTTACACCCCGGGGAGCCCAGTAGGTGCGGCGTGACGGCAGCACGTTATCCCTGTCAGGGTTTGTTGGAACCCGAAAAGAGAAGCAAATCAGGTGGCACCACGGAGCGGCGGCCTTCGTCCTGAAATAGCAGAGCGATTGCCGACCATTTACGGAGGTGCGTTTTTATGTGTTCCATCTTTGGCATCGAAGGGAAATCTATTCCTGTTGAAAAGCTGCGGGCGTGCTTTGACCGCACGATCTCCCGGGGCCCGGACATGAGCCGGTTCATCGAGATCCCCCGGGGCTACCTGGGCTTCCACCGGCTGGCCATCATGGGCCTGACGGCGGAGGGCATGCAGCCCTTCCGCATGGGCGACAGCTATGTGGTCTGCAACGGCGAGCTGTACGGCTTCCGCCCGCTTCGCCAGCGGCTGATCGACGAGGGCTTCCCCATCAGGAGCGCGTCGGACTGCGAGATACTGCTGCCGCTGTACAGGGAATACGGCGTGGAGATGTTCAAGACGCTGGACGCGGAGTTTGCGCTGATACTGTACGACGCGGAGGCGGACAAGCTGATCGCCGCGCGGGACCCCATAGGCATTCGCCCGCTGTATTATGGCTACCAGTCGGCCCCTAAAGGAATAGCTTCGCGTCGCGGCCACATCGCCTTTGCCAGCGAGCCAAAGAACCTGATGGGAATATGTGACGAGATCATGCCCTTCCCCCCGGGCTGCTACTGGGTGGACGGGGAATTTGTCCGCTACGCCGACCCGTCCCACGTGGATCAGTTCACGATGAAGGACGAGGACCACATCTGCCAGAAGCTGCGCCGCCTGCTGATCGACGGCGTGGAGAAGCGCCTGGACGCCGACGCGCCGGTGGGCTTCCTGCTTTCCGGCGGGCTGGATTCCTCGTTGGTGTGCGCCATCGCCCAGAAGCTGCTGGACAGGCCCATCCGCACCTTCGCCATCGGCATGGACGTGGACGCCATCGACCTGAAGTACGCCCGCATCGCGGCGGACTACATCGGCAGCGAGCACACGGAGGTCATCATCAGCGAGAAGGACGTGCTGGAGGCCCTGCCAAAGGTGGTGGAGCTGCTGGCCACCTGGGACATCACCACGATTCGCGCCAGCATCGGTATGTACCTGGTGTGCAAGTACATCCACGAGCACACGGACATCCGGGTGCTGCTGACCGGCGAGATCAGCGACGAGCTGTTCGGCTACAAGTACACCGACTTCGCCCCCAGCGCCGCGGCCTTCCAGGAGGAGGCGGAAAAGCGCATACGGGAGATTCACATGTACGACGTGCTGCGGGCGGACCGCTGCATCTCCGTGAACAGCCTGGAGGCGCGGGTGCCCTTCGGGGATCTGAAGTTCGTGCGCTACGCCATGAGCGTGGATCCGGAGCTCAAGCTGAACCGGCACAACATGGGCAAGTACCTGATCCGCAAGGCATTCGCCGACGACCACATACTGCCCGACATGATCCTCTGGCGGCAAAAGGCGGCCTTTTCCGACGCTGTGGGGCATTCGATGGCCAGCGACCTCCAGGCCCTGGCCGAACGCACCTATACCGAGGAGGCATTCCGCGCCGGGGTGGCGAAGTACGACTACTGTCCCCCGTTCACCAAGGAGAGCCTGCTGTATCGGGACCTGTTCGAACAGTATTATCCCGGCCAGGCGCACATGATCGCGGACTTCTGGATGCCCAACCGCACCTGGCCCGGCTGCGATGTGGACGATCCGTCCGCCCGGGTGCTGAGCAACTACGGGGACAGCGGCGTTTAACCCGCTTTTCACTTGACAAAACAACCGGACAGAATTACAATACACTCAATTTCATACGAGAGCGCAAGGGTGCGCGGCAGATCAGTTCCGCCGTCGCCCTTGCGCTTTTGTTTTGAAAATCCATAGGTAAAGGAGCGATCACTATGACATTTTCCGCAGTCAATACGATCTGGGTGCTGCTGGGCGCGGCGCTGGTGTTCTTCATGCAGGCGGGCTTCGCCATGTGCGAAGCGGGCTTCACGAGGGCCAAGAACACGGGCAATATCCTGATGAAGAACCTGATGGACTTCTGCATCGGCACGCCGCTCTACTGGCTGGTGGGCTTCGGCATCATGTTCGGCGCGGGAACGGCCGCCTTCGGCTGGATCGACCCCTTCATCCTCAAGGATTACAGCCACGTCCTTCCCGCGGGCGTGCCGCTGTGGGCCTACGCCATCTTCCAGACGGTGTTCTGCGCCACCAGCGCCACCATCGTCTCCGGCGCGATGGCCGAGCGCACGAAGTTCTCCGCCTATTGCGTCTACTCGGCGGCGATTTCACTGTTCATCTACCCCGTGTCCGGCCACTGGATCTGGGGCGGCGGCTGGCTCAGCGACCTGAGCTTCCACGACTTCGCCGGTTCCACATGCGTGCACATGGTGGGCGGCGTGTGCGCCCTGATCGGCGCGAAGATGCTGGGGCCCCGCGTCGGCAAGTACGGCGCGGACGGAAAGCCCCGGGCCATACTCGGCCACAACCTGTCCATCGCGGCGCTGGGCGTGTTCATCCTCTGGTTCTGCTGGTTCGGCTTCAACGGGGCCAGCACCGTGGGCATGGACAGCGATGAGCTGATCGTCTCCGCCGGCCTGGTGTTCTTCAACACCAACCTGGCCGCGGCGGTGGCGACGCTGACGACCATGATCTTCACCTGGCTGCGCTACGGCAAGCCGGACGTGTCCATGACCTTCAACGCCTCGCTGGCGGGCCTGGTGGGCATCACGGCAGGCTGTGACGCGGTCAACCCCTTCGGCGCGGCGATCATCGGCCTGTGCTGCGGCTTTGCGGTGGTGCTGTCGGTGGAGTTCTTCGACAAGGTGGCAAAGATCGACGATCCCGTCGGCGCGATATCGGTACACGGCGTGTGCGGCGCGCTGGGCACGATACTGACCGGCCTGTTCGCCACGGGCGTTTCCACGATGAAGGGCCTGTTCTACGGCGGCGGCTTCAAATTCCTGGGCGTACAGCTGCTGGGTGTCGGCGCGGTGATCGCCTGGACGGCGGTGGTCATCACCATCGTGTTCGCCGTCATCAAGGCGACCATCGGCCTGAGGGCCAGCGCGGAGGACGAGGTCATGGGCCTGGATCGCTCGGAGCACGGCCTGCACACCGCCTATTCCGGATTTACCATCTTGAATGACAGCGCCGTGGAGGATGCCGAGCCCATGCCGGTTCCCGCCGGGGATTACGAAGCGCCCGTGCGGGTGGCGAAGGAGAAGGCCCCCGACGCGCCGGTCTACACCAACGTCCGCATCATCTGCCGTCCCGCCAGCCTGGAGCCGCTGAAGAAGAGCCTGAACAAGATCGGCATCACCGGCATGACCGTCACCAACGTCATGGGCTACGGCGTGCAGAAGGGTAAGCCGGAGTACTACCGCGGCACGCCCGTGGAGATCACGCTGCTGCCCAAGGTGCAGGTGGATATCGTGGTCAGCAAGGTCCCGGTCCGTCTGGTCATCGAAACCGCCAAGCGGGTGCTGCACACCGGCCACATCGGCGACGGCAAGATCTTCGTGACCGACGTTGAAAACGTCGTGCGCGTCCGCACCGGCGAGGAGGGCTTTGACGCATTGCAGTCCGACTGATCCACACGATAGGCTTTCAGGGCAATACCGCACAGTTGTGCGGTATTGCCCTGTCTGAATCTGTTCCGCCTGTCTGTCATACTTTTGCGATCCGAAGTTGCGGCTGTGTAAATTAACGCCTTTCCTGTTGACGGGCATGTGTAAAACAATTATAATCACGTCGGGAGTCAAATTGGTTGGGCGCGACGCTCGTCCGACACCGGGCGAGGGCGATCCCATATGCGGGCCACGCCTCGCATGGACGGTATAAAGGAGGTGGGGAGGATCCCTGCGACCCTGGCGTGATTGCGCGCCGCAACACACTCAAATTACAGTAGAAAAAGGAGTAACAGATATGAGCATTATTAGCATTATCCTGGGTGTCATACTGATCGCTGGTGGCGTTTTCTGCATGTTTACCCCCTTCGCCACCTTCCTGTCCGCGGGCTATATGCTCGCCATCATGCTGTTCATCTACGGCATCTTCGGCATCGTGCGCTTCTTCCAGAAGGAAGCCGGCGTCCTGGAGCTGATTGCCAGCATCCTGGCCATCGTCGTGGGTGTGATCGCCATCGTCCGTCCAGGCGGCATACTCGTCATGGACAGCTTTGTGCTGAACATGGTTTCCGCGTGGCTGCTGGTCAAGGGTCTTATCAACATCATTGTCTCCATCCAGGGGCGGGATGAGATCAAGGGCTGGGGCTGGGGCGTCGCCGCCGGCGTGCTGAGCATCGTCGCCGGCGTACTCTCCTTCCTGCATCCCGGCATCACCGCACTGACGGTGGGTATCATGATGGGCGTGGTCTTCGTGGAGAACGGCATCGACATGATCGTGCTGGGCACCGCGCTGGGCAGCGCCGATCGCTGATCCGCCAGGCTGTAAACCAACCGATAAAGACGCCCTCCGCAAGCGTTTGCGGAGGGCGTCGCCATGTCACTTGACTGCGCTGAGCCCGGCAACGACGACCTTGACCTGCTTGAGCAGCGTGGTGATCTCGTCCAGGTTGATCTTCGGCAGCGGCATGATGCGTATGATCTGGTAGCTGCCCTGGAGATAGAGCATGAGTATGCAGACGATGCCGAGGATGGGAATGAATACGTCGATCAGCTTGTTCTTGTGGGTGCGGGTGTAGGAGAACAGCAGCACGAAGGGGGGCATCAGCAACAGCTGTACGGCGTTGCCAAAGCCCATGGCCGAGGCGCCCAGCACCAGGTTCGGGTCGAAGACATCGATCTTGCTCAGGTTGTCCAGCTTGAGCGTCTCGAGGATCTCATAGGACGCGATGTCTATGAAGAAGAGCAGGTCCAGTAAGCCCGCCACCAGCAGCAGCACCGCGGCGAAGACGGCGAAGTGCAGCGAGTTGCGGTTGGTGCCCAGGAAGGCCTGGTATTCCTCGTAGGTCCTGCCGTGCTTCAGAAAGTGGCGCTCCCGCACCTTGATGTATATGGCCAGCACGATGAACACCAGGAAGGTCATCGGCGGCTTGACGGTCAGGAAGGGGAAGGCCTGGACGGGAATGTGGGAGATGCCCTTCGCGGAGTCCCACTTCCACCAGATGCAGCCCAGCTCATAGGCCACCGGCAGCGCCGCGCACAGCCGAAGCAGTATGACCGACCTGCCCTGGAAGAGCTTCTTCGGCCGGTAGCACAGGAAGAACAGGAACAGCGTGCACAGGAACAGGTCCACGAACACGTTAAAGGCGATGAAGCCGGTGCCGCTGGAATGGATCATGTCCTCCAGAAAGCGCTCGGCGCGGCCCGGCTCGGGGTCCAGGGCCGACAGGGAGCCCAGCAGGAAATGATAGACGCCCACATAGAACATCGCCGCCAGCGCCAGCATCAGCCCGAGGTTCTTTACCAGTTGCATCAGGTAGCTGGTGTTGTGGTTCAGCATCGTGGCGAAGCTGGCCAGCAGCAGGAAGGGCAGGGACATCGCGCCGATGTAGTAAAGCCCCTCTGCCATCCGGGCGTAGTGGTTCGCTGTGTCCGGGTTGGCCTTGCTCGCCACGGTGGTCAGGACCACCGCCTGGGTGACCACCAGGCAGATCCAGCCGATGATCTGGAACGCCCTATAGGACAGCGGGCCGCGATACTTTATGTCGTCGTGGCTTCCTCGCTCGTACAGCCTGACGCGGCGGCGTTTGACCTTGCCGGTCGTCGCCTGCTCATTGTTCTCCATTGGTGTTGCCTCCTTCGGGTATGTGTGAAACGCGATGCCGGTCGGCGTTGCCCTTCTTCCGGATAGTCGCCAGGGCTGCCGTTGATGATATCCTTTGGGAAAGACCGCGCAATACGGGCGGCAGTCTGCCGCCCGTATTGCGCGGTAGTTGCTCACGCATTCTGCTTCAGCTCGGACAGCACGTTTGCCGTCGCGTCCAGAAGCCCGCCAATGCCGTTGAACAGTATGTCCAGTACAAAGCCCATCAGGTAGCCGTTGTTTACACTGATCAGCGAAGTGATCGGAACAACGGTCTTTTCCGCGCCGGTATAGCCCAGCGTAAGGGCGTCGTAAGGCTGAAGGGTGAGCTCCTCGCGGAAGAGGGGGTTCCTGTCGTCGGTGTAGTACAGGCTGGCGGTGAAGCGCAGGCCGTCGCCGGAGGCGTCGAAGGGCATGACCCCGAAGTCCGAACCGAGGTAGTTCCCGTCGGCGTTGATCTCCAGGCGGCCCGAAGGGCCGTCATCCGACTGGGTCAGCACAAAGCGCGCGTCGGATTGCAGCGCGGGCAGCTCGATGGCGCCCTGGGTTTCGCCTTCATACGAGCTGAAAACCGCATGAGCCAGGGGCTCCTTTCCCCGGACGTCCAGCTCCGCCCGGAGGCCGTCCCTTCGGTGCAGCTCAAAGTCGATGTCCAGCGTCATGGCCGGAACGTGTATGCTCGCGGTCACGTCGTCCTCTGTGATCTGTATCCGCGCGTCCCCGTAGACCTTCGCGCCTTCCTCGCTGGCGGCGGTCGCCGTGATCAGCCGGTCCGCGGTGGTGCTGCTGGAATAGAAGGTGGCGTCGAGCCGGGGAAGGGCTTCCGCCGGAATCGCGGCCTTGACCTGGTCCACATTGATATCCAGCTCGGCCTCCTTTGCGATATCCAGCAGGGAGGCGATGCCCTTGTTCCTGAATACCCAGTCCACGAGCGTGTTCCACAGGCCCACCAGGCCGTCGCAGTTCAGGCTGTAGGTACGCTTGACATCGTAGCTGACGCCGTCCGCCAGGTATTCCACGGGCTCGGGCTCCGCGATTTCGACGTATTGGGACATCTCCTCGACCGGCAGGAACTCGTCCGAACCGGCGTCGGACTGCTGCGAATCGGCGGGCGTCAGCTCCCCGCCGTCCGCCGCGGCTCCCGGGGAGGCGGGCACCGCTGGCGGCGTCGCTTCGGGGGAGGCGTCCTTCCCGGCTGACCTTGGCGGCACGATCATCGGCTTGATTTCGGAGACGATCTGCATCAGCTTTCCCGTGTATACGGAGATGGCGTAGCTGGGAAACAGCGACGAGGCGATGACCACGCCGTCCTCCGAACTCGCGCCGCCCAGGGACAGCGCGCTTTTGCCGTTGAGGTCGATATCCAGCTGCAGACCGTCGTCGGTGACGGTCAGCGAGGGTTCGATGGCATCCAGGAGCACGCCGACCTTTTCCGCGCTCTTCCGCGCCAGCGGGTTCGGGCAGAGGCGCTCCAGGAGCGCCCGGAAGAGGACGGGATCGACGGTCATGTCGTTGGACAGGCGCCATCCTTCCGATGCTCCGGCCGGGGCTGTGGCAATCTGGCCTTCGGCGCCCGCGCAGACGCAGCACAGGAGCAGCGCGCAGGCGACCCAAACGGCGACGAATCTCTTCATGTGGTGTTCCTTTCTTCCGGGTCGGATGGGGATGGGCGCCGATAACAGGGGAAATCGCTTCGGCGATACCGGGGCGCCTGCGCGGGCCGGCCGCAACGGATGTGCGGGCGCGGCGTGGGGGTAGCGCTACATCAGCGGTGCGACGAACTTCATGAGGCTGCCCATGATCTTGTAATAGGGCGTCTCGTTCTCGATGCTCTCGTGGGTGACCTGGCGGCACTTGGCCATCGTATTCTGGAAGTCCCGCTCGATGTCGGAGATGCAATCCGACTTGTACAGATAGGTTGCGCACTCGAAATGATGGTACAGGCTTCGGTAATCCAGGTTGATCGTGCCCACCACGGCCTTGCAGTCGTCGCTGACGAAGACCTTGGCGTGGACAAAGCCGGGCGTGTACTCATAGATCTTGACACCCGCGTTGACCAGCCGCCTGTAATGGGACTTGGCCAGGGCGAAGGCCGGCTTCTTGTCGGGTATGCCCGGCAGGATCAGGCGGACGTCGACGCCGCGCTGGGCCGCGTATATGATGGCGGTCTCCAGCTCGCCGTCCAGTATCAGGTAGGGCGTCATGACGTGCACGTAATCCGTCGCCCGGTTGAGGATGTCCATGTAGACGGCACGGCCCACCTTGTCCTCATCCAGGGGGCAATCCCCGAAGGGGATCACGTATCCGGAGGGGTTCTGGGGGACATAGCCGGTCTCACCCAGCCAGGGCTCGAACACGGCGTGCTCCTCGGTGATGTTCCACATCTGCAGGAACATCAGCGTGAAGCTCCGGGCCGCTTCGCCCTTCAGCATGACGGCGGTGTCCTTCCAGTGCCCGAACTGCTCGATTCGGTTGATATACTCGTCGCTCAGGTTGACGCCGCCGTTGAAGGCCACCTTCCCGTCGATCACCAGTATCTTGCGGTGATCCCTGTAATTGTAGTGGGAGGAGACGATGGGGCGGATCGGCGCGAAGATCTTTGCCTTGATGCCGTGCTGCTCGAGCAGCTCGCAGTAATTCGAGGGCAGCAGGGTGATTTCGCACATGCCGTCGTACATCACGCGCACGTCCACGCCCTCCTTCGCCTTCTGCTCCAGTACGCGAAGGATCTCGCCCCACATGTAGCCCTCGTTGAGTATGAAATACTCCATGAAGATGAACTTCTCGGCCTTGCGCAGCTCCTCCAGCATCGCGGCGAACTTGTCCTCGCCCTGGGGGAAGTAGGTGACCTCTGTGTTCTCGCAGACGGGGAAGCAGCCGCTTCGGTTCATGTAGGCGACCAGGTCATCCGTGGCGTAGGGGTCGTCCGCCAGCTTTTGCAGTGTTTCCGCCGACTGGGGAACGGCCCGGTTCGTAGTCTGGATCAGCTCCGCGACCCGCTGCTGGATCGTGCGATGGCCCAGGTTCGTCTGAGTGAATGCCAGCAGGGCCGCGGCGGTGATCGGCACGATGGAGAAGAGGAGCATCCACGTCAGCTTGGCGGAGGAATCCATGTCGCAGTTGAACAGGTAGATGACCCCGCCGATAGTGAACAGCTCGGTGATCACCGAGAAGAAGGGCAGCAGGTCCTTCAGCCAGGTGTAGAAGCTGATGACCAGGAATATCTGTAACAGCAGGAGCAGCACAATCACAAAAAAACGGCTGAAAAGCAGGCCCAAAAGCCCCTTTTGCCTCGGTTTTGCCAATCTGTAGACGTCGCTCATGGTAATCCTCCGTTCCGAAAATATATTTCCATATATATCATTCGTCGATCGCGGGCGGGTTTCCTGCACGCGAACGATTTTTTTGTTGATAGATGCGTTCGTTTTCTTCGCGGCCCCGGTTCTGCGCGGACGGACGCGGGATTTGCGCCCTCCTCTTCTTGCCACAGCGGCCCTTCCTGTATTATAATAGCGATAACTGCGGTAGCCTGGCGCGATCAAATCAAAGGAGGAGCATCCCATGACTGAGAACCTGATCCGGCGAAAAAACCGCCCTAAAGGACTAACTTCGTGTCGGCGCGAATGCCGCGCCCGGAGGGAGGCGGCGATATGAGAGGCGCCTCCGTCATCATCAACGCCGTGATATTCGCGGTCACGTTCGCCATCATCATATCCCACTTCCGCAAGGAGGGAAGCTGGCGGTTCAGGTATGGCCTGAAGCAGTTTCGCTACTTTACGGTCCTCTCCAACACCCTTTGCGCCATTGCGGCGCTGTTCATGGCGATCAGTCAGATCGGCGGCGCGGTCTCCCGGCCCGTATTCCTGCTGAAGTACCTTGGAACCGTGTCGGTCACGCTGACCCTCTTGACGGTGGTCCTGTTCCTCGCCCCCTCCCAGGGCGGGTTTGCCCAGTGGTTCGCCGGTGACCTCTTCTATACACACCTGGCGGGGCCGCTGCTGGCGATACTGTCGTTCTGCCTGCTGGAGCGGCAGAGGATGAGCCTTGGAACCGCTATGCTGGGGCTCGTGCCGATGCTGCTCTATGGAGCGGTCTACATCTGCAAGGTCATACTGGCCCCCGAGGCGCAGCGCTGGGAGGATTTCTACGGCTTCAACAAAAACGGAATGTGGCTGATTACCGGCGTGGTGATGCTGCTCGGAACAGCGCTCATCTGCCTGCTGTTCTGGCAGGTGTGCAGGATGTGACCGGTTTAGGGCAATGCCCCGGAACGGCGCTCACGGGATCTCCCGCCACAGCGCCAGCGATTGGCGCATGAAGCCGGACAGGTCCATGCCGTAGACGCTCCGAAGGAACGGGGCGTCGGCGATTTCCGAGAAATTCCCCGAGCGGACGATCCGCCCCTCGCTCATGAACAGCACGTTGCGGCTCAGTCGCAGTGCCAGGTTGACGTCGTGCAGCACCCCGACGACGGTGTGCCGTCCGTCGGCGCACCAGTCGCGCAGGTAGTCCACCAGCTCCACCTGGTGCTTGACGTCCAGGTGGTTGGTGGGCTCGTCCAGCAGGATCGTCTGGGGGTCCTGGGCCAGCGCCTGGGCGAGGAACACCCGCTGCCGCTGGCCGCCGGACAGCTCGTCCAGCCCCCGGCGGCGCAGGTCGGACAGCCCCGTGAAGGCCAGACAGCGCTCCACCGCGGCGCGATCCTCCGGGGAGGGACCGCCGAACAGCGAAGCCCGGATGTGCTGGTAGCGCCCCAGCATCACCGTGTCGTAAACGGTATAGGGGAAGTAGACGGCGTTGACCTGGCTCATCACGGCGATTTTGCCGGCCAGCTCCCGGCGCTTCATGCCGCCGATTTCCCTGCCCTCCAGCAGCACCTGGCCCCGGTGGGGAATCAGGCCGGCCATGGCCCGCAGCAGCGTGGTCTTGCCGCAGCCGTTGGGCCCCAGCACGCACCAGCAGCTGCCCGGGGGGAAGGCGCAGCTGACGTCGTGCAGCACCTCGACGCCGCCGTAGCCCGCGCACACGTTCTTCAGCTCAAGCACCGCGCTCCCTCCTCCGTCGGCCAAAGTAGACGTAGGCAAAGAAGGGCGCGCCCACCAGCGCCGTCACCGCGCCGACGGCCAGCTCCCGGGGCGAGACGACGGTCCGGGCCAGCAGGTCCGCGAGCACCATGAAGGCGCCGCCGAACAGCGCGCTCATGGGGACCAGCAGCCGGTGGTTGCTGCCGAAGATGCGGCGCGCCACGTGGGGCGAGATCAGGTCCACAAAGCCGATCACCCCCACGAAGGCGACGGCGGAGCCGGTCAGCAGCGCCGACACGGCGATCAGCAGCAGCTTGACCCGCTTCAGCTCCACGCCCGCGGACAGGGCCTGCTCCTCGCCGAAGGTCATCAGGTCCATCTCCCGCCCGTAGCGCACCAGCACCAGCAGGCAGGGAACCAGCAGCGCCAGCAGCACCCCGCAGTTCTGCCAGCTCTGGCCGGAAAAGCTGCCCATCTGCCAGAATACCAGCTGCTGCAGGTGCTCGTGGGAGAAGGCCGTGAGCACCGTCAGTATGGCGTTGACGAACAGGGACAGCACCATTCCGGTGAGGATCACCGTGGTGTTCTCCAGGTTCTTGTCGAAGCGGGTGGCCAGGCCGATGGCCAGGAACACCGTGCCCAGGCCGCCCAGGAAGCCGCACAACGCCAGCGTATAGCGGCCCAGCAGGGGCAGCGTGAAGCCGGTGAGGATCGCGGCCGCCGCGGTCAGCGACGCGCCGGAGGACACGCCCAGCGTATAGCCGGAGGCCAGCGGATTGCGCAGCACGCTCTGCATCACCGCGCCGCCGGCCGCCAGCGCCGCGCCGGTCAACAGGGCCATGATGGCCCGGGGCATGCGCAGGTTCCAGAGTATGGAGGCCGTGATGGCGGGTATGCCCTCCGGCAGCGCCGCGCCGGACAGCCGGCAGCGGACGATGGCGGCCATGTCCGCCACCGGTATGGATACGCTGCCCACGCCCATGCCAAGCAGCAGGCAAACGATGCCTGCTGCCGTCAGTATAGCGATTTTCAGTCCGCCAGTCATGCGGCCGCGTTCACCTCGCCGTAGACCTCGGGATAGACGGCCAGGGCCATCTGGCGCAGGGCGTAGACGATACGGTGGTTCGGCTGGTTGCTGCTCTCGTCGTCCAGCAGGTAGACCTGGCCGTTGGCGATGGCGGCGACCTCGCCCCAGCCCTCGCGGCCCAGTATCTCGCCCACGGGATCGTCCAGGTAGCTGATGCAGGTCAGTATCACGTCGGGATTGGCGGCCACGGCGGCCTCTTCGGTGACGGAGGCCCAGGGCTCGCTGTCCGCGTAGGCGTTCTCCGCGCCGATCAGGCGGAGCATCTCGTCCAGGTAGGTGTTCCCACCGGCGTAGCATAGGTAGGGCAGCGCGGCGACCTCGACGGCCACGCGCTTCTTTTCGGTGATGGTCGCGCCGATGGTGGCGATTTCGTCGATGGCGGCCTGCATATCGTCCACCAGGGCCTGGGCGCCCTCCTGCGCCCCCACGCACTCGCCGATGAACAGCACGTCCTTCTGGATGTCGGCGATGCTGCTGCTGGAGGGGATCTGCACCACGGCGATGCCCAGGTCGATCAGCGCCTGATAAGGGTTGTCGCCGCCGGCGAGGCTCATGCCCGTGATGAAGATCACGTCGGGCTGCAGCGCGGCCAGCTGCTCGGCGTCGGGGGTCATCATGTCAAACTGGGGCAGCGTCGCCAGCTCCGGCTGGTACATGGCGGAATAGGTGTCCACGGCCAACAGCTTGTCCGCGAGCCCCAGGTCGGTGAGCACCCGGGTGGTGGAGGGGGCCATGGAGACGATCCCTTCGACGGCCTCGGGCAGTCGGATCGGTTCGCCCGCGCGGTCCTCGGTGGGGGCGGCCAGCGCGCCGGCGCTCAGGCACAGTGCGAAGGTTAGCAACAGCGCAAACAGTTTTTTCATCGGGTTTTCCTCCTGCTGAAGTGTGTGGAATCGCCCGCGACGGCGGGCAATGCTATTTTAGCATATGGATTTGCGAAATGCAACCTTTGAAAAGGGCGACGGCTTCGCGGAGGTGGGCGAGCGGCCGGGGCGGGGGCTTGCGCGAGCGCCCGAATGTCCGCAGCAAGACATTTATGTGACAACTGCCCAAATGAATTGCCGTTTCGGCGCGGATGTGGTACAATGACGGGGTAACATACAGAAAAAAGGAGGTACATATCCATGAGGACAATCAGACGCGCCCTCGCGCTTATGCTCTGTCTGGGCCTGCTGCTGGGGAGCTGCGGCGCGCTGGCGGAGAGCTTCAGCGCGCGGCAGGTCGCCCACTGCGACGAGTACGTGAACCTGAGGGAGGAGCCCGACAGCAAATCCCGGTCGCTGGGCCGGGTGTACATCGGGGAAGTGGTCATGGCCAGGCGCTACAACAGCAGCTTCAGCTACTGCTGCTACAACGGCGAGTACGGCTATATACGCAGCGAATACCTCACCTCCAATATCAAGCCCTGGTCCGACGGCACCTTCTACGTGGCCAACTGCAAGGAGTACATCTCCCTGCGCAAGATGCCCGAGAAGGGCGCCGAGGTGCGGGCGAAGATCCCCCTGGGCGCGAGGCTGGACGAGGTATACTATCACGACGGCGGCGACACGTCCGACCAGTTCGTCTATGTGAAGTACAACGGCAAGTACGGCTTTGTGCTCTGGGATTACCTGTCCGCCTCCGGGGGCAGGAAGACAAAGTCCATGGCGGCCCGGCAGATCGCCCGCTGTGACGAGTACGTCAACCTGAGGGAGAACGCCGACAGCAAATCCCGGTCGCTGGAGAGGGTGTATATCGGGGAAGTGGTCATGGCTACGCCCTATAACGACACCTTCAGCTACTGCTGCTACAACGGACAGTATGGATTTATAATGAGCAAATACCTCACTTCCAAGATCACGCCCTGGTCCGACGGTACCTTCTACGTGGCCAACTGCAAGGAATACATCTCCTTGCGCAGCATGCCCCTGAAGAGCAGCGACGTGCTGGCCAAAATCCCCCTGGGCGCGAGGCTGGACGCCATTTACTACCACGACGGCGGCTACAAGGAGGACAGCTTCGTCTACGTGAAGTACAAGGGAAAGTACGGCTTCGTGCTCTGGGATTACCTGGAGTCCAGGTGGTATCCGGGCGGGCAATGATCCACAGGGAGCGGCAAAGAGACAGGGATGACCAAAACCAGGCGCAGGGGCGGCGCAATGCCGCCCCTGCGCATCTGTTGTACGCCCGGCATGGGCAATAGCCAGGTGAATGAATTATCCAAGGCATATGCAAAGGATTCCATTCCTAAATCCCCGGGATGACATGCTCTGCCCGGGGATTTGCTTACAGTACATGCCGACCCGTAATGATGGCCTGCATTCTGTACACGCATATCGTTTTCATGGGTTTCCCGCTTCCTGAATCTCTCCAAGCTTGTGCGCGATTTCAACCTCCTCCAGGACATTGTAGGAAATGCAGCACGCCGCGCCATAGTTGTCTGTCAGCAGCCGGTATGTCGTGAAAAGGCCCACATAGCTGACCGGCAGTCCGAGCGCCGTCAGCATTGCCGTGCATGCGACGGAAATGCCGGGGGAGGCGGTGGACAGTTCCACGGTCACAAGGATCAGTATCAGCAGGAATCCGATCGAAACAGGTACGTTTTCAAGCTGCGCCGCCATGAACGCGGAGATGATGACATTGATCGCTGTTTTTGGGCTCAGCATGGCCGTGCTCATCGGGATCCAGAAGGAGGAGAAGGAGGGCTTGATTCGAAGCTCCTTATCCGATACTTCATAAACGCTTTTGAGCGCGGCAGTGGTGGAGCCGGTGGTAAAGGATACCTTGGCGACAGGCTTGATCATTCGCCAGAGTTCGCCAATCCGAATGCCGGAACGCATCGATGTCTTCACCGCCTTGATCACGGTACAGACGGTAAAGACGATGTAGGAGGCGAGGATGTATTTCCAGCTGGACAGCAGCGCCTTCTCCTTCCCCTCGGCCAGGGTAATCGTGATGCTGAAAAACGGGAGCGCGGGCATCACGAGCAACACGATCCGCATGATGCTCATGATCCACTTGTTGATCTGTCCAACGATTTGCTTCAGCTCGTCGACGCCTTCGTTGAGCAAGAGGAGTCCCGCGCCTGTCAGCAGGCCCAGGATGACGAGCTGGGCGGTATGGTTTTTCAGGAACGGATCGATCAGATTGGTCGGGATGGTATCGAAGAGCATGGAGAACAAATGGCTGAAGGTGAATTCGGACCCGCCTGCGCCGAAGTTCATAAAGATCAGACCGGATACCAGCACCGAAACGGCGATCAGGAAAAGGATGATCAGCAGAAAGCGCCGGATCAGCCTGAAGCCAAGGCCTGTCAGGCTGTCGATGCCGGACAGCGCTATCGTGGATGAGAGCAGCGAGAAGAAGATCACCGGCCCCATGACACCGGATATCAGCTTCAGGGTGATGTTCTGCAACGGCGAGGCAAGCTCATTCGTGATGAAGCCGCTGACCTCCCGGGGCAGTAGCCTGAGGAGAAAGCCGAAGGCCAGGCCCAGGATCACGCCCCAGACGATCGGGTCCTTGATGAGCTTTATTGGCTTTTCCGCCAGAGGGATGCTGATCAGAATGCTATTGATCCTCAACCGATACCTATAGGACAGGCGGGGACTCCCGGAGCCCGGGTTTCGACTGAACATCTCATCATAGGAGCGTTTCTGCGCGTTAACGCCATCTGTGAAGGGATCAAAAGGCGCGCCGGGAATCTGAATCCAGATTTCCACATTCACAAGGTTCCTCCAGATCCGGTACCTCACCCTTGCGCCCTTACCGATACTGGCGGCATAGTCGTCCAGAAGCATGACGATGCTTTCGGAAAAGTAACTGATTTCCGATTCCGAAAACCCGGCCTTCAGGAGGACCTGCTTGCCGTCGGTCACGATGGGATTCGATGTGTTGTCATCCATGATCGTGTAGTCTTTGAAGCCTTTCATTCCCGTCACTCCGTTCTATTTTCCAATGTCTTTCTCCGCATCAATCGAGCGTCCCGTCCGGGGTCGAGTTTTCGGGGAAACAGCATGCCCTGGCGCGCGTCATTCGTCACAGCCCCATCTTCGCCATGATGCCGTCGGCGTCCACGCCGGGGTGGGTGACGTACAGCCGCGCGATCTGCTCGACCAGTGCCACGTCCCAGCCGCGACGGGAGGCGATATCCACGGCGGGACGGCCCTTGGCGGTCTCCCGTATCACCGTTTCGATCTGCGATTTCAAATCGCCGCCGATCCTGCGGCGGGGGCCCTGGTGCCCGATGTCTATCCGCGTTACGGAAATCTCCGGCCTCCCGGCAGGGGACGGGGTGATCGCGGCAAGCGCCATCGTAATGGCCTGGTTGAAGCGCCTGGGGCCGCAGGAGCCGGGGTTGAGCAGCATGACGCCGCCCACGCGCTGCGCCTCGTAGCGGTGGGTGTGGCCGACGACCACCAGGTCATAGCCGTCCAGCGCGTCCGGCAGGTCCTTCTTCCTGTGGGTCATGAACAGCCGAGCGCCGCCCAGCTCCAGGTCCAGCGCGTCGGGGAGGGAAGCGGCCCACTCCCTGTCGTTGTTCCCGCGCACGGCGTACACGGGCGCCACCGAAGCCAGGGTGTCCAGTATCCCCTGGTTGTTGATATCGCCGCCGTGGAGTATGGCGTCGCAGCCGACGAGGCGGTCCAGCACTTCCTGGCGGAGGAGGCCGTGCGTATCCGAAAGAATGCCGAGTTTCACAGTCGTTTTCCTCCCTTGGTTCTGCGGGGATTGATCGTATCGGGGCGATGCCGCGGGAATCAGCGGTCCTTCAGGACATAACGGTATTTCTCAAAGCGGTATCTGTTCTTCCTTTGGGTGATCTGCCCGTACTCGATGGCCTCCGCGGGGCAGTTCTGGATGCAGGACATGCAGTGGGCGCAGCTCTTGCCGTGCCAGACGGGCCTGCCGTCGACGATCTCAATCGCGTTCAACGGGCAAAGGCGCGCACATTTTCCGCATCCCACGCACCTGTCGGTGACCCGGAAGTCGCTGACGCCCTGCCGAAGGCGGCACCACACGGGGTTGAAGGGCAGGGTGACGACCAGCTCAAACAGCCATACGTGGCGGGATTTGAGGCGCTCCCCGATGCCGATGGCGCGGGCTATGGCCTCGATTGCCTCGGCGGATGTCCGTATCCTGCGCTCGATCTCCGGCTTCTCCAGCTCCGGGTAGTGATCGGTGACGATGTAGTTCCTGGGCATGGTGAGCTCGGCGCAGCCCATGTAGAGAAGTCCCTTTTTGCGGACGACGGCCCCGGCCAGCACGCCGCTGATTCCGCAATAGCCGCCGCTGGTGAATACGAAATAGACGTCCCCGCTTCCCGTCAGCGGGGTCTTGCGAAGATAGTCGGCGAAGAAGCGGGGCATTTCGCACACGTAGGTGGGCGCGCAGATCACGAAGGGCTTATCCGAGCGGATGGTGGAGTGGTCGCCCCGCCTGATCCGATCCAGAAGATCGAGGGCTTCGTCGTCAAGGCGCGCGGCCAGCCGCCGGGCGACGAACCGCGTGTTGCCCGTGGCGCTGAAATAGAGTATCAATTGCAATGCCTCCGTTTTCCGGTATTCAATCCCGATGGGGACGAACCCGCCTGCAATCCATTTTACCACAGGTTTGGCGGACGGACAACTGTTTTTTCAGTGCAACAAATAGAAAGCCGCCATCGAAACCGCGCTGTCCGCGCCGCGTAGGGCGCTTTTACTTTTTCATGTACAGCTCCCGATAGGCGCAGAGCTTGTCCGCCGCGCAGACCAGCCACGCCTCCCTGGAGCGGGGCAGCGGCGCGCCGGGGATCGGCCACATGTGGCTCAGGATGATGTTGCGCTCCCTGGAATCGAGGTCAAAGTGCTTTTCGGCGTTTTCAACGGCCAGCCTGGGGTGTATCAGGGAATGCCTGTAATCCGACCAGGGCATGGTCCTGGTGTCATACAGGTAGTAGTCGTGGAGCATGGCCCCGTTGACGAGGGCCCGGATGTCGATCCTCCAGCCCAGGCGTTTGGCCAGCCTGTAGGCCGTACGGGCGACGCTGACGCAGTGGGCGTAGGTGGTTCCGCCCTTGTGCTGGGGGATCTCCTTTAGCCGTCCGATGGCCGGATGGACCAACAGCTCCGACAGGCATTGCTCGAAAAACAGGTCATCCTCTGGCGTATGCTTGTACTTCACGGCGCGCCTCCAGGGGTCGAAATCAGCGAGTATCTGTTCAGCCCTTACGTACTTGCACCTACCGTGGCGGCCTGGAGACCGTCCTAAAGGACTAACTGCGTGTCGCCCTAAAGGACAAACTGCGTGTCGCCCTAAAGGACTAACTTCGTGTCGCCCTAAAGGACTAACTGCGTGTCGCCGCTACGGGGCGATTCGCAGTAGCGGCGGCGTGTACGCCGCCACGACTGAACAGATAAATCAGAGATAGTCATATCCTATTATGAAATCGGATCGACATGCAGTCAATACGGAACTGAAGAATTAATAGTCCGCGCTATGCGAGAGCGCTTTTGCGGTGGACAATCCGCCGTGCTGCTGATATAATAGAGACAATAAGGAGCTGTCGGTCTACGGCTCCCAACATCAACAGGAGGCGCTACCCATGAAAAAAGTACTTGTTATACTGCTGTTCTGCCTGCTGCTGCTTCCCGCGGCCCTGGCGGATGATTTCCGAATCGGCATCATCTCCGCCATGTCCAACGAGGTGGACCTGCTCCTGAAAAAGGCGGAGATCGACCATGTGGACAGGATTGGCAACGTGGATTTCAACGTCGGCACGCTCTGCGGCCAGCCGGTGGTCATCGCCCAGGCGGGTATCGGCAAGATACTGTCCTCGGCGGGAACGGCGGCAATGCTCAACAACTATGACATCTCGCAGATCATCTTCACCGGTATCGCCGGCGGCGTGGGGGACGAAACGCACTTGATGGACGTCGTGATCGCCACAAAGCTGGTTCAGCACGACTACGGCCAGATCACGAACGCAGGCTTTGAGTGGTCTGAGGGCGACACGGGGGAGGGCGGATACTATGCCTGCGACGAGGGCCTTGTCGAGGAAGCCTTCAGGGCGGCGGAGAACGTCGTAGGGCCGGATCGCGTCTACAAGGGCGTCATTGCCTCCGGCGACCAGTTTGTGGCTTCGGAGGAATATGTGAAGAAGCTACAGGACGACTTCAACGCCATCGCCTGTGAAATGGAGGGCGCGTCCATCGCGCTGGTTTGTACCCAGTACGACGTGCCCTTCGTGGTGATTCGCACCATGTCGGACAAGGCGGACGGCGCCGCCCATGAGACCTATGAGGACATGGCGGATATCGCTGCCGACAATTCCAGCAGGATCGTCATGGAGATGCTGGACAGGTCTGCGCTGCTCGGCGAGTACTGAACGAAGGACTCCCAGGTGGCCTCGAAGCTGAACGACTACCGTAAGCCAGGGCCAGGGCTTCATGGCGATTATTTAATCAGATATATTGACAAAACTTTGAAATTGTGGTAATTTATATGTGAGCGATCGTGTCGGGGCCGTGGCCTCGCCGCCGTTGTAGCTTTCCCCGCCGGGGATGTCCGCGCAGACCACGGATTTGCCGACGTACCGCCGCGCGGGACGGTCTGACTACGATTTCGATAAGTCTTTGCAGGAGGGAATAACCAATGAAGAAATTTGTTTCTGTATTGCTGGTGCTGACGATGGTGCTGGCCGTTGCGACCACTGCGGTTGCGGCTTGCAACATCAAGGCGCGCATGTGGGTCGAATTCAAGAAGGATTCCCCGGCCTTCACCGCGGCGAAGTCCAGCAAGGAGACCAACAATGTCGTGGCGAAGGGCTCCATGGCCCTGTGCGACAAGATCTGCGGCAAGTATGCCCGCCTGATCGTGAACAGCGCCAGCGACATCAAGCGCTGGTTCAAGGTCGCCGACCTGAAGGAAGCCTCCGTGGAGGGCAATGAAAGGGTCATTTGGGCCAAGGGCGGCAAGGGCATGTCCTCCAAGACCACAATCTATCCTGTTGACAAGCATCTGAAGGGCAAGTATGTCAAGGTCAGCGGTCACACCAACCTGCGCAAGAGCCCCAGCCTGCACTGCGCGAGCCAGGGCGTCGTCGAGAAGGACAAGATGCTGAAGCTGGCCGGCCGCACTGGCTTTGACGATCGCCATGTCCTGTGGTTCGAGGTTTGCACCAAGGGCAAGAAGCTCTGGCTGTCCATGTGGTACATCCAGACCAAGCCCAACGATGTCGCTGTCCAGCTCTACGACAAGGATGGCAATAAGGTCAATTACGATGACTGATAAGCCGTGACTTTTGAATCATGGCTGGGCGCAAAAGCCGACAGCCGTGATGATGCTGAGGCCGCTGGGCTTCGGTTCGCGCGCGTTGCGAACGCCTGTCGCGCATGGGTAGCCGCGGCGCCCTGCGGATGGCTGTGAGCGGGGAAACGCGGTTCCGTGGACTGCTGATCCCGCCAGGCGCATGGAAAACCCCGGGCATTTTCGCCCGGGGTTTTACATGCGCCTGGCGGATGTTGTCGATTTTCGTTTCTTGCGCAAAATGGTCGAATATAGTATAATCAGTAACAGGGAAGTACCGCGCGCGAAGGGGGTTTGCGCGAGGAAAGGCGGTTTGTGTCCATGAAAGCGACGAAGATCAGGACTGTGGTGATCTATGGCGTGATGGTTGTGCTTCTTTGCCTGATGGCTGTCATGCTCTTCCGGCTGGATTACGACCAGTGGAAGGCGAAGGAGCAGTCGCTGAGCCAGATCAAGCTCGACGCTACCGCGGAGGCGATGCGGATCATGCTGGACCTGCAGGCCGACTCAAAGGCCGCCTTCGACCGCCACAGGCAGGAGCAGCTCGACTTCATGATCGATACGCTCCGCGAATACTGCGCGGAGGGCGTGTATAGCGGCCCGCGACTGTTTGCCGACGGCGCGGTGGTCGAGCTGCGGGGGAACAGGGTCATATGGCCGGAGGGCATTGACGAGGGCTGCGCCGTCCTCGGCGCAGAGGACCTGCGGCAGGGCGGGCAGGCGGAATCGAACGCTCAGGCCGCGACGGATTCGAATGCCGCCGCGTCCGATACGGCGCAGAAGGGCCTGCTGTTCAGCTCCGGCAGGATTGACGGGGATTGCTACTATGTGAGCTGGATCCGGGCGGACGACGCGCCATGGAATCAGCCTGCGAGCCTCGGCGACAGGGATTTCGTGGCCAATATCTCCCAGGCCTTTGGCGGCGCGCTGCTGCTGGTTTCAACCGGGGAGGCGTCGCTGCCCTTCATCGATGAATCGGGTGTCTACCCGGAAGCGGCCAACGCCGCGGACCTCGGGTTTACCCGGGAGATGATCTCGCAGCGGAGCGCCCAGGCGGACATCGGCGGCGTGCCCAGCATGTGCGTCTACTCTGAGCTGGCCGACGGCGCGGTGCTGATCCATGTAAAGCCGCTTCAGGATCTCTTCCGGCGCTGCCTGCCCCATGTGATACTGGTGGAGGTCTCGGCGCTGCTCATCATCGTGACACTGTGCCACTACCTGCTGTCCGTCTTTCGCTATGTCGGCAGCCACAGGCTGACGAAGAAGCAGATGCGGCGCTATCACCCGAAGCGACTGCGCCGCACGGTCGTCGCGGCGGGGCTCACCGGGGCGCTGATCATATTCATCAGCTCGGCGACCTTCCAAACCCTCGACGCGCTGTATGAGGAGAGCGTCGTCGGGGCAAAGGCCTTCAACCGCCTGTTCGAACAGCTGCAAACCGTGACGATGGATCGACTCGCCTGTGAAAAACAGCGGGAAGCCGATCGGCGGATCTCCTACGGCAACCAAATCGCCGCGCTGATCGCGCAGAACCCCGAGGCGGGCAGCCGTGAGAGGCTGCAGGCCTACTGCGACCGGGCGGGCCTCGATTACATCATGCTCTTCGATTCAGACGGCAGGGAGACCGCCTGCAACGCGGATTATGCCGGGTTTACGATGGACAGCGGCCTTGGCGAGAATTCCAGGGATTTCCGCCGGCTCCTGCTGGGGGTGCCCAGCGTCGTGCACGATGTCTCCACGGACTCGGTCACGGGCCTTACCCGGCAGTACGTCGGCGTCGGCCTGGCCTCCGCGTCGGGGTCGGGCAATACGCCCCACGGGGCGCTGGTCATGGCGATCATACCGTCCCAATCCCGGATGAGCGACGAAGAGATCACGCGGCGGCTTCACCTGATCGAATCCCGGGACATACTGGTTTGCTACGCGGAGCCGGAGACGGGGCGCGTTCTGTTCGCCAACGACGCGTCGATGCCGGGCAGGACGGTGACGGAGTACGGGCTGTCCGAAAAGGTCCTTTCGGACGGGTATACGGACTTTGTCACCATCAAGGGGGTCAAGAGCTATCTGACCAGCGTGAAGCGGCCGGATGTCGTGTTTATCTACATCATCAAAAACAGCATGCTTTTCAGCAATACGCTGCCGGCGAGCCTGGCCTCCGCGATTGCCTATCTGTTGGTGCTGAGCGTTGTCATCGTCATATGCATGGCAAAATACGATGAAAGCAGCTTCAGGGAATGCGTTGGCGATGTCGAAACGGACCTGGAGGATGGGAGCGGGTCGGCCGCGCAGGCGTCGGCCGGGACCGACGAAGAGGCGCCCCGCGGGCTGTCGGAGTTGGTGGTCGGCAGGGACAGAAAAAAGGTCCCGAAGGCGGACAGGACTCCGGAATCCCGGATCCAGAGCGTGCTCAAGTTCGACATCATACTGCTCATACTCCTGCCGGCCCTGTTCAGCCTGAAGGACAGCGGCGCGAGCGTCGGCAACGGTACGCTGCTCCAATTCCTGCTGTACGGCGATTGGAGCCGGGGACTGAACCTGTTCGCCCTTTGCAGCATCATCATTGTGCTGATCACTGGGGTGGTGCTGGTCATGCTGTCCAATGCGATACTGTCCCTGATCGCGGGCTTTACGGGAAAGAGCGGCGAGACCTTCTGCCGACTGCTGTACAGCCTCGTCAATTATATCGTGGTGCTGGGCTTCCTGTACTACCTATTCGACTACGTCGGCCTGCCGATCAGCACCTACATCGCTTCGCTGAGCGTGGTTTCCCTGGCGCTGTCGCTGGGCGCGAAGGACATGGTTTCGGATATACTGGCGGGCCTGCTGATCGTCTTTGAGGGCCAATTCCAGGTGGGCGACATCGTTGAGATTGACGGCGTCGAGGGAGAGGTGTTGGAAATCGGCGTCCGCTCCACCCGGTTGCTGAACAACTACAATGACATCCAATACTTTGCCAACAGCACGATCCGGAGCATCGTCAACAAATCCAAGCGGGATTCCGCCCACATCATGGAGCTAAGCTTCCTGTCGAGGGACAACATAGAGGCGATCGAGGCCCTTTTCAATCGCGCGCTGCCTGAAATCGGCGAGCGGCTCAATACCATTGTCAGTGGCCCCCTGCTCAGGGAAGTCGCCATACTGTCCAGCACGGGCCACTCCCGGAACAGTAAGCTCTACAGGGTCAGGATCATAACCGTATGCAAGGCGGAGGATTATGAAGCCGTCAGGGACTTTGTCAGCCGCGAGGTCTACCTGCTCTGTGAGCGCGAGGACATCAGCCTGTGGGAGACGTAATGACAGCGGCGGACCCCGTCGCGGCGAGGGTCGGAAGCCGCCGGGTCAAAGCGCCTTGAACGGAGGCAAACCAATTCAATATCGTTTGGATTTGTTTATAGGCGATTCACAGCCGGTTCATAATTTGATGGTAGTATACAGACATCAGCAGAGCGCTGTTCAAATAATAGATAATATCCCCCTCCTTAAGTCCCCCGGCTGGCGCGACACCGGCCGGGGCCTTCTCTTTGCGCCGGTAATTGCCCGCTTGACAAGACGGTGAAGGGATGGTTATAATGCTGTTGTGACGCTCTACGGGTCTGCCGTGGCAACGGGCGTCATCCGAGACGGGCGAGGGCGGTGAACGGGCGATGAAGCATCCGGTAATCAAGCTGCTTGGGGCGTTGGTGTTGCTGTGCGCGCTTCTTTTTGCATACTACCAGGCAATCTTTTCACGCATCGAGTCGGAGACGTTGAAGTCGTTTAAGAAATCAAACGACGACAAGCTGATATCGATCATCGAAGCGATGGAAAGCCTTGCCTCAGGGACGGAACACAAGATGAGCGCTTTCTCCGACCAGCTGCGGGCCTCCGCGAGGCTGGAGGCCGCCCTGCTGAAGCGGTCGGCGGCGTATCGCAACCACGCGCCCCGTGAAAACGAAATGACGATTCGGGTGCGCGACGGCCGCGTGATCTATCCAGCCGGCAGCGCCGTCCGCCTGCAGGACTACGGCGACCTCTTCGGCGACGACACGCGGGTGGCCCTCGGAACGATCATCGGCGTCGATGGCGCCGAAGCGATGAAAGCCTTCTTCTGCGCCTGCCCCGTCGGGGACGGGACGTACTTTGTGCTGTGGGTGGACGAGGGCGATGACGCCAGCCTGTTCACCGCGTACAGCGACGAGCAGGCCAAGCTGTTAAACGACGTCGAGATCGCCCACGGCGGCCTGTTCCTGGATATCGTCGATGGGGAACAGGGCCTGGAATTCGGCTATAAATCCATTGACTTAGAAGACTATGAATCGCCGGAGGACATGGGCTTTACCCGCGAGGTCCTCGAAGCCAGGCCCGATACCCTGGAGTACGGCGGCGAGAAATACCTCTGCACGTTCCGAACCATCCGGGAAGGGAAGGAGACCGGCGTCTACCTCTCGATGCACGCCGAGATTGCTCTACAGTCGCAAAACCAGGCGATACTCATCACCGTGCTTGCCGGGATCATACTGCTTTCAGTCGCGGCATGGCATCTTGCCACACAGCACCTGGTGGTCGACAAGATACTGACCAAGCCGTTGCAGCGCCGCTACAGGCCTTCCAAGATGCGCTGGATGGCCCTGGTGCTGGGCGGCATCGGCATCGCGGCCATCATTGTGGCGGGGTGCGTGGTCCATACCATCAGCGATTTTTACAGCCGCTACGTGGAAAGCTACATTTCGTCGCGGATGTTTGAGAATCGAATGGAGGATATCAGCGCGATCCGGGCTTCGGAAGCGCGAATGAGCGATGAGTGGCAGCTTGACTGCGCGCGCCGTGTGGCCGAGGCCGTCGAGCTGGACCCCGCCTTGGCCGCCGAAGGTCCCCTTGCCGAATTCAACGACGCGATCGGCGCAAGGTACCTCATGCTGTTCGACGGTGAAGGCGACGAATGCGCCTGCAGCGCCCGGTATACCGGCTTCTCCCTCGGCACGGCGCCCGAGGATTCCACCACCGATTTCAGGCGGTTGCTGCTCGGGGTGCCACAGCTGTCCCATGCCCCGGCGGTGGATGAACGGACCGGCCTCAACTCCCAGATGGTCGGCGTCAGCTGCCGAATGGCCGACGGGCGGTTCGGCGCGCTCATACTCGCGTTCGAACCGGACGCGACGGATGAAGCCGCGGAAATCAACGACACCATCTATTCGATGACGAAGCCGGGCTGGGTCACGCTCGTCTTTGACGATGAGAGCAAAGCAGTCGTCTACTCCAGCAAACCTTCGCTCGTCGGCTATAAGGCCGAAGAGCTTGGCATCCCGGCGGACAGCATCCGGGACAACTTTATGGACGCGTTCTATTTGCTGGACCAGCGCTGCTACGGTTTTTCCAGCGCAAAGGACCACCTGTTATACTACAATATCTGCTCGACTGACGGGCTGCTGCGCTCCACGCTGCGCCATAGCCTGCTGGCCGGGGCCTGGTTCGCGGTCATATACCTGATCATGTCCGTCTATTTGCTGTTCGGCTACACCAACCGGTGGTACGACTACTATTCTGTCATCGGCTCTGAATTCGACACCCGCGGTTCGGAAACGGTGTTGGCCAACGGGAAGATCAAGCGCAGCATCGACCCCTCCCGCCGCTGGGCATTCAGCTTCATGTACTGGCGCAACCTGCTGCCGGAGCAGACCGCAAAGAGCGTATTCAGCCTGTGTGTCGGCCTGTGCATCGCCCTGAGCATCGTCGACATGCTGCTCAACAGATCCACCTCCAACGGCATACTGCTGTTCATCGTCAGCGGCATTTGGAACCGGGGGTTCAACCTGTTCGCTGTCGTGGCGATCATACTGCTGATCATGGTCACCGTCTTTGGGCTGATGGTCATGAAGCTGGTGCTGAAGCTGACCTCGATGGCGCTGGATACCAAGGGCGAGACGATCTGCCGCCTCTGCTACAACCTGCTGGAATACGTGACGGTGATCATGCTGCTGTTCTACGCCTTTGAGTTTTTCGGTATCGACGTTCGCGCGCTGCTGGCGCCGCTGGCCCTGGTCTCCCTGGCGCTGTCCATAGGCTCCCGGGATCTGGTTCAGGACATACTGGCGGGCATCACCATCGTGTTCGAGGGCGAATACCAGGTGGGCGACGTGATCGACGTGGGCGGCTATCGCGGCAAGGTGGTGGAGATCGGCGTGCGCACCACAAAGCTGCTGGGACGGGGCGACAACATCAAGATCATCAGCAACCGCGACGTGCGCAACGTGCTGAACATGAGCCGCATGAATTCCTGGATCGACATGGAATTTACCCTCTCCAATACGATCCCCGCGCATAAGATAGAGGAGATCATGAACCGGGAGCTGCCCGAAATGGGCCATTCGATCCCCGACATCATCAGCGGCCCGATCTACAAGGGCATCGTATCGATAAACGGAAACAAGGTGACGATCGCCGTCACCTGCGAGTGCAACGAGGAGTTCAGCCACCGCGTGCAGCGGGAGCTTTACGCCAAGTTCTACGAGATGTTTGGGCGCGAAAGCCTCCCGCTGGCGTAATATCAGCGGAAGGTTTGCGGCGCCGATTCGGCAGGCGCAGGCGCGGCGGCGGCAATTTGACGCCGCCGCGGACCGTCTGCGCCGCTCATTGCAGCCGGAACCAGTCCAGCGTCAGCCTGCCGGTCAGCGCCAGCGCGATTTCGTGCTCCCCGGCTTCGTTTTGCAGGGAAACGGTCCTCTCCGCAAAGTCCTGTTGATCCGCCTTTAATTCCAGCCGACCGGCGTCCACGCCGTCCACGAGGACGGATATCCCTGCGCCAGCGTCGCCGCGCAGCCGGAGGGTCATCCGCATGCTCCGGCGCATGCCGTAGACATGGGGATAGCGCGCGAGGTGGGTGCCGGATTCCTGGGCGATGGCAAAGCCGAGGTGCCGGTCGTCCTTTTTCAGCTCGACCTTCCTCAGGGCAGGCGCGTCGATCTGCATATACCATTCCGCCTCGATCCGCTCCCAGTCCGCGCAGTATTGCCCGACGCCGTATTCGCGGATGGCCTCGTCGAACATCAGCGTGCCGTCGTCGCACACGTGCAGGTACATCAGCCAGGATTGCCGGTAGGACCAGCTCTCCAGCCCGCAGCTCACCGCATAATACCACTGGCCCCTCCACTCCAGAAACGAACCGTGGTCGATAAAGGCCCTCCCGTCGGGATAGTGGGGGATATCCGCGCCGATGTTGCCCCGATAGATGTAGGGCCCCAGCCGGCTTTCGGACGTGGCATACCGGCCCGCCCAGTACAGGTACCAGCGCTCGCCGTAGCGAAACACCTCCGCCTGGTCTGAGCGCAGCTCGCCCAGCAGCTCCTCATGGGTGTACGCATCGGGATAGACGGGTACCTTCCGTGCGCTGCCGGGCACGAGCTCGATCATGTTCTGCTTCAACTGCATGGCCCAGTAATGATCCGTCCAGTCGCTGCCGAAGACGATCCACGCCCGGGGGTCCTCGCCGTCGGGCAGTATGACGTCCGGGTCGTAGGAGTTGGTGGGCGTAATGCCCTTGGGCAGCAGCGGCGTCTTTCCCCGGGCGTCGACGAAGGGGCCGTCCGGCCTGTCGCTGACCGCGACGCCGGTGGATTCCCCGCCGTGGGAGTAGTACAGGTAGTATTTGCCGTCCCACGGACTGCGGACGACGTCACAGGCCCAGCAATCGACGGAATCCGGCGGAAGGTACGTGTCCTCCCGCGCCAGCGATTTTTTGCACTGCCAGTGAACCAGGTCCTCGCTGAACAGCACATACCAGTCGCGCATGATGAATTTGTCCCTGCCCTCGTCATGGCCCACGTAGACGTACATGTTCTCCCGTCCCGTGTCCGGGTTGACGAAGATCTTGATGTGGGGGTCCGGAAACATGTTGTCGGGCGTGTCTGTCGGTCGCAGAGGATTGCCCCTTCTGCAGGCGATCGAATGATGATGCTCCATGCGGCTGCACCTCCGTGAATGATTGTCGCTTGGCGGCCCCGCCGCGTGCGTCGAATCATTTTACCATACGATGCCGGAACAGGCAACAGGAAATGATCGTCTTATTATAGGGGTTGGCTGAATTGCATAAGAAGGCGCCGGGATGGGAGCGCGCCGGTCAACAAAAACCTGCCGATAGGAGGATGGAAGATGAAAAACTGTGTTCGTGTAATGGTGCTGGTACTGTGCGCGGCGCTGGCGCTGTCGCCTGCGCTGGCGGAGGCCGGGGCGGACGCCCGGGCGTCCGTCGACGGGCTGCTGGAGGCCATGTCGCTGGAGGACAGGATCGCCCAGATGATCATGCCGGCGCTGCGCGCCTGGGACGGCGAAAAGGCGACGGCGCTGGCCGAAGACGGCCCGCTGGCAGAGGCGCTGCGCCGACATCCCTACGGCGGCGTGATACTGTTCGGACAGAACATCGTCAGCGCCGAACAGACCGTGCGCCTGATCGACGACCTGCAGCGCAACAACGCCCGGGGGGCGACTGCGGCCATACCGTATCTGATTGCCGCCGACCAGGAGGGCGGCTCCGTGGCGCGGCTGAGCATGGGTACCCGGGGCACGGGCAGCATGGCCATCGGCGCGACGGGCGAGGCCGCCGAGGGCCACGCGCGGGCCATCGGCCAGGTGTTCGGCGAGGAGCTGGAGGCCCTGGGCATCAACGTCAACCTGGGCCCCTGCGTCGACGTCATCCGGGATCTGGCGGATCTGGGCATGAGCACCCGCGTGTTTTCCGACGATCCCGAGGTCGCGGCCCGGCTGTCCCTGGCCTTCGCCGACGGCGTCGGCCAGAGCAATGTGGTCACCTGCTTCAAGCACTTTCCCGGCGCGGGAGACGGCAGCGACTACCCGACCGCCATCCGGCTGACGGCAGAGCAACTGGCCGGGAACGGGCTTTCCGCCTACCGTGCGGCCATCGAGGGCGGCGCGGAGATGGTGATGATGTCGGCGACCACATTCCCGCTGATCGACGACGAGGTCCTCATGGCCGACGGCGTCACCGGGGGCTTCCTGCCCGCCACGCTGTCGCCCAGACTCGTCGCCGGGCTTCTGCGGGAGGAACTGGGCTTCGACGGGGTGGTGATGACGGACGCCCTGGAGATGCAGCAGTTCGTCACCGAGCCGGACAGCGGCGCGCAGCTGTTCTCCGGCGACTTTGCCACCGTGGCCCACGACGTCCAGGTGGCGCAAAAGGCCATCAATGCGGGCTGCGACATACTGCTGCTGCCCACGGACCTGAACGGCGCAGCCGCCGCCGATTACTATGACGAATACATCGCGGGCATCACCGCGCTCGTGAAGGACGGGGCAATCGACGCGGCGCGCATCGACGAATCGGTGCGCCGCATACTGGCGCTGAAGGCGCGGCACGGACTGCTGGCGCTGGACGAGACCCCGGTGGAACAGCGGGTCGAGGCCGCCAGCCGGATCGTCGGCGCGCCGGAGCACCACGCGGTGGAGGCGGAAACCGCCCGACAGGCCGTCACGCTGCTGAAGAACGACGGCGCGCTGCCGCTGGCGGGCGGGCGGATCGTCATCCTCGGTCGGTCCGATGCCGACAGTACGCCCATAGGCTACGCGCTGGGCCTGTTGATGGAGGGCGGCTTTATCGACCCCCGGGCGCGGATCGAAAACCGGATCACCGGGGAAGCTTCGGGCGAAGCGGACGCTTCGACGGCCATCGTGATCGATCGCTATTACGACAGCGGCGAACTGGCGTATTCCGATGCCCTCGCCGATGCCATACGCGGCGCGGATGCCGTCGTGTGCCTCGACAACGTGGGCGCGGGTATGGACCGGCTCCAGGACGACAACCCCCAGGTCCAGGGCGTGCTCAGGGCGCTGGAGGACGCGCGGGCGGGCGGCGCGCGGTTTGTGTTGCTGAGCGACAACCTGCCCGTGGACGCGGCGCGCTTCCAGGCGGCGGACGCCATCGTGTGCGCCTATCTTTCGGCGGGCTTCGGCGTGGATCCCACCGTTCCCGCCGACGGCAGCGACAACGTGGGCGCGTTCAACGCCAACGTCCCCGCCGCGCTGCGGGCGATCTTCGGGGACGGGGATATGACCGGCAGGCTGCCCATCGACATCCCCGCGCTGGAACAGGGGCCGGACGGCCGATGGGCCTATGGCGACCGGATACTGTACCCGCGCGGATACTCGGCCCTGGACGGGGCGCAACCGTGAACCGCGCCGTGAACGGGGACGTCAGGCGCGACACACGCGGGTGAGCGCGCCTCGTCCGTCCTCCCGATGAAGCAGAGATGCCTGCAGGCCGATCTCCATCGGGGAAAGCACCTTCACACGGTCAACGCATGGGGCGTTTTTGAGCGACACGACAGATTACCTTGATTGGTTACATATATGGTGATAGAGGCGATTTTTTCGCCTCTTTTTTAGTTCATATTGCACCATAGAATTGGTGCGCGATCGACCACTAAAATTTAACATGAAATTTCACAATAAACGCCAATAACAGCGCACTTCATGCGCAGTTACAAATGACAAACCTATTATTGTACTGATATAATTATAATAAGGTGAACTATACGCTCTTTCGACTCGAAGAAAGGAGCCGTGTTTTATGGATAAGCATATTATGGAGATAGGCAGAAGACGAATGCGGAAGCGGATGCTGAAGCGCTGCGTCGCTATGCTTTGCGTTGTCGTGTTGCTCTTCACAATGAATACCTTGAAGCGGAGCGCCGTTACGCTGGAACACGTCGCCATGTGCGGGTATGCGGAGCATGTGCATTTGGTGTCCTGCTATGATGGCGACGTTCTGAGCTGCGGCATGACCGAGCACATCCACACCGATGCCTGTTACCAGGAGGCGCCGCTTTCCATAGGCATGGACGAATTGAGCCTGGATTTGGACGCTCCGCTGATGGATGGGGTCGCCGGGGATTTGGAGCTATCCCTCGCGTTGGACGGGTTCGACCTGGTGACTGAGGATGTGGCAACCCAACAGCCGGTGGCGAACGCGGAGGAGACGAAGGTGTTCAGCCTTGGAACCGGGGCGATGGTGAGCGCGATCATCGGGGCGGTGGGACTGGATGTCAGCCTCGATGATATCGTGGAAGTCGGCGCGGTGGAAAACGATGAGGCCCATAGCGGATTGCTTGCCATCGACAAGGTCAAAGGGGACTACAGGGTCACGGCGCGCCGGGATTTCGAAGAGGCCGGGCTTGCGCTGATCACCGCTGACGATATCATCGTCGTAAAGCTGAGGGGCGGCGTCGCGCCCGTGGAGCTGCCGACCGAGGAACACCCGGTCGCCGGAGATCAGCAGATTGACGGCCATGGGCAGCCGGAGGACGTATCGCATGCAAAGGAAAGCCTCGCTGTGGACGAACAGCCTGCCGTCGAGGACACAGCGCCCACAGTGGACGAACAGCCTGTCGCCGAGGACACAACGCCTATAGTGGACGGGCAGCCTGTCGCCGAGGACACAACGCCTATAGTGGACGGGCAGCTTGACGTCGAAGACATAGCCCTCGTAGAGGGCGAACAGCCTGCCATTGAAGGCACAGCGCCCACGGAGGACGAACAGCCTGCCGCCGCCGAGGACACAGCGCCTACGGAGGACGAGCAGCCTGACATTGAAGGCACAACGCCCACAGAGGGCGGACAGCCTGCTGTTGAGGACATAGTGCCCACAGATGACGGCCAGTCTGGTGAAGGCGCTCCCGCCGAGGGCGAACAGACATCGGTCGGATTGGTTGACCTCGGGGACATAGCGCCCACGGAGGACGGGCAGCCTGGTGAAGGCGCTCCTGCCGAGGGCGAACAGACATCGGTCGGATTGGCTGACCTCGGAGACATAGCGCCCTCGGAGGAGGGACAGCCTGGTGAAGGCGTTCCCGCCGAGGATGAACAGACATCGGTCGGATTGGCCGACCTCGGGGATGGTGAACCCACGGACCAGCAGCAAGGCGAAGCAGAAGTGGGGGACGACGGGGAGTCCGACGCGCCTGAAGAAGAGAAGGCATCATCAGAAGACGTACAAACCGCATTGGACGGCGAGGAACAGTCTGATATTGAACAGCCCGCCGTGGACGGTGAGAAACAGCCTGATATAGAGCAGCCCACTGTGGACGGCGATGGACAGCTTGATATAGAGCAGCCTGCCGTAGATGGTGAGGAACAATCTGATATAGAGCAGCCCACCGTGGACGGCGAGGGGCAACTTGATATGGAACAGCCCACCGTGGACGGCGAGGGACAGCTTGACGAAGAACAGCCCACCATGGACGGTGAGGAACAGTCAGACGAAGAACAGCCCGCCGTGGACGTCGAGGGACAGTCTGACGAAGGACAGCCCGTCGTGGATGGGGAGGAACAACCTGAGGAAGAACAGCCCGCCGTGGACGGCGAGGAACAACCTGAGGAAGAACAGCCCGCCGTGGACGGCGAGGAACAACCTGATATAGAACAGTCTGCCGTGGACGGTGAGGAACAGCCTGACGAAGAGCTGCCCGCCGTGGACGGTGAGGAACAGTCAGACGAAGAACAGCCCACCGTGGATGGCGAGGAACAGCCTGACGAAGAACAGCCTGGCGTGGACGTCGAGGGACAGTCTGACGAAGAACAGCCCACCGTAGACGGCGAGGAACAGTCAGACGAAGAACAGCCCGCTGTGGATGGTGAGGAACAGTCTGACGAAGAACAGCCTACCGTAGACGGCGAGGAACAGCCTGACGAAAAGACTGCCGAGGGTGAAAACACCGAAGAGCAGTCTGAGGAGGCGTCTACTGAGGAAGAGACCACCGAGGAAGAGACTACCGAGGAGGAGGCTACCGAGGAAGAATCCACCGAGGAAGAGGCTACCGAGGAGGAGGCTACCGAGGAAGAGGCTACTGAGGAAGAGGCTACCGAGGAAGAAGCTACCGAGGAGGAGGCTACCGAGGAAGAGGCTACCGAGGAAGAGGCTACCGAGGATGAATCTACCGAGGAAGAGA
>JAZTZK010000129.1:0-30093 GCA_045637485.1 Clostridia bacterium
GAGAACTACAAGCTGCCCTATTACACGATGTCGCCGACGTACAGCGTGTGCAGGGATCACGGATACCTGGCCGGCGAGCAGTACGTCTGCCCGGTGTGCGGGCAAAAGACGGAGGTGTACAGCCGGATCACGGGCTATTACCGCCCGGTGCAGAACTGGAACGACGGCAAGGCCCAGGAGTTCCGGGACCGGAAGCTGTACGACATCGGCAAGTCCCGCCTGACCCACGCCGGCCCGAGGCCCGCCCAATCGAACATGGACGCCGCCATCGAGGCCACGATGGAGCGGGGCTGCTGCGAACCGGCCCAGGTGCTGATGAAGCCGGAGACGGAGGAAGTAAAGGCGGCTGAGGCCGAGAAGCGGGCGGAGAACGCCGTGCAGGCCGCGCCTGCCGCACAGACGAAGGTCTCGCCCATCGGCCAGGTGTCCGCCGAGGACCTCCACGAGGCGCTGGAGGGCGCGGAGGCGATACTGTTCAAGTCCCCCACCTGTCCCAACTGCAAGGCGGCCATGGCGCTGCTGGACCGGGCGGGCGTCAAGTACGCGGCGGTGAACGCGGCGGACGCCCGGGAGCTGACGGACAAGTACGGCGTCAGGCAGGCCCCGACGCTGGTGGTGCGCACAGAGGACGGTTTTGAGAAGTACCGCGGGGTCTCCGATATCAAGGGATGGCTGATGCACACCTCGGCGCGCTGATGGAACAGCCATACGACAAAACACCATGTCGAATTACGGCATGGTGTTTTGCTGTATGGCTTCTTTGACGCCTACGCGTAGCTGTGTACCCCCGGCAGCCAGGTGTTCACGCCCAGGTAGGTGAACATCACGCAGATGAAGCCGACCACGGCGAATATCGCGGCGGAGCGGCCACGCCAGCCCCGGCGCAGGCGCAGGTGCAGGTAGATGGCGTAGATGATCCAGGTCACCAGCGACCAGGTCTCCTTCGGGTCCCAGGACCAGTAGCTGCCCCAGGCCCGCTCGGCCCAGATGGCGCCGGTGATGATGGTGAAGGTCAGAAACAGCAGCCCCAGGGATACGCTGCGATAGCTGATCATGTCCAGCTTCTCCCTGTCCGGGATGTGTTGGTCCAGGAAGCCGCTGGCCTTCATGCGATCCCGGAGCAGGAAGATGACGGACAGCACGAAGGACACGCCGAAGGCCCCGTAGGCGATGATGGCGGTGGAGACGTGGAAGCCCAGCCAGTTGCTGCGCAGGGCGGGCATCAGCTCCTTGACCGCCTTGCTCTGCATCGCGGCGTAGCCGATGATCAGAAAGATCACCGGCGCGGCGAAGGCTCCCAGCACAGGAAATTTGAAGCGGATCACGAAGATCAGGCTGACCAGGCACAGCCCCCAGGCGAAGGAGGTGGCAAATTCATACTGGTTGGTCAGCGGCAGTCGCCCCGCGCCGATGCCCCGGCATACCAGGGCCGCCGTGTGCAGCGCAAAGCCGACGGCCTGCAGCCCCACGGCCACCCGGGCCACGCCGTCCCTTTTCACGGCGATGAAGGCGAAGTACAGTATCATCGCGGCGAAATACGCCAGCATGACGATGGTGAACAGCGTGTTTTCAATCTGCAGCATGCTCAGGACTCCTTTGCGCGATGGCCTTGTTGAAGCGCTCCACAAACAGCGCGCCGCCCTTGCGGCTCTGGCCGTACACGGTCCACAGGCCGTCTCCCTGGCGGATGGCCCACACCCGCGAGGGCTGCACATACAGGGCCAGCAGCAGGCCCAGCAGCGTCACCAGTCCGCCGACGAGGGCCAGGGGGGTGAAGTGGTCCACCTTGATCTGTATCAGCGTGTAGCTCTGGGGGTTTGAGAATTTGACGGTGTAGGCGTCGATGGTGATTTCCTCGCCGTCCATCAGCGCGTCCATGCCGACGATCTGGCCCTGGTAGTACACCGAGTACAGGTAGGCCGGGTTGTTCAGCTGGTCGGAGGCGGTGGAGGGGCCGACGCCGGGAGTCATCACGTAGTCGGGGTAGAAGGCGTTCAGCATCACCACCAGGCCCTCCTTGTCCGCGACGTTCAGGTAGTCCCCGGCGCAGATCACCTCCTGCTGGATGGGCGCGCCGTCCTTGAGCACGTCCACCTGGGCGGCCCAGCCGGTGGAATTCTGGTAGAACTTCATGCCGCAGAGCGTGGCCGGGTGGTTGACGCTGATGGAGGCGCTGCCATCCCTGCCCCCGGCGGAGGCGACGTTCTCCACGGTGATGTCCGTGGTGTACTGGGCGACAGAGCCGTCCTCCCGTTTATCGACTCTGAAATCGTCGATGGACAGGAAGCACTCGGTGTCGCCGATGCGCCTGATCTGCCCGGGTACGCCGTAGACCGCGTACTGCCGCTGGGTCATCTGCCCCAGGCCGAAGCCCAGGATCAGCAGAAGGATCCCCAGGTGGCAAACCCACGCGCCCCACAGCCCGATAGATTTGCGGGCGGCGAACAGCGCGTCATGGCCGTCTTCGGTCTTGCAAGGGATGGGCTTTGGCATGCGCAGCTGTTGAAATACGGCTTCGGCGTCCTGAATGTCCGGGGCGGTTGCGTCGCCTGCCAGCTTCAAGGCATCCTCCGGGCGGGCCTCGGCTTTCGTGCGGCGGATCAGTTGGGGCAGGCGCAGCAGGTTACACAGCAGTAGGTTCAGGCACAAAAACGCGGTGATGGCGATGAACCAGGGGCTGTGGAAGGCGTCGTCCAGGCGCAGGGCCATGATGAGCGCGGCGGTGCGCTCAGAATAGCGCTGGCTGTACCAGGCGTAGGTCTGGTTCTGGGTGATCAGGCTGCTGGCGGCGCAGGCCAAGGCCAGGATCAGCAGCAGCGCGATGGCAAAGCGCATTGAGGAAATGAACTTCCAGATCTTCTTGAGCATAGTCGTCATTGCGTATCATCGGTCATCAGACGTCGGCAGCGGTGCGATTGAAGGACAGATGCGCCTTAATGGGCGTTCTCTTCGAGCCTTTTGATTTCGTTGGCCCGGGCGATGATCTTCTCCTTCCAATCGTCGTCCTGGGCGTCCAGGTGATAGGCGTGAAACCCATATTGGCGAGCCGAGGTGCAGATGACCATTTCATCGTCGATGTGCAGCGAGATCCGGTATCGGTTGGGCATTTTTTGGGGCAGTATGGTCTTGTTGTTCCGCTGGACCTCCTTCAGGTGCCGGGGGGCGTTGACGATTCCGTCGAAGCGCACGCCGTACAGCCGGAACAGGCCCTTGATGTATCGCTCTGTGCGGTAAGAGGAGGTATAGACCCATACCTCATAGCCCATTGACTGGAGCTGCCGGATCAGGTCGGGGGCGCCCAGGCGAAGCCTTTCGACGAATATCCTGTTGAACGGAAAGGGCGGCGGGGGTTCGATCTTGTGGGTCTCCGGCGAGACAAAGAGTACCTCGTCCAGGTCGAAGGAGACGCGCATCTTTTGGGTTTGTTCTCTATTTCCCATTTTTATCCAACGCTCCGATCAATTCCATGATTTTCGCAGACCATTGCGAATCGCTGCCGTCGATGGGGTACTCCTCATATTCCCCGGTGTCGCTGTTCACCCGAAGCAGCGCGTGGTCATCGATGTGAATGGTGGTCGAATAGTGCTCCGACAGGTTCTTTTTCAGGTTCTCCCGAAACCTGGCGGCAAGTTTTCCCTTCCTGGCGGTGCCCGTGACGATGCCCGTCACGCGGGTTTGATACAGCATGAACAGCGCCAGGACCTGCTTAAACGAATAGTAGTTCGCGGAGTAAACCCATATGTCATAGCCATTGTCGCTGAAAAAGCGGAACAGCGCGGGAATGCCGAGCCTGAGGCGCTTCCTGAAGCGCAGGGAAAAGGGAAGCTTTTCGACAGGTCCGTCACCTTCGGAGCGGAATACCACCTCATCCAGGTCCAGGGTCACGCGCCGATTGCTCCTGGAACGCTGGAGCATCCTTTGGATGTCCTTTTCCATGGGCAGGTCGACGATTCGGATCGGCAGGCTGCGCTGCCTGGTTATGATGGCCGCGGCCCACCGATGATGGCCGTTCAGTATCAAATACCCGCTGGGGCGGATTTTCTCCACGGTCAGCGGTTCGGTTTCATGGTCGACGGAGGAACGGGTTCCAAACTTGCGGAAATCCTGACTGTATCGAGAAATGATTCCCGAATTGGGGCCGATTGTCGGTATGCAGAATTCATCGTCCGGGTTTGGGTGGAGATTTTTACAGTTGGTTCTCTTGATAAAAAGACGGCGAAGGAACCCCGCCCTGACCGGAACGTATATTCCCTTGGTGTTTTCGAGTTCTTTCTTCAGGTAATCCTGAAAACCCATGCTGTTATCGGCCATAAGTCTTGTCATTGCCTCCCTTGTGACGAAAGAGAATGTCGTCGGTGATGCTTCCGTCAAGGCGCGAAGCACCCCCGCAGACGTATTGCGGCGTGTTTCAGTATGCGGCAAACAGAAATGCAGGGGCGTCCAATGGACGTCCGCCTTGTGCGTTCGGATCGCGTTCCGGGCGGACGGCGCATCGCCGCCCCTGCAGGGTTTGGGAGGATCAGGTCGCCTGTGGATTCAGCAGCGCCATGGCCTCGTCGATCCTGGCGTCGGCGGTGTCCAGGCAGTGCATGGACAATTCGCTGTTGTGGGCGCCCTCGGAGTTCTCCACGTAGCAGTAGTCGAAGAACCACTGGGCCTCGCGGTGCAGCTTGCGAACGGCGTTCAGGTCGTCCTCGCTCCAGGCGCCCGAGGCCATCGCGGTGGCCAGGGCGTCCTTCATGGCGGAAAGCCGGTTGCCCACCTCGGTCTCCCGGGCGGTGACCTTTTCCTGGATGCCCTTGACGAGGGCTGTCATGTCGGTGTCGCCGTGGCACTGGGCGCAGCTGGCGAGCAGCGCCTCGCTTTCCAGGGGGCTTACCAGCATGTGGCTGCGATAGGCGACGCCCGCGTCGGTGGCTTCCGTGGGCATGTGGCAGTCGGCGCAGTTCAGGAGCGTCGCGTGCCTGCCCTGCAGGAAGGTCTCCATCTCGGGATGCTGGGCCTTCAGCATGGCGGTGCCGGTGCTCTCCTGGGTCCAGTCGGCGAAGCCCATGCCGTCGTAGTAGGCCAGGATCGCCTCGGGCGTCATCTCATCGACGCTGTGGTAGGGCATCATGGTCTCGCTGTCGGCGGGGGTGAAGTAGTATTCGATGTGGCACTGGCCGCAGGACAGCGTGGCGGGGTCGATCGTGGATACGTTCTCTCCCAGGGCCTCGTTCACATACTGGTGGGTGATCTTCAGAGCGCCGCCGGCCCCCGTGTCGTCGCCGTGGCAGGTGTAGCAGCTGACGTTGTTGGTCATCTGGGGAAAGACCTCGTCGAAGGGCATCGAGTAAACGGCCACGCCCTGTTCCTCGATCATCTTGTGCAAATCGGGGGTCTTGCAGGTGATGCAGTTGGCCTTCGGGTGGGGACGCTGGGTATTGGCCAGGTCCTCCAGGGTGTACGCATGGCCGCGGGCGCTGCCGTAGTCCTTGGCGAAGCCGTAGCCCTCGTAGATGTTCACCAGGTAGGGATCCTGCTCCAGGTAGTCCACTACGTAGCTGTTTTCCTTGTTGTCGCCCATCGTGGTAACGATGCTCGGCAGTATGGCCTTGAGTCGCTCTTCCCCGGTCAGCTCGGCTGAAGACTCTGCGGTCTCGTCAGCGCTCACGGCCACAGGCCTGGGGCGGACGAAGCGGGAGATGTCGGGGGCTGTGGCTTCAACAGCGGGAGCTTCCTCGACTTCTTCCTCCTCTGCTTTGTCGCTCACAACCACAGGAACGGGCCTGGGGCGGACGAAGCGGGAGATGTCGGGGGCTGTGGCTTCAACAGCGGGAGCTTCCTCGACTTCTTCCTCCTCTGCTTCGTCGCTCACAACCACAGTCGCGGGCCGGGTGCGGACGAAGCGGGAGATGTCGGAGTTGGCGGCTTCCTCGGCGGGAGCTTCCTGGGCTTCCGTTTCGTCGCTCACAACCACAGGCGAGGGCCTGGGACGCACGAAGCGGGAGATGTCGGGATTGTCGATTTCAGCCACGGGGGCATCGACGGCTTCCCCGGTTTCGGATTCGGACTGGGCGTCGCCGACCACGGCCAGCGCGGCAGCAGCGGACTCCAGCTCGGCAACCTTCGCCTCGGCGGCTGCGTTGGCGGACTCCAATTCGGCGACCTTCGCCTCGGTGGCTGCGTTGGCGGACTCCAGCTCGGCGGCCCTGGCTTCGGCGGCCTCGGCGCGGGCCTCGGCGTCGGCCAGCGCGGCCTCCAGTTCGGCGATCCTCGCGTCGTTCGCGGCGGATGCGCTGCCGCCGGCGGCCTGTGCCATCAGCGCTTCGACGGCTTCCTGCACGGCATTGGAGGAAATCGTGACGCCGGAGACAGTGTCCACGGGCTGGTTGTTCACGATCTGGTCGGCCCAGGTGGCGCGGTGTTCGTCGGTGAGCAGGTCGTTGGCGCCCTCGGAGGTGATGGTCGCGGCGGTGACTTTGCCGCCCTCGACGGTCATCTCAACCTTGATGGTGCTGAAATCGGTGGTCTTTTCCACGGCATAGGTACCGTCGTTCAGGCCCGCGGCCGCTTCGCCGCCATTGACCTGGACCATCAGCTGCTCCACGGCCTCCTGTACGGCATCGGAGGAGACGGTGACGCCGGAGACGGTGTCCACACTCTGCTTTTCCACGATCTGCCGGGCCCAGGCGCTGCGGATGTCGTCGGTGAGTAGGTCGTTGGCGCCCTCGGAGGTGACGCTCGCGTCGGTGATTTTGCCGCCTTCGACGGTGATGCCCACGTCGATGGTGCTGAAATCGGTTTCCTTCGTCACGTGAAAGTTGCCGTCGGCCAGCGCGGCCGCCTCTTCTGAGGGGGCTTCAGCCTCGGGCTCCGGCGTGGCGGCAGGCTCGGGGGTGGGCAGTCCGGCCTGGGTGAAGATGTCCGCGGCGGCCTCCTTGACGGAGTCGGCGGAGTACTTCAGCGACGCGGAGGAGATCACGTCGTTCTCATAGGACTGGTTGACCACGATGGCGTCAGCCCACTCGGCGCGCAACTCGTCGGTCAGCAGGTCGTTGTCGCCGGAGGAGGTGATCTCGGCGTCGAGTATCTGGTCGCCCTGAATGGTCATGGTCACCTGCACATTGCTGTATTCGTTGCTGCGCTCGGCGGTATAGGGGCCGGGCTTCTGGTAGGTCACCTCGCCGCCCCGGCCGATGCCGCAGGCGAATACGACCCCCAGAATCAGGATCACTGCCGATACCACCAGCATGGCGATCGTCTTTTTTTCCATATATCTATCATCCCTTTCTTATCGTCCGTCCGGCGTCAGTTTGCCGGAGGCAGGGTGATGACCTTGGCGGGGCACTTCTGGGCGCACTTGCCGCACTGGGTGCAGTTGCCATAATTGATCTGCGCCAGGTTGCCGGTGACATGGATGGCGTCGAATTCGCACTGCTTGGTGCACAGCATACAGCCGATGCAGCCGGCGGTGCAGACCTTCTTGACCAGGGGGCCCCTGTCGTGGTTGGAGCACTGCACGATGACCCGCTTGGAGGCGGGCACCAGTTCGATCAGTCCCCTGGGGCAGGCCTTCGCGCACAGGCCGCAGCCGATGCAGCGCTTTCGGTTGACCATGGCCACGCCGTCCACCACCTGGATCGCGTCCTGGGGACATGCGGCGGCGCAGGAGCCCAGGCCAAGGCAGCCGTAGCCGCAATCGGTGAGGTTCAGCCCGGCCAGCACGGCGCTGCGGCAGTCCTGTATACCGATGTAATGGCCCTGGTTGTGGGTCACGTCGCAGCTGCCCTTGCAGCGCACGAAGGCCACCTTACGCTCGGTCGCCCCGGCGCTCTGGCCCATGATTTCACCGACCTTCTGGGCCACCGGCTCGCCGCCCACCGGGCAGGCGTTCACCGGCGCTTCGCCCTTGGCGATGGCCGCCGCTAGCGCGTCGCAGCCGGCGAAGCCGCAGGCGCCGCAGTTGTTGCCGGGCAGAGCATCGCGCACGGCGCTCTCGCGCTGATCCACTTCCACCTTGAATTTATCGCCGGTGAACACGAGGCCCACGCCGACCACCAGGCCGATGGCGGCGATGACAAGCGTTGTAATGATGATGGTTATCATGTCTATCCCCCTTCCGTCAGAACGACAGGCCGGAGAAGCCCATGAAAGCAATGGACATCAACGCCGCGGAAATCAGTACGATGGGCGCGCCGCGCAGCGGGGCGGGGAGATCCTCCTCGCGGATGCGGCTTCGGATGCTGGCCAGCAGCACGATGGCGATGGTGAAGCCCACGGCCGTGCCGAAGCCGGAGAAAACGCACTGGGTGAAGTTGTAGCCGTCCTGCACGTTGGTCAGGGCCACGCCCAGCACCGCGCAGTTGGTGGTGATCAGGGGCAGGTAGATGCCCAGCGACCGGTAGATGGCGGGAGACTTCTTCTTCAGGAACATCTCCACGATCTGCACCAGGGCCGCGATGACCAGTATGAACACGATGGTCTTCATGTAGTCCAGGCCCAGGGGCGCCAGCACGTAGTCGTACAGCAGGCTGGCCACCGCCGAGGCGATGGTGATGACGAAGATCACCGCGCCGCCCAGGCTGGCGGAGGCCTTCATCTGCTTGGACACGCCCAGGAACGAGCAGATGCCCAGGAACTGGTTCAGCACCACGTTGTTGATCAGTGCGCCGGAGACGATGATCATGATCAGGCTGTTGTTCACTTGGCGCTCACCTCCCCGGATTTATCGCAGGCGGCGGTGCAGTTTGCGCACATGCCGTCGCAGCCGCTCTCCACCAGCTTGCGCTGGCGGGTCTTGATGCCGATGGCGTTCATCACCGCGATGATGAAGGCGATGACCAGGAACGCTCCCGGCGGCTGGATGAAGATGCCGATGGGCTCGAAGCTCTTGGGCAGCAGCTGATAGCCGAAGGCCGTGCCGTTGCCCAGGATCTCGCGCAGCAGGGCCGCCAGCGTCAGCGCGATGGTGAAGCCGATGCCCATGCCCAGGCCGTCCATCACGGAGAGCAGCGGGGTGTGCTTGTTGGCATAGGCCTCGGCGCGGCCGAGAATGATGCAGTTGACCACGATCAGCGGGATGTAGATGCCCAGCGCGGCGTACAGCGAGGGCAGGTAGGCCTGGATCAGCAGCTCGGTGACCGTCACCAGCGAGGCCACGATCACGATGTAGCTGGGCAGGCGCACCTCGTCGGGAATGGCCTTGCGCAGCAGCGATATCACCAGGTTGGAGCAGATCAGCACCGCCGTGGTGGAGAGGCCCATGCCGATGCCGTTCATGGCCCGGGTGGAAACCGCCAGGGTGGGGCACATGCCCAGCATCAGTATCAGCGTGGGGTTTTCCTTGATCACGCCGTTGTACAGGCGTTCAAAGTATTTGTTTTTCATGCTCAGGCTGCCCCCTTCACTGTATTCTTGTAGAAGTCGAGGGCGGCGTTGACGGCGTTGACCACCGCGCCGGAGGTGGTGGACGCGCCGGAGACGCTGTCGATCTCGTCCTCGGCGGTGGAGCCGCCGGCCTTGTTCAGCGTGAACTTCTCCACGGCCTTGTCGGTGAACTGGCCCTTGAATTCTTCCTCGTCCACCCGCATGCCCAGGCCCGCGGTCTCGTTCAGCTCGGTAAAGGAGATGCCGTTCAGCGAGCCGTCGTCGTCGATGCCCACCGCCAGGGTGATGTTGCCGTGGTAGCCGTCGGCGGTGGTGACGCTGATGGCATGGCCGGTCACCTGGCCCGCCCCGTCGATGGCGGCGAAGGCCTCGTTGATGGTCGCGCGGCCGAAGCTCGAGCCGTAGACCACGCCGTTCATATCGGTGATGGCCTTATCCAGGGCCTCGTCGGTTTCAAAGTGGTCGGCGTCGGGGCAGACCACCAGGTAGGAGGCTGCCTGGGCCGCCCGCTGCTGGTCGGCGATGATGTCCTTGGTCATGCCGTAGACGCCGCTGAGGGCCAGGCCCGCGATGGCGGCGATCACCGTCAGCACCAGGACCGGGCGGGGGATGCGCTTGTACAGCGGGATGCCGGAGGCGCGCGCCTGCTTGATGATGGAATACTGCGTGAAGGCGTAGGGCCTGGACACGATGTAGTGGTCGATCAGCGGGGTGAACAGGTTGCCGGTGATCACGCAGTAGCTGAAGGAGTCGGCGGTGCCGCCGTACAGGCGGAATATGCCGCCCAGCAGGCCGATCAGGCAGCCGTAGATCGCCTGGCCCAGCTTGGTGACGGGGCTGGTGACGTAGTCGGTGGCCATGAAGAAGGCCGCCATCACCACGCCGCCGCCGCTGATGTGGGCCAGCAGGAAGGGCAGGTTGAAGCCCTGGCCGCCGAACAGCCCGATGGTCAGCGTGAACATGGCCAGCACGGAGAAGCAGATTTCGCCGTGGATGAACCCGAAGGCCCACAGCGCCAGGCCGCCCGCCAGCAGCGCCAGCGCGGAGTTGCCGATGACGCCGTTGGTCAGGCCCAGGAACATCTTGGTGACGCTCACCTGATCGCCGTTCAGAAGCAGCGCCACCGGGGTGGCGGAGGAGACGGCGTCGGGGGAGAAGGCGGACATCGAGCCGCTGAAGGAGATCAGCAGGAAGCAGCGCCCGGCCAGGGCGGGGTTGATGAAGTTCTTGCCCAACCCGCCGAAGCAGCACTTGCAGATCAGTATCGCGAACATGCTGCCCAGCACCGGCAGGTGCAGCGGCACCGTCGGGGACAGCGACAGGGCCAGCAGCAGGCCGGTCACGGCGGCGCTGCCGTCCTTCCAGGTGTCCGGCTTGTGGCACAGCTTGTCAAACACCAGCTCGCACAGCACGGCGGTGAAAACGCTCAGCAGCACCACCAGCAGCGCGTGCAGGCCGAAGTGGATCACGCCGACCAGCGTGGCCGGCAACAGCGCCAGCAGCACCACCCGCATGATGTAGGCGGTGGTCCACCGATCCCTAACGTGGGGGCTGGAGGATAGATTCAGCATCGTATTCATTTTTTACCTCCCGCCTGCTGGGCGCGCTTCTGCGCCATGATTTCAGCCTTGGTCTGCTTGAAGATCTGCATCAGGGGCCGCTTGGCCGGGCAGATGTAGGTGCAGCTGCCGCACTGGATGCACTCAAGGCCGTACAGCTTTTCTTCGTAGCGCTGGTAGTCGTGGTCGATGGCGGCGTCGGCCATCAGCTGGGGCAGCAGGCCCACCGGACAGACGGTGGTGCAGCGCCCGCAGTGCAGGCAGGCCGTCATCTGGGCCTCGGCGATCTCGTTGGGATCCTCGGTCATCAGCGTCAGGCCGTTGTTCTGCTTCTGGATCGGCACGTCCAGGCTGCTCAGCGCGATGCCCATCATCGGGCCGCCCACCAGCGCCTTTTTCAGAAGCACGCCGTCCTTGATTCCGCCGGAGGCCTGCAGTAGCTCCGCGAAGCTGGCGCCGTCGCGCACGATCCAGTTGCCGGGCTTCGCCGCGGCGTCGCCGGTCAGCGTGAACACCTGCTTATACAGCGGCTCGTTGAACACCACGGCCCGCTGGATGGCGTAGAGCGTGCCCACGTTGTCCACCACGCAGCCCACGTCGGCGGGCAGCTTGGTGATCGGGAAGTCCACGCCGGCGATCACCTGGATCAGGCTGCGCTCGCCGCCCTGGGGGTATTTGGTCTTAAGCCCCAGCACCCGCATGCGGGCCTTGCCGGAGACGGCCTTCTGCATGGCCTCGATGGCCTCGGGCTTGTTGCGCTCGATGCCGATGACGCCCTCGGCGTTGGGGAACAGCCGAAGCACCAGCTCCAGCCCTTCGACGATGGCGTCGGCCTCGCTGCGCATCAGCTGGTCGTTGCAGGTCAGGTAGGGCTCGCACTCCGCGCCGTTGGCGATGACGTAGCGGATCAGATCCGGGTTCTTGGGCTGCAGCTTTACGTGGGTGGGAAAGCCCGCGCCGCCCAGGCCCACGATGCCCGCGCTCTGGATGCGGAAGAGTATATCCCCGTTGGCAATGGAGGCCGTGTCCTGCCGCCGGGAGTAATCCTCGGCGGGGGTGAACTGGCCGTCGTTGTCCACCACGATGCAGTCGGCCATCGAGCCCATCAGCGTCAGCCGCTTCTCGATGCCCTTCACCGTGCCGGAGCAGGAACAGATGACGTGAGCGGAAACAAAGCCGTCCGCCTCGGCGATGCGCTGGCCCACCAGCACGGTGTCGCCCTTTTTCACGATGGGCTTGGCCGGCTTGCCGATGTGCTGGGAAAGCGGGAAAACCATCTCGCCCGTCGGCAGGAATTCGCGCAGCGGGACGTCCCGGCTCAGTTCCTTGCGCCCTGCCGGGTGAACGCCGCCGCGAAAGGTGTCTTTCACGATGCTCGACTCCCCTTCATAATATAGTAGATTCTGTCTCCCCCAGGGGGATTGCATCCGTACACCGTGATCAATGCATGCACGTAGCACAGATGATACCATGATTATTCTATCATATTAAGATGGGTTTGTAAATGATAAAAATGGGGAAATGGGGAATTCTCAGGATGTTGCCGGAAGGGGTAATTCTTCCTTCGGTGTCGTTATGAATCTACCTCCATTGCATGATTGTGTCGGGCCGGATTTCCGGTCTGGCTGTTCGGGGAGCGCCGCGCGACTATGCGCGGCGCTCGATTTCGTCCTCCACCCGGCGAAGCAGCTCGCTCAGGCGGATGTCCAGCCCACCGGCGATTTTCCAGAGGGTTTCGACGCTCGCGTTGTCCTTCCCGACTTCGATCTCGGCCAGGTGGCTGCGGGAGAGGGCGGCGAGGCCGGAGAGGATTTCCTGGGACATCCCGCGCTCCAGGCGCAGGCGGCGGATGACCTGCCCGGTGACGGTGTGGTCGTAGCTTTGCGGCATAGACATCGCTCCTTTTGATGATGGTAGGCGTGAGCCTCCATCCAGGGGCTTGTTTTTACCGCGAGGGATTTCTGATTTGTCGCGCTGACGCGGCACCCCAAAGCCTTCCCCAGGCAGCGAAGCTGCCGGTTCAGGGGAAGGTGGCTTCGGCAAAAAATGCTTGCATTGTTTTGCCCAAGACGGAAGAGGTCGTTCTCCCGGGAGAAAATACGCAAACCGCCGATACCGCAGGGGAACGACCTCTACCGACCCGGCCTTGCGGCCGGCCCACCTTCCCCTGACCCACCCCCTTCGGTCGCTGGGGAAGGCTTTGGGGCGCGGCAGCAGCTATTCCTATTGCCTCTGAACGTACCCTTGGCGTTTCCTCATACATCTCGACATATCAGAATTTTCTCCACTTGTCGGACATCTCCGACAACCGCCGCCCCTTTGCGTGGTATAATTCAGGCACCAATCACAAAGGGGGTATTGCAGATGAAAAAATACGTGGTTCTGATCGTCGCGCTGGCGCTGCTGGCGGCGTTTGGCGCAGGCGCGGCCCTCGCCCAGGAGGCCGAGGGGCGGACGCTCCGGGAGGGCAAGTACATCATCGGCGAGGACATCGTGCCCGGAACCTACACGCTGACCTGTACCGCCACGGCGGGGGAACAGATGAACGACGCCTACGATTCCCTGGGCGGCGCGCTGGACGCGCTGGACGGCGGCGGCAACGAATTCGGCGCGCTGTTCGGCATGCTGGGCGGCGTGGCGAAGGACGTGATCGACATGACCGTGGAGATCGTCGGCGACTATGGCGACGTGCTGAAGCGCTATGACATGAAGGCGGGGGACAGCCTGCCCATCACATTGAAGGAAGGCACGGCGTTGAGAATTACCGACGGCAGCTGTACGATCGCGCCGGCGCAATGACAGATTGGACAGTATGACAGCAGGGGCGGCCCATGACCCGGGCCGCCCCTGCTGTTACCTTTTCAAAACACATTTAACGAAAACAAGAAAAAACACACTTTCCGCTTTACTTTTGTACCCAAGTATAGTAAAATGAAAATTAATCGAAGGTTTATGTGTGTTTCCATGCCGGAAACGGACATTAAAGCCTGAGAACAAAGAAGAAGGGGAGAGATCTATGGCACTGGACTATCGCAAATGCGCTGAAGAGATCGCCGCCAATATCGGCGGAGGATCCAACGTCATCAGCGCGGCGCATTGCGCCACACGCCTCAGGCTGGTCATCGCAGACAACAGCAAGGTCAACAAGGAGGTTCTGGAGAACATCGACGGCGTCAAGGGCATGTTCGAATCCAACGGTCAGCTGCAGCTGATCATCGGCACCGGCACCGTCAACAAGGTCTACGACGAATTCCTGTCCGTCACCGGCGCTTCCGCCGCCACCAAGGCCGACGTCAAGGCCGCCGCGGCCAGCAAGATGCCCCTGTGGAAGAAGATCCTGAAGACCCCCGGCGACGTGTTCGTCCCGATCCTGCCCGCCATCGTGGCCTCCGGCCTGATGATGGGCCTGGTGGAGGCGCTGGCCAAGGCCATACCGTCCTTCGCAGACTCCGGCTGGTTCGGCTTCCTGGACATGGTGGCCAACACCGCCTTCGCCCTGCTGCCCATACTGGTGGCCGTGTCCTCGGCCCGCGTGTTCGGCGGCAACATCTACCTGGGCGCGGTCATCGGCATGATGATGGTCCATCCGGGCCTGATGAACGCCTGGACCGTCAGCCCCACCAACCAGCCCGCGGTATGGAACCTGGGCATCGTCAAGATCGCCCAGGTGGGCTACCAGGGCCACGTCATACCCGTCATACTGGCCGTCCTGCTGATGTCGACCCTTGAGAAGTGGCTGCACAAGAAGGTGCCGGAGATGATCGACCTGTTCGTCACCCCCCTGGTCACCGTGCTGGTCACCGCCTTCGCCACCTTCGTGGTCATCGGCCCCATCTTCTCCGTGCTGGAGAACTGGGTGCTGAAGGGCGCTGAGTGGCTGGTCACCTCCACCGGCGGCATCGGCGCGCTGATCATGGGCGCGCTGTACCCCTGGACCGTGGTCATGGGCCTGCACCACATGTACAACGTCATCGAGGCCGGCATGCTGTCCGGCGCGCTGGGCCTGAATATCTGGATGCCCATCGCCTCGGCGGCCAACTTCGCCCAGTTCGGCGCCTGCCTCGCGGTTGCCGTGAAGTGCCACAACAATAAGCTGAAGTCCGTGGCGCTCCCCTCCGCGCTGTCCGCGTCCCTGGGCATCACCGAGCCCGCCATCTTCGGCGTGAACTTCCGCTTCATGAAGCCCTTCATCGCCGGCGTCATCGGCGGCGCGGTGGGCGCGCTGTTTGGCTCCCTGACCCACCTGGGCGCGACCACCTACGGCGTCACCGGCATCCCCGGCCTGCTGGCCATCAACAACATCCCGATCTACTGCGTCGAGCTGCTCATCTCCGCGGGCATTGCCTTCCTGGTGACCACCGTCATATGGAAGGAAGACGCTCCCAAGCCCGCCCCGGCCGCCGCGGCCCCCGCTCCGGCGAAGCTCGAGGTGCCCACCACCAGCGTCATCCGCTGCGCCAACGGCACCGTGCTGCAGCCCGTGAAGGGCAACGTCATCCCTTATGACCAGATCCCGGACGACACCTTCGCTTCCGGCGTGCTGGGCGTGGGCGTGGGCGTGCAGCCCACCGACGAGGTCGTGGTCGCGCCCTTTGACGGCGAGATCACCTCTGTGGCCGAGAGCAGGCATGCCGTGGGCGTCGCCGCCAACGACATGGAGCTGCTGATTCACGTGGGCGTGGATACCGTGGCCATGAACGGCGACGGCTTCGAATGCCTGGTGAAGGAGGGCGACCAGGTCAAGGCCGGCCAGCCCCTGATCCGCTTCAGTCGCGCGAAGATCAAGGCCGCCGGCTACAGCGACACCGTGGCCGTGCTGCTGACCAACTCCGACGACCTGAACGGCGTGGAGTACGGCGCGAAATAATATAAAAGGAGTAGATAAATATGATTTCTATCCAGGGCAAGGGCGTATCCGCCGGCGTGGCCATGGGGCCGCTGTACTACTACCAGCGCGCGAAGAGCGTCATCCGCCGCATCAAGGTGGAGGATGCCGCCGCCGAGTGGAACCGCTTCAAGGCCGCCCAGAAGAAGGCCATCGACCAGCTGGGCGAGCTGTATGAAAAAGCCCTCAAGGAGGCCGGTGAGGAGGCCGCGTTCCTGTTCGAAACCCATCAGATGATGGCCGAGGACGACGACTACGTCGAGGCCATCGAAGGCCTGATCAAGGAGGAAAAGCAGAACGCCGAGGCCGCCGTCACCGACGTCGCCGCCCAGTTTGCCGACATGTTCGCCCAGATGGACGACACCTATATGCAGGCCCGCGCCGCCGACGTGAAGGACGTCTCCGGCCGCATCATCGGCATACTGACCGGCGTGGTGCAGGGCGGCATCGACAGCCCCGTGCCCGTGATCCTGGCGGCGGACGACCTGGCCCCGTCGGAGACCGTGCAGCTGGACAAGAGCAAGATTCTGGCCTTCGTCACCGAGGGCGGCAGCGGTTCCAGCCACACGGCCATATTGGCCCGCACCATGGGCATTCCCGCCATCATCGGCGTGGGCGACCAGCTGAAGCCCGAATATGAGGGCCGCGACTGCATCGTGGACGGCGCCACCGGCACCGTGGTGCTGGACGCCGACGAGGCCACCAAGGCCGTGATGATGGCCAAGCGGGAGGAGCAGCTGAAGCGCCAGAAGCTGCTGGAGCAGCTGAAGGGCCAGCCCAACGTCACCAGGGACGGCCAGAGCATCAAGGTGTTCTGCAATATCGGCAACCCCGAGGATGTGCCCGTGGTGCTGAGCAACGACGGCGGCGGCGTGGGCCTGTTCCGCTCCGAGTTCCTGTACCTGAACTGCTCCGACTATCCCACCGAGGACTACCAGTTTGAGGCCTACAAGAAGGTCCTCTCCGACATGGGTGGCAAGGAGGTCGTCATCCGCACGTTGGACATCGGCGCGGACAAGCAAATCGATTACTTCGAGATGCCCAGGGAGGAGAACCCGGCCCTGGGCAACCGCGCCCTGCGCATCTGCCTGAACCGGCCCGAGATCTTCAAGACCCAGCTGCGCGCGCTGTACCGCGCCTCCGCCTTCGGCAAGCTGGGCATCATGTTCCCGATGGTCACCAGCGTTTGGGAGGTCAAGGAAGCCAAGAAGATGTGCGAGCTGGTCAAGAAGGAGCTGACCCAGGAGGGCAAGCCCTTCGCCGACGACGTGCAGATTGGCATCATGATCGAGACCCCCGCCGCCGCGGTGATGAGCGACCGCCTGGCCAAGCTGGTGGATTTCTTCTCCTGCGGCACCAACGACCTGACCCAGTATACCCTGGCCTGCGACCGCCAGAACAACGACCTGGGCCGCTTCTTCAATCCCCATCACCCGGCGGTGCTGCGGCTTTTGAAGATGGTTTGCGACAACGCCCACAGGAACGGCGTCTGGGTGGGCATCTGCGGCGAGCTGGGCGCTGACCTGGAGCTGACCGAGACCTTCCTGGCCATCGGCATCGACGAGCTGTCGGTCTCCCCCCGCAGCGTGCTGCCCCTGAGGCAGAAGATCCGTGAGATCACCATCGGGGACGTGAAGGAGAAGGTGCTGGCCGACCTGTTCAGCGACGAGGTGACACTGTAATACGAGCTTTGCCGGGCTGCTTCACGGCCCGGCATTTCCAGGCGAGGAGAAAAGCCATGAAGCACTATGAATTGCTGAAGCTGGTTCCCGGGACCGATCCGGTGGAAGTCCAGGAAAAGCTGTGGAAGAGCCTTCGCAAGCTTGACGATGCGCTGGATTGGATGAATCATCCGGTGATTTATCGAAGCTGCCGGCAGGAGGACGACTTCGACGTGATGATCGCGGTCAACATCGAACAGGAGGAGCGGATCGGCGAATTCCTGTCCCATCCGATAAAGCAGAAGATGGAGGAGAAGGTGGGATCGCATATCCGGGAAAAGGCGACCTTCGATCACTATTGACCCGCGGCCCCGGTCCCCTGTGTGACGGTTCTGTGACGGTCGCCGCGGTATACTGTTCACGAAGCAAGGGACAAAATCGACCGAATTACACAGAGAAAAGGAGCGTGTGATCATGGATAACAACGAGAACATCCTGGAGCTGAACGCAGAGGAACTGGAGAAAATCTCCGGTGGCAAGAACCAGAAGGTACAGGCCGTCAAGGCCGGTGTCAACATCCATGAGCTGCCCGGCGAGAAGCAGAAAGTCATCGCCAAGACCACGTCCGGCGCCATTGCCAACTATACCGGCGAGCTGGTGTACGTCGAGGGCAAGCCCTGGATCAAGGTGAAATGGAACGGCAAGAGCGGCTGGATCCTTGCCAAGTATGTGAGAGTCATCTGATAGACGACTGACGGTTTGCGTCCGCCTTGACTTGACAGGCGGACGCTTTTTCTGTATGATAGAAGCGTAAAATATGAGAACTGTCCATGTAAAACGCATGCCGCGATACAGAAGGAGGTAATACAGGTGAAACGAGTGACGGTCCTTTTGCTGGCGCTGCTGGCGCTGGCCCTGCCCGCTCTGGCGGAGCCGATGTCGCTTTTCGACTACGCCGACGACATCCTCGAGGACGGCAGTCCGATCTACTACTTCCAGGAGCTGTCCCTGAAGCTGCCCGCCGACTGGCGGGGCAAGGTGATGGCCATGCCGGGGGAGTATGGCGTCAGCTTCTACCAGATTGCCAGTTACGACAAATACCAGGCTGAAGGCCTTCCCGACGGCGGCTTACTGTTCATGCTGGGCGCCAGCGTGAACGGCAGCTTTTCCCAGCTGCCCCGCTTTGAATACCTGGGCTTCAGCGAGGCCTCCTCGATGAACTACTACCTCCAGCTGCCCACCGATTACCCGGCCTATCCGGAGGATGGCATCCGGGCCGAATACGACGCGATGTGCAAGCAGATCGACGATGTGGTGCAGAACGTGGAATTCTATCCGGGCGCGGGGGCGGAGCAGGCCGACGCGCCTGCGGACAGGGCGCAGGACGCCGCCGCGTCGGGGGGAGCGACGCTGGCCCAGGCGCGCTATCACTTTGAGCACAGCGCCCTGCCCCGCTACTTCTACGACGATCCCGCGAACATGCTGCAGGTGCTGGAGGAAAAGGGCGTCTACCGGCTGTGGACCTCCCTGGCCGATGAGAACGGCGTGGAATATCCCTATCAGGCCGAGGATTACGCCGTTCATCTGTATGAGACCGGGGACGGCGCGACCGTCATGCAGATTGAAATGCCCCGGCCAGAGGTTGAGCCGCAGTGCTATCGGGCCTATATGATCTACAGGCCGGCTACCGGCGACGCGGCCTACTATACCGTGGAATACGAGGGCCTGCTGGGGGAATCCGCCCTGCTCTGCGGCTGGTCGAAGGCGCTCGAGCACACCGTCTACGACGGCGCGGCGGTGCTGGACAAAGCCGACGGCGGCTATGGCGCGGCGCTGCTGGCCGAGGCGCAGCAGGTGGCGGCGCTGGCGGGCTTCTCCCGGTCGCTGACCGCCAGGGACGCTGTACAGAAGCCTGCCGACACTGAACCCGACGGGAACCTGGCTGTGATCGCCTGTCCCGAGCAGGGCTTCACGACAGTGGCGGACCCCGCCTACAGCTGGGACTATCAGGAGGGCACGGGCATATCGATCTACACGCAGAACGCCGGAAAGATCCCCTATGTGATCGTCTTCCGCAGCGAGGACCTGCTGGGAGAACCCTATGAATACATCCGCGAGCAGTACACGCCCCACATCCGCCAAAAATACGGCGAAGCCCTGGCGGACTTCGAGGAGATCAAGCGCTATGAGATCGGCGGCAAGCAGCTGCCCGCGGGACTGTATTCCTACTATGTGGGGGATACGCTGGTGGATATGCTGCGGCTGATGGATTCCACCGGCGATCGCACCGTCAGCTACACCGCCAAGTTCATCCACGGCCAGGGCGACGCCACGCTGGCCGCGCTGGATGCGGCGATTCGAGGCTTCAAGGCAGAGTGATAGAAGTGATAATAATACAGCGCTTTTCAAAAATCCCGAACATGCGCATTCCGGGCTATGGAAACGCGCTCTGATCCGGCAAATACATTCAGCCTGAATTATAGAAAGAGCCAGGCGCCTCGCCCTGAATTGCAGGGCTGGAGCGCCTGGCTCTGTTTCGATCTGGCCTGTCCCTACTCGTCTGCGCCCGTCAGCCAGTCCAGCAGGATCGCGATCGCCTCGTCCTTCATCTCCTCCGGCATCGTGGAGATTATGGCGGTGTGCGGCGCGGTGGGATGGACGAAGACCGCGACATTGGGGTTGTCCGTGTCGGGAAGGCGCAGGCTGATCCACGGATCCGTCGCGCCGTAGATCATCAGGTGCTTTGCCTGGGTCGTGTCTATGGACGCGGCCAGCGACTCGGCGAAGGCGCCGTCGTAGGTGAAGGCGGCCCGCTGCGCCTCCGTGAATACGAGCCTCCAGATGAGGCCGTCCTCCATCTCCTCCGTCACGCTGAGCGCGTTCTCCACGCCCGCCGCCGCCAGCGCCGCCCGGAGCCAGGAGAAGTCATAGTGATACTGTCCGTAGGTCGTCGCGGCGTTGACATAGTAGGGCCAGGCAAAGGCGTTGACGGCCCAGTCCATCGGCGTCTGGATCTGCATCAGCATGTCAAATTCAGCGTCCTGCTTCGCCTGCAGCGCCTCCGGGGTCCCGTCCGGCATCTCCAGTATCGCGCGCAGGTCCTCGAAGCTGACGCGCTGGTACTGCCAGAATTGGGGGGCGAATTCCTGCACGATCACGTCGTAGAGCTGGTCGAACGCCATCTGCTCCTGGTAGACGTAGCCCATCTGCGCAAGCGCCTTCTCCTCCATGACGGGCAGCAGTGCCTGCTTGTATTTCATCAGCTCCACCTGGAAGTCCGTGACCAGGCCGCGCAGCTCGGCCGCCTGCTCCGGGCCGTAGGCGTCGTCCCCGATTTTCGTATACACGAATTCATAGAACCGGGCGTCCTCCGAGCTCATGGGGCAGGGCGCCACATACGGCGCGTAGACGCGCATGTCCTCCGGGAAATAGTAGGCGTATACGTTCGTCATCTCCCCGCCCCGGCTGCTGCCTGTGGCGACCCACAAGTCGCCCAGCAGCGGGGACAGGGCCTGGTAGATCCGGTGATAGTCCCTCGCGGCATTCTCCGCCGTGTGGTATTCCCAGTAGCGCGTATCGGTGTTGCTCATGTCCGCCGGCCTGGAACCGCCGAAGAAGCGATGCTCCACATTGACGTAGTTTGCGCCGAACAGCTGGCTGATTTCCGGCGCGTCGTCTATGCCCAGCCCGGCCAAGCCCTCCTGCACGCCCGGAAACTTGTCCCGCAGCGTATAGCCGTTGGTCTCCAGCACCGCCAGCGGGGCATCCTTCCGAAGCCCGATCTCCACCCGCTGGGGGAAGCTGCCCGCGTCCGGGTCGTTCCAGTCCAACGGCTGCTCGAAGATCACCAGGTATTTCTCCTCAAAGAACCGGGCGTTCGGGTCCAGGGGGATGGCCTCCACGCCGCTCACGCCCTCCACCTGGGACAGCCTGTCCTGCCAGTCGGAGCCTTCCGCGCAGCACGCGCCGAAGACGAGCATCATCGCGCCAACCAGTATCATGGACACGAACCATACCGAAAGCTTTTTCATGACTTCAACCTCCCTGTCTGTGTGTGTCCTTCAGTAGGAATATTACCGAAATTATCGTTTTCTGTCAAGGATATACGGCGACTTCTTCTCGGCCAAAGCATCGAACTGGTTACAGCTCAGGGTCGACACGGTGGAACCCCTCCGACCCCGCCTGTGGCGGGGCCACCTCCCCTTTCAGGGGAGGCAACCTCCAAAAGCTTCCCTGAAAGGGTAACGCTGTCAACTTTGAGCAAGTTCTTAACAGAATCAGGGCGAACAGCGTCCAAAAGGCTTCCCATCTGGGGAAGCTGGCTGGCCGGCCGAAGGCATAGCGAAGCGTCAGGCCAGACTGATGAGGTCCCCCTCACGCTCTGCTTCGCGACTCTGACGCAATAAAGGCGCGAATCCATCCGCAAAGGACCTCATCCGTCTTGCCGCTTCGCGGCAATCCACCTTCTCCAAAGGAGAAGGCTTTTGGAGAAGCCGCTCCTTAAGTTGACAGTGTTGCCCTTTCAGGGGAGGCAACCTCCAAAAGCCTCCCCTGAAAGGAGAGGTGCTGAGCGAAGCGAGGCGGAGGGGTTCTGAATAATCAGGACGCTGAGCTGTAACCATCGAACTGCAAAACAGTACTGTCTTCCTGTAAGAGCAAGCGCCATGCCAATCGTCGGCATGGCGCTTGCCCGTGGGATGCCCGTCTACCTGCACGCTTCCTTCAGTATCTCAATGGCCTTCTCCAGCAAATCCATAGGGATGTTCAGCGCGGGCAGCATGCGTACGCGATCCTTGGCGGTCAGGAACAGCGCGCCGTTTTCCAGGCACTTCATAACGATCTCCCGGGCGGGCTTGACCGTCTTGACGCCGATCATCAGGCCCAAGCCGCTGACGCCTTCGACGCCGGGGGCGCCGGTGAGCCGGTCGAAGATGTAGGCGCTGCGCTGGCGCACGCCCTCCAGCAGCGCGTCGTCGATGCGGCTGAGGATGCTGAGTCCGCCCGCGCATGCGACGGGGTTGCCGCCGAAGGTGGAGCCGTGGTCACCGGGGGCCAGCACGTCCCGCACCTTCTCGCCCATCAGGCACGCGCCGATGGGCAGGCCGCCGCCAAGCCCCTTGGCCGTGGAGACGATGTCGGGCTGGATGCCGAAGGTCATGTAGGCGTAGAGCTGGCCGCAGCGCCCGTTGCCGGTCTGCACCTCGTCCACCATCAGCGGGATGTCGTGCTCGTGGGCGTAGTCCGCCAGGGCTTTGACAAACTCGGCCTCCAGCGGCACCACGCCGCCCTCGCCCTGCACGCACTCGATCATGATGCCGGCCACGGGGGTCCTGGCGTCGATGGCCTTCAGCGCGTTCATGTCGCCGGGGGCGATGTGCTCAAAGCCGGGCACCAGCGGCTGGAACAGCTCGTGGTAGTGGTCCTGGCCGGTGGCGGAAAGGGTGGCCAGCGTGCGGCCGTGGAAGCTGTTTTTCAGCGTCACGATGGTGTGGCAGCCAGACCCCTTCCTGTCGGCGGAGTACTTGCGGGCCACCTTGATGGCGCACTCGTTGGCCTCCGCGCCGGAGTTGCCGAAGAACACCTTCTTCATGCCCGTTCGCTTGCACAGCATTTCCGCCAGCTTCGCGCAGGGCTCGGTGTAGTACAGGTTCGAGCTGTGGGGGATCCTGCCCAGCTGGTCGACGACGGCCTGCATCCACAGGTCGTCCGCCGCGCCGAAGCCGTTTACGGCGATGCCGGAGCCCATGTCGATGTAATCCTTGCCGTCCGCGCCCTTCAGCAGCGACCCCTTCCCCGAAACCAGCTCCACCGGAAAGCGGGCGTAGGTGTTGGCGACGTAGTCCCTGTCCAATGCCTGAATATTGCTCATTTTCTGTTTCCTCCTGACGGTTCCATATTCATCGCGCTTGCGCCTTCGATCATCGTGCCCGCGCCTTCGTCGGTGAGCAGCTCCATCAGTATGGAGTGGGGGACGCGGCCGTCCATGATGATGACCTTCTTGACGCCCCGGCGGATGGCCTCCACACAGCACTCCATCTTGGGGATCATGCCCCCGGAGATGACGCCCTCCTGGCGAAGCCGGGCCGCCTCCATGATGGAAAGCTCGGGGATCAGCGTGGTGGGGTCGTTCCTGTCCCGAAGCAGGCCGGGGATATCCGACAGCATGATCAGGCGCTCCGCCTCCAGCGCCCCGGCCACCCGGGCCGCGGCGGTGTCGCCGTTGATGTTGTAGGCGTTGCCCTCCCGGTCGCAGCCCAGTGTGGAGATCACGGGTATGTAGCCCTTCTCCAGCAGGTCGGTGACCGGCTGGATGTTGATGTGGGTGATTTCGCCCACGTAGCCCAGCCGCTCGTCCTTGATTTCAGCCTCGATCAGCCGTCCGTCCATGCCGGATATGCCCATGGCCTGGCCACCCTTCATCTCCAGCAGGTTCACCAGCGTCTTGTTGATCTTGCCCGCCAGCACCATCTGCACGATGTCCACGGTCTCCCGGTCGGTCACCCGCAGGCCGTCCACGAATACGGCCTCCTTGCCCAGGGCCTTCATGGTCTGGCTGATCTCCGGGCCGCCGCCGTGCACCAGCACCACCTTCACGCCGATCAGCCACAGCAGCACCACGTCCTCCATGACCTGCTGCTTCAGCTGCTCGTTCACCATGGCGTTGCCGCCGTACTTCACCACAACGACCTTGCCCGTGTAGCGCCGGATGTAGGGCAGCGCCTGCACCAGTACCTCGGCGCGCTCGGCGTTGGAAAACAATTTATCCATGATCGCTCCTTTTAGGACCTGTAATCCCCGTTGATTTTCACATAGTCATAGGTCAGGTCGCAGCCCCAGGCGGTGGCTTCCGCGCTGCCCATGGCCATGTCGCAGTAGAAGCGCACCTCTTTTTCGGAGAGTATCGCCAGCGCCCTGTCCTCGTCGAAGGCCTGCACGCAGCCGTCCCTGTAGAAACAGAGGTTTTCATCCCTGCCTACCAGGTAGAGTTCGATCACCGCTGGGTCGAAGTCCACGCCGGCGTAGCCCAGCGCGCAGAGTATGCGCCCGCAGTTGGCGTCCTTGCCGTAGATCATGGCCTTCACCAGGCTGGAGCCCACCACCGAGCGGGCCAGCGTCCGGGCGTGTGCCTTCGTGTCTGCGCCTGTCACCTTCATCTCCATCAGGTGGGTCGCGCCTTCGCCGTCCCCGGCCATGATGATGGCCAGCGTCCGGCAGACGGTGAACAGCGCCTCGCGGAAGATACCGTAGGCCTCGCTCCCGGCGGCGACGGGTTCATTGCCCGCCAGACCGTTGGCCAGCACCAGCAGCGTGTCGTTGGTGCTGGTGTCGCCGTCCACCGAGATCATGTTGAAGGTGTCGGTCACCACGTCGCTGACGGCCTGCTGAAGCAGGGCGGAGTCGATGGCGCAGTCGGTGGTGACGTAGGCCAGCATCGTGCACATGTTGGGATGGATCATGCCCGAGCCCTTGCTCATGCCGCCCAGGCGTACCTTCACGCGGCCCTGCCCGTCTGCGGCGGGCAGCTCGAAGGTCACGGCGCACTCCTTCTTGACGGTGTCGGTGGTCATGATGGCCCTGCTGGCGGCGGTGCCCGCCTCCAGGCTGTCCGACAGCGTCTGCTTCATCATGGACACGCCCGCGGTGATCCGGTCGAGGGGCAGGTTCGGCCCGATCACGCCGGTGGAGCCCAGCAGCACCTGCTCGGCGGGGATATGCAGCGCCTTTGCGGTGAACTCGGCGGTCTGCCGGCACATGACCATGCCCGTCTCGCCGGTGGCCGCGTTGGCGATGCCGGCGTTGACCACCACGGCCCGGGCCGACTTGACATTCCGCACGATCTGCCGGTCCCACACCACCGGCGCGGCCTTGACCACGTTGCTGGTGAAGACGCCGGCTACGGAACAGGGGGCGTCGCTGGCGATCATGGCCATGTCGGGGCGGCCCTGGTACTTGATGCCCGCGGCGCAGCTGGCGGCCCTGAAGCCCGCGGCCGCCGTCACGCCGCCGGGAATGATGTCAATCTTCATTGTCCTCTCCTATAAACCTCGTGATGTTCTTCTCGTTCAGTACAAACTCATAATAATTCACGTCGCTCTTCTTCCAGCCGATCTGCCGCCAGAAGGCGTTGCCCACGTCGTTGTTTGCGAAGGCGATCAGGGAGACCTTGTTGATGCCCATCTCCCGCAGCCGCGCCATGCAGTAACCCACCATTCGGGTGCCGATGCGACGCCGTCGGTATTCCCGGGCCACGCAGACGTGATAGAGGGCGCCCTGACGCCCGTCCGACCCGCACAGTATCGAGCCGACGATGCGCCCTTTGGCCACGGCCACCACGCTGGTGGTGGGATTGCGGCGGATGAAGCGGGCCACGTCCTCCCGGGAGTCGTCCAGCGCCCGTATGCCGAAGCCACGTATGGTCATCCACAGCGCCCGAACGGCGTCGTAGTCCGCCTCTTGCATGGGCAGGATCTGCACCTCATCCATGGCAGCCGATCACCAGTCCCTCCGTCTCGTCCGGGCCCAGCAGCAGGTTCATATTCTGTATGGCCGCGCCGGAGGCCCCCTTGCCCAGGTTGTCGAAGCGCGCGGTCACGAGGACGCGCTCGGCGTTGCCCGCGACGCTGACTTCCATGTCGTCCCGGCCGGACAGCGCTCCGGCGGACAGGAAGCCGTTCTCGTCCGCGGCTTCGGCGTAGCTTACCACAGGACCGCGATAGGCTGCGCGATAGGCCGCCTTTACGTCGTCGACAGAGCCGTTCAGCTGGTCTGGGAACAGGGGCACGCTGACCTCCATGCCGCTGTAGAAGTCGCCCACGATGGGCATGAACGCCGGGGCATGGGTCAGCCCGCACACCGCGGTCATCTCCTTCAGGTGCTTGTGCTGCTGGGTCAGGCCGTACTGGCGCGGGGCGTCCAGCAGCGGGCTGCGACCTTCGGCCTCGTATTCCGCGATCATCTTCTTGCCGCCGCCGGAATAGCCCGTCAGCGACGTGCAGCACAGCGCGGCGTCCCGCTTCAAAAGCCCCGCGTGGACCAGGGGCGCGATGAGCGCGATGAACCCGCTGGCGTGGCAGCCGGGGTTGGCGATGCGCTTCGACGCGGCGATGCGCGCCCGTTGGCCGGGAAGCTCGGCAAAGCCATAGACCCAGCCCTCGGCGGTGCGGTGGGCGGTGGAGGTGTCGATGATGGCGGTGTCGGGGTTTTCCACCAGGGCCACCGCCTCGATGGCGGCGGCGTCCGGCAGGCACAGAAAGGCGATGTCCGCCCCGTTCAGCGCGTTCTTCCGGGCCGAGGGATCCTTGCGCAGGGCCTCCGGCAGGGTGATCAGCTCGATCCCCGGCCGTTCGGCCAGCCGTTCCCGTATCCGCAGGCCCGTGGTGCCCGCGCTGCCGTCGATGAAAATTCGCTTCATGTGCCGCCTCCGGAAGTGCTTTATAAATATACAAAAATTATACGGCTAAAGACCGTTTTAGGCAAGTTAAATGTGCATTATTATTCGTTGAAAATGTATATTAATGCACGATAATGATTGAATATGCAGCATGGCGCGCCTCGACGCAATGAACATTTAATACAGGCGCGTTGACATACGCTCTTTTTTGTGATAGCATATTGCCATAACCGAATATTGCGATTAAAGGATAGAGGCGCAGTTGTCATCAGTAGGGCCGGTGGAAGGCATCGCAAAGCCGTTGCCGGTCGTGAAAGGGGCCGCTGCCGAAGACGGGGAGGGCGGTCTCCGTCTGGGCGAACGGACAATATCCGTTCGACTGCCGCGTTTGCGGAGCGCTATGGATTAATCGAAGCACTGCCGCGCCTGTGCGGGGCGGACGGTGTCGATTGGAACACAGCGAATGCAGCGGGCATTGGCTGTTTTTTATAGGTTATGCTGAATTGCAATATGCGGAAAAACTCACAAAGGAGCATTGTTATGAGCAAGAAGACCATCTTTCGCGGCGCCGCCACGGCGCTGATCACCCCCCTGACCCACGAAGGCGTGGATTACGAGGCCCTGGGCCGGCTGATCGACTGGCAGATCGACCAGGGCATCGACGCGCTGGTGATCGCCGGAACCACCGGTGAGGGCGCGACCCTGACCTACGACGAGCATCAGGAGGTCATCCGCTACTCGGTGGAGCGGGCGGCGGGGCGCGTGCCCATCATCGCGGGCAGCGGCTCCAACGACACCAACCGCGCCATCACCCTGTCCCGCTTTTCCTGCGATGCCGGCGCGGACGCGCTGCTGGTGGTGACCCCCTACTACAACAAGGCCACCCAGAAGGGCCTGATTGCCATGTACAACGCCATCGCCGACGCGGTGGACAGGCCCATCATACTCTACAACGTGCCCTCCCGCACCGGCGTGAACATCGAGCCAAGGACCTACCTGGCCCTGGCCGAACACCCCAACATCGTGGCCATCAAGGAGGCCAATGGCAACATCTCCAAGATCGTGGAGACCGCCCGGCTGGTGGGGGACAAGCTGGACATCTACTCCGGCAACGACGACCAGGTGGTGCCGATCCTCTCGATGGGCGGCAGCGGCGTGATCTCTGTGCTTTCCAATGTGATGCCCGCCCAGACGCACGAGATGTGCGAGCGCTTCTTCGAGGGTGACCTGGCCGGGGCGGCGAAGCTGCAGATGGACTACCTGCCCCTGATCAACGCGCTGTTCAGCGAGGTCAACCCCATTCCCGTGAAGGCGGCCATGGCGGCCATGGGCTGGTGCGAGAACTACCTGCGCATGCCCCTGACGAGGATGGAGCCCGAGCACTGGGAAAAGCTGAAGACCATCATGCAGGCGCACAGGCTTATTTAGAATGAGGAATTAGGAATGAGGAATGCAAAATGCCTGTCCAGATTCCTTTTCGTATTACAGAAGAATGATGTGAAGGCGGGGCTGTTAAATGAAAATTGTTCTGAATGGCGCGAAGGGGCGCATGGGGCGGATCGTGGACGAAGCCGCCGCGGCGAACGGACATGAAATCGTCGCCCGGGTGGACTTCGGCTATGCCAAAGGCGAGGGCCTGCGGACGCTGGCGGAGTACCGGGGGCCCGCGGACGTGGTCATCGATTTCTCCAACCACGCGGCCACGGCCCAGGTGACGGAATACTGCGTGAAGCGCGACCTGCCGGTGGTCATCGCCACTACGGGTCAGACCAAGGAAGAGCAGGCGCTGATCGAGGAAGCGACGAAGGCCGTGCCGGTGTTCCTGTCGGCGAACATGTCCCTGGGCGTGGCGCTGCTGGCAGACCTGGCGAAGAAGGCGGCGGCGGTGTTCCCGGACGCGGACATCGAGATCGTCGAAAAGCACCACAACCAAAAGCTGGACGTGCCCAGCGGCACGGCGCTGCTGCTGGCCCGGCGCATCAAGGAGGCCCGACCCGAGGCGGAATTCGTGATCGGCCGCCACGAGAACGGCAAGCGGACGCAGAAGGAGATCGGCATTCACTCGCTGCGCCTGGGCAACGAGGTGGGCATCCACGAGATCATCATCGCCACCGGCAGCGAGACCGTCACCCTCAAGCACGAGGCGGAAAGCCGGTCGCTGTTTGCCCAGGGGGCGCTGGCCGCCGCCGCGTTCATCGCAGGGAAGGCTCCGGGCATGTATGATATGAGAAGCATCATAGAGTGAGGTGAGCGCGATGAACGCACAGGAGCTGATCAACTATATCGCCAATTCCGAGAAAAAGACGCCGGTGAAGCTGTATATCAGGGAGAAGGCCCCCATCGACTACGGAGACGCCAGGGTGTTCGGCGCGGGGGATAAGATCGTGTTCGGCGACTGGGCCAAGCTGGGCCCCATCGTCGAGCAGAACCGGGACAGCATCGAGGATATCGTGATCGAAAACGACCGGCGCAACAGCGGCGTGCCGCTGCTGGACATGAAGGCCGTGCCCGCCCGCATCGAGCCGGGCGCGGTGATTCGCGAGCAGGTGACCATCGGCAAAAATGCCGTCATCATGATGGGCGCGATCATCAACATCGGCGCGGTCATCGGCGAGGGCACCATGATCGACATGGGCGCGGTGCTGGGCGGAAGGGCCACCGTGGGCAGGAACTGCCACGTTGGGGCGGGCGCGGTGTTGGCCGGGGTGATCGAGCCGGCCTCCGCGACGCCGGTGATCGTCGAGGACAATGTGCTCATCGGCGCCAACGCCGTGGTGATCGAGGGCGTGCATGTGGGCAGGGGCGCGGTGGTCGCCGCCGGGGCCATCGTCATCGAGGACGTGCCCGACAACGCCGTCGTGGCCGGCTGCCCCGCGAAGGTCATCAAGCAGGTGGACGCAGGTACCAGCCAAAAGACCGCGCTGGAGGCGGCGCTGAGGAAACTGTAAATTCTGATTTGTCGCAGCGCGACAAATCAGAATTTGACGAAGGAGCAACACATGATCGATTATCTCTCTGTAGTACAAAGCATCGCCCCGGAATTGACCGCCCTGCGCCGGGCCTTTCACATGGATCCGGAGCTGGGGAACCGGGAATTTCACACCGCTGCGCGGATCGAGGCGGCGCTGAACGGGTGGGGGATCCCCACCCGACGGGTGCTGGACACGGCGGTGGTGGGACGGCTGGACGCCGCGCTGCCGGGACCGACGGCCGCCCTGCGGGCGGATA
>JAZTZK010000130.1:0-29057 GCA_045637485.1 Clostridia bacterium
AACAGCGTGCGCTTCCGCCGCCCGGTGCGCCCCGGCGACACCATCACCGTCCATTCCACGTTGTCACGCAGCAAGGGCATGCTCTTCGTGGTCAAGGGCGAGGCGAAGGTGGGCGACGAGGTGTGCGCCTCGGGCGAGTTCATGTCCATGATCGGGAAGTAATCCGGTACTGCGCGACGACGGGGGGCGCGGATCAAATCGACCCGCGCCCCCCGTCGTCCATTTCTTCTTACAGCCTCGCCCGCACGCTGGCGATATAATCCCCGTCGATCACGCTGTAGTGGTCCTCCGGCGGGTACAGCGCGCCGCCGAAGAAGATGTCCCGGTTGTTGGCGGTGGAGGTGTCCGTCACGTCCCGGAAGCGGGCGACGTGGATCTGGTCGCAGCCGGTGGCCCGGACGAGCCTTTCCACGTTCTTCAGGGTCACCCCCGCGCCGGGCATGATCTGTATCGCGCCCTGGGCGAACTCCATCATCTCGCAAATGGCGTCGATGCCGTAGAACACGTCCGGGGCCAGGCCGCTGGTCAGCACCCGGTCGATGCCGATGTCGATCAGTTGGCCCAGCAGCCTTTTCCAGTCGGCGCAGACGTCGATGGCCCGGTGGAACACCTTGGTTCTGCTCCCGGCGATGCGGACCAGTGCCTTTGTGCGCTTCACGTCCAGGTTCCCGTCCGCGTCCAGGAAGCCGAACACAAGGCCGTCGCTGCCGTGCTCCAGCAGCGCTTCCGCGTCGGCCAGGGCGGTGGCGTACTCGGCGTCGGTGTAGCAAAACCCCGCCTGGCGTGGCCGCACCATGGTCATGACGGGCAGGCTGGAATGCCGCTTGGCGGCGATCAGCGCCCCGATGGAGGGCGTGAGGCCGCCGAACATCAGGCACGCGTTCAGCTCCACGCGGTCCGCGCCACCCCGCTGGGCCTCCAGCACGTCGTCCACGCTGCCGCAGCACACCTCCAGGGTGTATCGGTTCATAGCGATCGCTCCCTTACTTGCTGAAATCCCCATAGATCTCCCGATAGTGGGAGGGCGTGCAGTTCCGGGCGCTGCGGAACACCCGGTTGAAGGTGGCCACGCTGCCGAAGCCGGCGCTGATGGCGATCTCCTGTATGGGCTGGCGGGTGTGGATCAGCAGGTTTTCGGCCATGGCCACCCGCTTGTTGCGCAGGTATTCCGAGAAGGACTGGCCCAGCTGCTGCTTGAACATCCGGGAGAAGTAGCACCGTGAAAAGCCGGTGAAGGCGCTGACGTCCCCCAGGGTGATGTCACGCATGTAGTTCTGGTCGATGTACAGTCGGGCGCTGTCCACGATCTCCGGGTCGATGCGCTGGGAGCGGGCGTCGTAGCTGCTCAGCTCCCGGGCCATGTTGAACTGGCCCAGGCACACGTACATCTGCAGCAGGTAGGAATAGCACATCGAATTCCACAAAAATTCCCGTCGCTCGTAGCAGTTCACCACCTGCATCAGCAGCGCGCGCACGGCGCTCTGCTGCTCCGGCTGGCCCGTCAGGTAGATGGGAGTCTTGAGCATCTCCTCCACCAGCTGCATGTCCCGCATGCCGAACAGGTTGTCCGGCTCGAACAGCAGCAGGTAGCGGGCGCTGCCCTCGTTCATCGTCAGCCCGTGGATCCAGTTGGGCGGCACGATCAGCACCTCGTCGGACTGTATGCTGTAGGTCTTGTCCTCCACGGTGTAGATCACCTCGCCCCGCAGCGGCATGATGATCTCCACCGCCGAATGACAGTGGGCGTCATAGGTATAGGGGGTCTGGGAATACCAGGCCCGGAGGGACGAGTGGTCGATATAGGTGACGTATTCCTGCTTGCCCTTCAGTATGCGGAACCCGTCGGGGAACCGGCACCGGGTCATCACATCCGCCTGTGTCTTTTTTTCCATAGTCCCGAACCTCCGTAATCGCCTGTTTCAAACATGTGTATTATAACACAAAAATAACGTCAATTCAATGGGTTGAGGTAAAAAAATGCGCGTCGACGGCGGGAAAATTGCGCAAAAAACAGCCTTCGCCCCGCACGGGATGATAACCACGGGCCATGGCCGCGTCATCCGGGGCGGAGCGAAGGATAAGAAGAAAAGGAAGCTGTATCGGCATGACGGCGACCGCGGCGAAGCGGCTTTCCGTGCGTTCGCGCTATTCCACGGCGATTTCCCGCTTCATGCCGTGGACGTAATACTGTAAGACGACGCGCCGGGGGGCGTCGGGGGAGGCAGTGGTGACCAGCTTCAGGTTGACGGTGGCGCTGTCCCGGGGGGCCACGTCGCTGCCCTCACCGGTGACGGCGTACACCGCGATATCCCCCGGAACGCCCTCCATCGTGATGTGCAGCCACTCTGCCGGGAAGAGCCCGCGGTTGCTGAGGGTCAGGTTCATGTCCACCAGCCGGTAGGGGGAGGGGTCCTCCTGGAGGCTGCCCCCGTCCAGCACCTGGGGCGCGGTACCCTCCGCCAGGATCGAGCGCACCGCCCCGAAGGCTTCCGGGTAGTCCGCCGCCGGTGCGGACTGCGCCGCCATCTCGCCGCGCAGCGTCCCGCCCAGGTAAAACCACCCGCCAAACCCCAGCATCAGGACCAGCACGACGGTCAACAGCAAGGTGAGCTTACGCATGGATGATGCCCCCGAACGACGAAAGGATTGTTGGGTAGTATCTGTTCAGTCCTGATGTATTTGCGCCTACTGTGGCGCTCTGGAGGCCGTCCTAAAGGACTAACTTCGTGTCGCCGCTACGGAGCGATTCGTAGTAGCGGCGGCGTCTACGCCGCCACGACTGAACAGATACGTTGGGTAATAGTATATCATGCGTTCGTTAAGACTATACCGGGGGTAGGGGATAGGGGTTAGGGGATAGGGGATAGGGAAGGAAACCTGAAGGGCTGGCTTTGTGTCGGAAATCCTCGCGGATTTCTTTGTTTCCAGAGGTTTATACAGCGTTGAAAGCCCTGTCGTTCCCATTAATCAAACAAATCCCGGAGGGATTTGCACCATCCCTAACCCCTGATCCCTAAAACCTAACCCCTAAATACTGATTTATCGAGCTGAATGCCCGATAAATCAGTATTTCGCCTCCGTCGCCTTGATCGTCTCGTACAGCGCCCGGTTCACGGGCACGTCCAGGCCGTGCTTTTCCGCCAGCCGGACCACCGTGCCGGAGAACAGCTCGACCTCGCTCCTGCGGCGGGCGAGCCCGTCCTGGCGCATCGAGGGCATGCCCTCGGGGGACAGGGTGTCCAGCAGGGCCAGGTAGTCCTGCAAATCCTGCTCCGTCACCGGCACGCCCTCCAGCCGGGACAGGGGAATGACCTCCCGCATGGCGGCGATCATCTGGTCCCGGGCCGGGCCGGGGCGCTGGATGGTGCCGTAGTTGCCCTCGCGGACCATCACCACCTGGTTGACGCCCACGTTGAGCATGAACTTGCTCCACAGCCGGCGCAGTATGTCCGGCTCCACCACATAGGGCACGCCCGCGGCCTCGAAGGCGGCGCAGAGGGCTTCCAGGTCCGGCGACGTCCCGCCGCCGGGATTGCCGACGCACAGCGTGCCCCGCCGGGTGTAGCGCAGCGCCCGGTCCTCTCGCACCGCGTCCATGCCCTGGGCGGTGCAGTAGACGATGTGATCGGGGCCGAAGCGACGGGCGAGGATGGCCTCGCTGGTGATGCCGTTGATCAGCGACAGGAGGATGGTGTCCGGTCCCACGTACCCCGCGGCATCCTCGATGGCCTCCTCCAGCACGGTGCCCTTCACGGCGAAGATCACCAGGTCGGCCGGGTCCACCCCGCCGGCGTCCAGCAGGGGAAAGGCCTTCTCCACGCCGTTGACGGTGATCGGCTGGCGGGCGTAGGCCGCCCTGCGCTGCGCGTCCACGATGAAGCTGACGTTGAACGCCGTTTGCAGCATGTCCCCGTACAGCAGCCCCAGCGCCCCCATGCCGATGATCGCGATATTCCTCATGTGCGCCTCCCGTTTGACGGATGTCATACTACCACAGATCCACGCTGCCGGTCTGGCTGCCCTTGACCCAGAAGGCCTTGTTCAGGTCGACGCGGATATACACCTTGTCCACCTGTCCCACCCGGGCCAGTATGGCGAAGGGCGTGATCTCGCCGCCCAGGGGGGACTGTATGATGACCTGGGGCGCGTTCTGCTTCTTCGCGGCCTTCTTTTTCGCCTTTGGGGCGGAAGCGGCCTTCTTGTCGTCGATTTCCACGCCGTATACCTCGCGGATCTTCGCCAGCACCGCCGCGCTGGGCCTGGCACGGCTGCTCTCGTAGGTCCCCACGGTGGATACGCCGATGCCGATGGACCGGGCAAAGTCCGCCTGCGTCAGGTTCCTCTCCCTGCGCAAATCCCTGATGGTCATGAGCACACCCCTTCCGTATTCTCGTTAATCCCATTATACAAAATTTGTAAAAGTGCGTCAAGTGGGCGAGATGAAAGAGTTAATCGGATAAGGGAGCGGGGGAAGATTTGAGGGGATAGGGGATAGGGGATAGGGGTTAGGGGTTAGGGGTTAGGGAAGGATGAAATCCTTGCGGATTTTTTTTTTCAAAGGATTGCGAAGCGTTGGAACCACGGTCATTCCCGTAGAATCAAACAAATCCCTCAGGATTTGTACCATCCCTAACCCCTAAAACCTAACCCCTAACCCCTGAAATACTGATTTGTCCCCACAAATCAGTATTTGTCCTTCCTCCCAATCATCCCTCCCGTCAGCTCGCTGGCTCTTCTTCCGAGCTTTTCCCAGGCGCCCCTGAGGGAGCCGGTGGAGAGGAGGGCGTAGGCGATTGCCGCGATCGCGGCGAGGGCGACGGCCCAGCCGATGCCCCTGGCCACCGCGCCGGAGCGCTGGCCGGCAGCGCCCTCGGCCCGCGCGGCGGGGCCGAACAACACGCTGTCCAGCACCTCGGCGACGTAGGCGGCGGCCTCCTGGGCCTTCTCCTTGTCGATCTCATGGGTGCCGAACTCCAGCAGCAGGCTGTTCGGGCTCAGGTCCTGGTTGTAGTTGCCCTTTCCGATGAAGATGTCCTTGATCAGCCCCGGGTACTGGCGATCGGCCTCCGCCTTGATCTGCTGGGCGAAGGCCCGGTTTTCGGCGGCGTTCTGGTTGGTGCGCCCAACGAACAGGCGCACCTTGCTGATGTCCTCGCCGTTCACCTCGGTCTCGTACTGCTCGGCGGGCACGGCGTCCCGGTGGATGTCCAGCAGCGCGTCGGGGCCCTGCTTCAACAGCTCCTCCGCCGTGCGGCGGGAGCGGGTGTAGGCGTCGGCGTCGTGGGGCAGGAAGGTCTCCCGGGAATAGATCGTCTTTATGCCCCGCTTCTCCAGCGCGTCCTTCAGGCTGTCGCCCACGTCGTAAATACCGGCGTCGCGCCACTTGGAGGCGGCGCCGTCGTCCGGCACATAGCTCTCGTCGCTGTGGGTGCTGTACATGGCGATCAGCTTGTCGCCGGTCTTCGCCGCCGCCTTCTTGGCGGCAAAGGCCGTCCGGGCGTCGTCCGCCGCCGGGCCCAGGTATTCGGCGGTGGCGGCGCGGGCGGCGTCGTCCACCGACACCACCCGATACCAGCGGTCGTCGCCGGAGATGTACTCGTCCCCGGGCCAGATCTGCCCGCCCCGCATGGTCAGCACCGCGCCGCTTTCATCGTAAAGGGTATATGACGAAATTGCGACATCGGTCTCGGAATGTGACATAATTTCGACGTCGGTCGCATTTTCGCCAAAACAGACCGATGTTTGTAATAATGTGGCCGCAATTGCCAGCGCGAAGACCGGCCTTGTACAGGGGCGTCTCATCGCTGCGCCCTCCCGACGAAGCTGCCGTTGACGTACTCCCGGGCGGGCTTGGTGCGCCCTCGGGTGAGCCGCTCCACCAGCTCGCCCACCAGCTCGCTGATCAGCACGGCCAGCAGTCCGGCGATCACGATCACGTCGTAGCCGCCCGCGCCGCCCAGGACCAGGCGCTGGTCTGCCCCGAGGCTGCGGGCATAAAGCCAGCTGCCCACGTTGGCCAGCATCACGCCCAGCGTGCCGGCGATGAAGGCCCCGCGACGGGAGCGCCCCAGCACCCAGGCGATCAGCCCCGCCGCGATGCCGTAGGCGTAGCCCGGTTCGATGGGCAGGGCCTGGGGGTCGGCGGGCAGGTAGCGCCCCAGCAGGAACACGGCGATGCCGGTGATGACCGACGCCACCAGGCAGCGGGCGCGCTCCCGGGCCGACCCGGCCCTGATCCAAACCCAGGCGCAGAGCGCCAGCGGGATCAGCGCGCCGCCGATGTTGAAGGAGAAGCGATCCGTCACCGGGATGTCCGGCACGAACCCGCCTGCGATGATCAGAACGATGAACACGATGGCCTGCATGTCCGTCAGGCGCAGCCTGTCCAGCACCCGCTGGCCCACGCCGAACAGTATCAGCAGGCCGGTGACAGTCAGAAGTATGAATCCGATGGTCATGTTGTTTCCCTCCTGAAAAAATAGGTTACGGCGGTAGCATAACCCAATTCTGTATTTTCAATTCCGGACCTTGGTCGGATTGAGGCATGATTGTGAATGAATCCTGATATTGCTGTAATTTTTGTTTCATGCCTGTGAACAGGCAGGAATTTACGGGGTTCACATAGAATAAAATGCCGGATATACAGGCGTTTTGTCGCCTGGAATGCACAAAGTTAAAACCTGCGAAGGGTCGCAGCTTACAGGAGGTTGACATGAACAGAAAGCATCGTCTGGGCTTTTCATGGCTTGCCGTCGTGCTGTGCATGGCGCTGCTGATGACAGGCATGCCGCTTGCGCCGGCCTACGCGAAGGGCAAGGACAAGAAGGAGACCTACTACACCATCAAATGGAAGGTCAACGGTGAAACCGTCAAAAAGGACAAGGTGAAGAAGGGTGAAAAGCCCGAAAAGCCCCAGGATCCCGCCGATTATAACGACGGGAAGTACACCTATGTCTTTTCCGGCTGGGAGCCGAAGGTCGCCAAGGCCACCCAGGACATGACCTACAAGGCCAAATTCAAGAAGATCGAGCGTACCTTCATGATCACCTGGCTGGACGACAAGGGCAAGCTGATCGACTTCACCGAGGTGAAGTACGGCAAGGTACCCGCCCATGAGGACCCGAAGAAGAAGGACTCGGAGAAGTACACCTATACCTTCGACGGCTGGGAGCCCAAGCCGGTCAAGGCCAAGGAGGACACCACCTATACCGCGACCTTCAAGAAGGAAGCGCGCAGGTACAAGGTCACCTGGGTGGACGACAAGGGCAATGTCATAGACCAGACCAAGGTCGCTTATGGCCAGATGCCTACCCACGAGGATCCGGTCAAGAAGTCGGGCAAGGCGACCTATATCTTCACCGGCTGGAAGCCGGAGCTGGCCAAGGTGACCGGGGACGTCACCTATACCGCCACCTTCAAAAAGGACGAGAGGCTCACCATCACCTGGAAGGACGACGAGGGAAAAGTGATCGACACCACCAGGGTCGAGCCCGGCCAGAAGCCCACCCATGACGATCCCACCAAGGAACCCACAGAGCAGTATACCTATACCTTTGCCGGCTGGGAGCCCAAGGTGGTCAAGGCGAAGGCGGACGCCACCTACACCGCAACCTTCAAGCAGAAGACCCGCAAGTATACCATCACATGGCTGGACGACGAGGGCAATATCATCGACCAGACCCAGGTGGCCTACGGCAAGAAGCCGACCCACGACGATCCGACCCTGGAGGAGACGGACGACTATACCTATGTGTTCAAGGGCTGGGAGCCCAAGCTGGCCAAGGTGACCGGCGACGCCACCTATACGGCGGTGTTCGAGGAGGTTCCGAAGACCCCCGAGGAGACCGAGACGCCCGAGGAGACCGAGACCCCCGAGGAGACTGAAACGCCCGAGGAAGAAGAGCAGCCCGCGACCTATACCGTCACCTGGCTGGACGACGAGGGCGACGTGATCGACACCACCACCGTCCAGGCGGGCGAGGTGCCCGCTCATGCCGCCCCGGAGCGGGAAGCCACGGAAAAGTACAGCTATAGCTTTGAGAGCTGGAGCCCCGAGCCCGTGGCGGCGACGGAGGACGCGACCTATACCGCCGTGTTCACCGAGACACTGCGCAGCTACGCCGTCACCTGGCTGGACGACGCCGGCAAAACCATCGACACCACGATGGTGCCTTACGGTGAAACGCCCACCCACGACGACCCCGTCAAGGCAGCCACCGAAACCGTGACCTATACGTTCATGGGCTGGGAGCCGGAGCTGGCGCCCGTGACCGGCGAGGCCACCTACACCGCCACCTTTACCGAGATCGTCAACGAGGAGATCACCCCGGAGACCGAGGATCCGGACATGGCGGAGGGCAATTCGGTGGTCGTCAAGTTCGAGTACGCGGACGGCACGCTCATCGACTACCCGCAGACCTACGTGGAGACAGAGCAGCCCCAGCAGGCCTATTACAACGGCGCCGAGCCGACCACAGAGGAAACCGACGATTACGCCTACGAATGGATCGGCTGGACGGACGACGAAAAAGAGACGATTGCGACGAAAGCCAAGTACGGCAAATCCAGAAATAAAGACGAAAAACCGCTGCTGCCGGAAATCACCGTGGATTCGCCCGCCGAGACGGTCTACTACGCCGTCTTCAGGGAGATTCCCAAGTATACCATAACCTGGGTTAAGGACGACGGGACCAAGAACGACGAAACCAGGGTGGCCGAGGGCCAGAAGCCGACCCACGACGACCCGGCCAGGCAGGGCTATCAGTTTGACGGCTGGCTGGACGAGAAAGGGACGCTCTACGCGCCCGAGGATCTGCCTGAGGTGACGAAGAACGCGACCTACACGGCCCAATACACGGCGGATACAGTCCTCTACGATATCACCTGGGTGATCGATGGGGAGGAAGAGGTCACGCCCTATGAAGCGGGCGTGCAGCCGGAGCATGACGACCCGGAGCCTGCGGTCGAGGGGTATGAATTCGCAGGCTGGAAGAGCGGGAAAAAGCTCTACCAGTCCGACGAGCTGCCCGTGGTGACGGCCGAGGCGACCTATACGGCCCAGTGGAAGATGGCCGTGGCGCTGGACGACGTGCATTGCTACGCCTTCATTAAGTCCAAGGGCGAGAGGGAAACGGCAAAGGAGGCGCTGCTGCCCGCCGAGCTGGAGCTGGAGGACGGCAGGACCTTCGACCTGGACTGGAGCGAAGCGACCCTCGAGAAGTATGACCCGGACAAGAGCGGCATCAAGAACGACGGTACCTATAAATATGCGCTGACCGTGCCCGACCCGGAGGACGAAAACACCATGCTGGCGGTGACCTGCAAGCTCATCGTCGGCCCGAAGCAGTCGGAGACGGTTGGCTCCGGCAAGAACGAAAAGAAGAACAAGGATTACGAATACCGCTGGGACAGCATCGTCAAGGTCGCCGGCAATGGCAAGAAGGCCAGGAACGGCAAGAACGCCAAGAACGTCGGAAAGGCCAACGCGATCATCACCGCCTGGAACGGCAAGGATATCAAAAAGAAGAAGCCCCAGGCGCTGGCCATCGCCGCCGTCATCGACGGCCTGCCCGTGACCGCCATCGAGGAAGGCGTGTTCCAGGGCAAGAAGCTGTCTGAGATCACCGTTCCCGCAGGCGTGACCGGCATCGGCAGGAGCGCCTTTGCCGACTGCCCCAACCTGACCACGCTGACCCTGCCGGATTCGCTGACCAGCATCGGCATGAACCTCACCGACGGCAGCGACAAGCTGGAAAACAGGAAGCTGTCCGTTTTGTTGAAGACGACGATGGACAAGGATGACAACGGCTGCTATACGATCAGGCATGTGGTCGATGATACGGATGAGAAAAAACCGGTGATGTCCCAGACGGTGACCCTGCCCGAGGGATTCCCGACGGACATAGCGGTTGCCAAACCGGGTAAATTGACCCTGGATTCGGACTTTGTCGTGAAGGCGGGGCACGAGGTGGCCGATGTGTCCCTGGTCATCGAGGATGAAGGCGCGCTGAAGGCGGAGATCATCTGGCTTGATGACGCCGACCAGGAAATCGACAGGACCGAGGTCGCCTACGGGGAAGTGCCCGAGCATGCTGCCCCCGAGAAGAAGGCCGCTGATGACGGCACGAAATATACATTCAAGGGCTGGACGCCCACGCCCGTCGAGGTAACAGGTCCGGCGACCTACAAGGCGGAGTTTGAGGCGCTGTACACCATCACCTTTGTGGGCGAAGACGGGACGACCGAGCTGTGGAAGAAGGAGGATTACAAGTACAACGACAAGGTCGAGTACGGCGGAAGCCCAAATCCCCCCACCAAGCTCCCGGACGACACCCATTACTATGAGTTTGAGGGCTGGGTGGACACGAAGGACACGAAGAAGACGCCGACGGTCTACCCCAGCGACCAGCTGCCCAACGCGACCGCCTCCGTGACCTACAAGGCGCAGTTCAAGGCGGGAACGCCCGTTGCGCTGAAGGCGACGTACAGCGGCGAGGCGCTGACCAAGGTCTACGACTGCAACGCGTACGGCGCGTATGTCAAGGACGGCCAGGTTGTCTACGTCATCGAAGCGCTTAAGACCATCAAGGAGAAGTTCAAGCTCGACCTGGCCGACAAGAAGAGCCAGTGGATCGAAGGTCATAAGAATGTGGGCTTCAAGCTGTCCCTCTCCAAGCAGTACAGCAGCGCGGACGTGGGCGACAAGTACCAGTTTGAGTTCAAGGTCACGCTGACCGGCGACGACGCGCCCTACTACACGATGAGTGAAGCTGATGCGGTCGTCACGGTTCCCGCCACCATCACCCCCCGCGAGGTGGTCGTCACGCCCCGCGCAGGGCTTTCCAAGGTCTACGGCACCGCGGATCCGAAGTATCCCGACGGCTCCTGGCTGTCCAACGACGAGACCAGTCCCCTGCACCAGGATCTCTCCGGCGTGGCGGGCTACGGCGTGCCGGTGAATATGAAGGATGGCAAGCTGCAGCTGAGCGTGACCGAGGCAGCCTACCTGATGCAGGAGGCCAGGCTGAAGGGCACCAAGTTCTTCCCGGGCGATAACCCCTGGCTCGTCCGCGAGGAGGGCGAGGACGCCGGCAAGTACAAGATATTGATCGGCGGCATGAACTTCGGCGATAACTTCACCATAAAGCTGAAGGAAGAGGTCTTCACCATCACCGCCAAGAACCTGGCCGACGCCAACGTCGTCGTGAAGACCATTTCCGACCAGCAGTATACCGGCAAGCCCATCACGTTGGACAAGGATAAGCTGGTGGTGACCTATGGCACGATGACGCTGGAGGAGGGCAAGGACTTTACCGCCGAGTACAAGAACAACACCGAGCCGACCACCGACGCCAAGAAGGCGACGGTGACGCTGACCGGCAAGGGCAACTTTACCGGCGCCAGGGAAGCGACCTTCAACATCATCAAGACGGCCACTCCCACCTCTACGCCCTCCCCGGGCGGCGGCGGAAGCAGCGGCGGCTACCACGGCGGCAGCTCCGGCAGCGGTTACGGCGGCTTTGACGACGACGACATAGAGGAGGAACCGGACGAAGAAGAGGAAGCGGAGGACGGTGAAGAGAGCATCGTCTGGACCCCTGCGCCCGACGGCAACATCCGTGTGAATGAAATGGATTACGGCACGGTGCTGTTCGGCTCCGACGGCTTGTACAGGTCGTTCTCCCTCTACATCGAGGAGTACGAGCTGGAGACCCCTGATGAAGGGGAATTCGGCGGCTTCGACGATGAAGGCGGCGAAGAGATCGACTTTGAAGAAGTGGGAAGCGACGACGGCGAGATCGACATCGGCGAAGAGGACGAAGATGGCGAGGAAGGGTCCAAGCTGAAGCGCGTCGTGATCAAGGCAGACTGGATGAAGACGACCACGGATGACGGCGAGGAGGAAGACGTCCTGCTGGAGGGCACCGATCGCAAGCGATATGACGATCTGCACCTGCGGCTGACCGATTCCATCATCCAGGGCCTGGTCAACAACGGCGTGGGCGAGATCGTGTACGAGCTGGAGCAGGCCCGGCTGCGCATGCCGCTGTCCGCGCTGAGCAGCACGATCGCGCTGCCCGCGGACGAGGACGGAGAGGCGCCGGAGGACGAGGACCTCGACGTGGAAGAGGAGATCGAGATCGAGGACGAGGTCGAGCTGGACGAGGCCGAGGACATCGCCGCCGCCGACCCCGACATCCCCGTGGACGCGGGCGCCAAGGGCAAGACCCTGTCAGTGGATGGCTATGACATCGTCATCGAGCAGGCGGACGCCAATGGATTGAGCGCGCGCGAGCAGGCGCTCATCGGCGACAATGTGACACTGATGCCCGCATATCGCGTGCGCATACACATCATTCCTGAGGATGCCCAGCAGTCGCCCACCGGCGAGACGGACGAAAACGGCGAGCCCGTGACCGTACCCGTTACCGAGACGCTGCCCGAGGACTACACCCTGCCCGGCGTGGCGCTGCAGCTGGTGCCCAACGACCGCTATGACCTGGCGCCCGACGAGGCGCAGGTGCTGTTCGCGGCCATCGAGTTGGCCACGGCAGAGCAGGGCGAAGCGCCGGAGGCGGATGCGCAAGCGACCGCAGAGGGCGAAGAGGCGCTTTCGGAGGACGACGAGACGCTTTCGGAGGACGACGAGACATTGACAGATGCGTTCGAAGACAGCGAAGCGGATGTTGGCGATGCAATGGTGGCCAACAATCCGGCCCTGGCCAAGGCGATCGAGATGGACGAAGCTTCGCTGACCCCGGCGATGTTCAATGAGGAGAACGAGCCGATGAAGGTGGAGGTTGAGCCCGTTGAGGAGGGCCTGTACGTCACCGTCGTTCCCCCGGATTGGGATCCTACCCCGTACCTGGCCGCGCCCGAGGAAGAGGAATTCTCCGAAGACGAGGACGAAGGCGAGTTCGAGGACTTTGGGGATGAGGCTGAAGACGGGGAAGTGGAGATTGAGGATGAAGGCGACGAGGAGCTCGTCGAATTCTGACCCGAGTACGCCGGGGCTGCGCGCCAGCGAAGCCCCGGCCACCGACAAAAGCCCGCGACGTTGTTCGCGGGCTTTTTGTCGTCCGTTGGCGGTATACGGCAAATGCTGATATGTCGCGTTGCGTCCGCTTGAGGGCAATGTCGTAAACTTAGCGTTCGGAACCCCCTTCGACCCCGCCTGCGGCGGGGCCACTGTCCACGGGCCTACCGGCCCCATCTCGCTGAAAACTCTCCACCGGAGAGTTTTCCGGGCGCTCGATGCCCCTTTCAGGGGAAGCTTTTGATCGCAAGTATTCAAGTAGGAAAGCCTCCCCTGAAAGGGGAGGTGCTGAGCGAAGCGAAGCGGAGGGGTTCCGTACCCTCTCCTTAAGATGATATTGTGCTTGAGGGGGCATCCCTTCAACCCCTACTCTGGAGTTACCATTCACCCTTGCGACGAACCGCCGTAGCGGCGAGCATTGCTCGCCACAGGCATGTATGGCGAGCAATACTCGCCGCTACGGATATGTGCCAATCGGCTTGAAGGGTGAATGGTAACCCTCTGGAAGAAACTACCAGTGTATATTTGTCCAAAAATGGTTGACTGTGGCTCGGAATGATGATATAATTTGGACGAAAAGATGACAGGGACGCGAAGTGAAGGAAGGCCGGGTCGCCCATCGTCGGGGCCCTCCCGCGTATCGCGGGGCGGCGAGGCGACCGGCAAGGACAGGGGAGCGACGTCCAAACCCCGGCAGGGCGCTTTGGGAGAATGCGGGCTGCGGTGTGTTTCCGGTCTGCGGCGCGAAGAGGGAAGGGGGAGATTCACTACAGAAATAGTGTGGCAAAACCATAAAGTTTTCCTGTAGACCGCATAAACGGTTGACGGACAGGTCAGATAATGATATAATTTCAACGATAATGTGACAGACAGTGTTGAATTGCTGGTCAAAGCGTGTCGTCCTTCACCAGGCGACCTGAAAGCGCATTGCGTCGGAGGGCGCCCGGTGTGAACGAATAACAACGGGAAAGCGAGCATAACTTAAGGAGGAGAAGACAATGAGCAAAATGAAGAAGCTTGTCGCGGCACTGCTGGTGCTGACGATGGTGCTGGCCCTGGCCGGTTCCGCCATGGCGGGTTGCAAGATCGAGGAAGGCAATTGCGTGAAGTTCACCAAGAATACCGTCGCCTACGACCACAAGGGCGGCAAGCCCACCAATACGATCGTGCGCAAGGGTTCCTACGCGATCGTCGACTGCGTGAAGGGCGACTGGGTCAGGCTGGTCCTGGACTATGTCGGCGTCACCCGCTGGTTCAAGACCGACAACCTCGTGGTCACCACCAAGGGCAAGTACGTCAAGGAGCTTGGCGAGGAGCTTTACATCTATGTGACCTATTCCCAGGGCGGCGTGGGCAAGTCCTCGGAGCTGATAACCTTTGACGATGAGGATCAGATCGACGAGCTTGATTTCAACAACTTGCGTCTCAGCCCCGATTGCTATAAGCATGTCAAGGCGACCGCCTCTGTGTGGCTGCACAAGGAATCCAGCCTGAAGAAGAACTACGGCGTCGCGCTGCACAAGGGCGACAAGGTGACCTATCGCCGCAAGTGGGGCTGGGATACCCGCTTCATCATCTTCTACGGCGTGAAGTACAAGGGCAAGTGCCTGTGGGTCTCTTCCCGCTATTCCAAGCTGGTGAAGTAATCGCCCATTGACGAAAGTGGCGGGACATGTCCCGCCATTTTCCATATTGCTGAGCAGTTACCATTCACCCTTCAAGCCGATTGGCACATATCCGTAGCGGCGAGCATTGCTCGCCGCTACGGCAATTCACCGCAAGGATGAATGGAAACGCTGCGCAGTTACAGGTCAGAGCCCTGATTATTCGGAACCCCTCCGCCTCGCTTCGCTCAGCACCTCCCCTTTCTGGGGAGGCAAAAAGTGTAGACGCTCTCCAAACAGCCTCCCCTGAAAGGGGCATCGAGCGCCCGGAAAACTCTCCGGTGGAGAGTTTTCAGCGAGATGGGGCCGGTAGGCCCGTGGACGGTGGCCCCGCCATAGGCGGGGTCGGAGGGGTTCCACAGTGTCGACGCAGAGCTGTAACGCTGCGCAAGAAATCCCGAACAAAAAAAGTGACGAGATATTGACTTTATTAATGCAATGTGATAGAATTTATACGATTTGATGAACCACAGCGTGTTCTGCAGGCATGGTGGCGTTCAGTCAGGTCGATTTGCACCCCGTCGCGATGGAAGACCGCGGAAGCTCCGGCGCTTGGGTGTGAATGAATACATTTCATTGGAGCATTCTGTAGGAGGGAAATGTCAATGAAGAAGTTTGTATCCATGCTGCTGGTGCTGACGATGGTCCTGGCGCGGGCAGGCTCCGCGATGGCCGCCTGCAAGGTCGAGAAGGGCTGGGTTGAGTTCACCAAGGACGCCAACGCCTACAACGCCGCGAGGGAGAGCAAGAAGACCAACAACGTCGTGCGGAAGGGTTCCTGGGCCTGGTGCGACAGGATTTGCGGCGATTTCGCCCGCGTGATCGTGAACGAGAAGGAAGGAATCAAGCGCTGGTTCAAGTGCAGCGCCCTGAAGAATATCGAAGAGGGCTACATCTATGTCGTGTGGGCCAAGGGCGGCAAGGACATGTCCACCAGCGAAGGCGGCATCGACAAGATCAAGGGCATCAAGGGCCTCAGGGTCAAGGTCACCGGCCACACCAACCTTCGCAAGGATCCCGGCATGCAGTGCAAGAGCCAGGGCGTCGTTGAGAAGTGCGCCTTGCTGAAGGTGACCGGTTACGTCGGCCGCGACGATCGTCTCCACTATTGGAACTACGAAGAAACCGGTGTATTCAACTGGATCCAGGTTTGCGACAAGGGCCGCAAGCTGTGGGTTTCCGCCAATTACGTCAAGCAGAGCATCAAGGGCGACATCAGGTTGGTCAGGCTCTACGACGACAAGGGCAATTTCGTGCGCTACCTGTAATTTTAGCGTATTGCGGATGTAAATGAGCGAAGGATCACGGTTCCGCGGACCGATGATTTCGCAACGCGTTTGTCAGGAGCGCGGCAAAGCCCCGGGAAAATCCCGGGGCTTTGCCACGCCCAGGGGGTGCTGCAGGTGTTGTGAGAAGATATGCCAACTTTTGGAATGAGAAAAGGGTCTGTTTCCAAGTTACAGCTCAGCGTCCTGATTATTCGGAACTCCTTCGTCAGCCGTTCGGGCTGCCACCGTCCGCGGGCCTGCCGGCCCCATCTCGCTGAAAACAGCACACTGTGCTGTTTTCCGGGCGCTCGATGTCCCTCACGGGGGCGAGCCAAGAATTAGCCTCGTTCGTCGTTTCCCTTGCCTCGCCCCCGTGTGTCCTAAAGGACTTGCTCCGCTTCGAGGGAGAGGTGCCCCGAAGCGGCGGAGAGGGGCCCTTGCCTGCTAAGTTGACGACATTGCCTGAAAGGGGAGGTGCTGAGCGAAGCGGAAGGGTTCCGAATAATCAGGACCCTGAGCTGTAACGTTTCCAAATCCAAATTCTGGAAAAAATTGTGTCCGGAATATTGACCTCGTTACTATATTATGATAAAATCTATACGATTTGATGAACCACAGCGTGTTTTGCAAGCATGGTGGCGTTCAGTCAGATCGATTTGCACCCGTCGCGATGGAAGACCGCGGAATCTCCGGCGCTTGGGTGTGAATGAAAACATTTCATTGAAGCATTCTGTAGGAGGGAAATATCAATGAAGAAGCTTGTATCCATGCTGCTGGTGCTGACGATGGTTCTGGCGCTGGCAGGCACCGCGATGGCCGCCTGCAATATCGAGAAGGGCTTGGTTAAGTTCACCAAGGACGCCAACGCCTACAACGCCGCGAGGGAGAGCAAGAAGACCAACAACGTCGTGCGGAGTGGCTCCATTGCCCGGTGCGACAGGGTTTGCGGTGATTTCGCCCGCGTGATCGTGAACGAGAAGGAAGGGATCAAGCGCTGGTTCAAGTGCAGCGCCCTGAAGAATGTGGAAGAGGGCGAACTCTATGTCGTGTGGGCCAAGGGCGGCAAGGACATGTCCACACCCGAGGGCGACATCATCAAGATCCCTGGCATCAAGGGCCTGTATACCAAGGTCACCGGCCACACCAACCTGCGCAAGGGTCCCGGCCTGCAGTGCAAGAGCCAGGGTGTCGTTGAAAAGTGCGCCTTGCTGAAGCTGACCGGTTACATCGGCCGCGACGATCGTCTCCCGGAAGGTTATTCCCAATATAACAACTGGGTCCAGGTTTGCCACAAGGGCCGCAGGCTGTGGGTTTCCACTGACTTCCTCAAGATGAGCCGCAAAGGCAACGCAGCTCTGCTCAGGCTCTACGACGACAAGGGCAATTTCGTGCGCTTGGGATAATCTGATGTAGATGAGCGAAGAATCACGATTCCGCGGACCGATGATTTCGCAACGCATTTGCGAGGAGCACGGCAAGGCCCCGGGTGAAAAACCCGGGGCTTTGCTGCGCTTGGGGGTTATTGCCGTGTTACAGCTCAGAGACCCCCCATATTGTCGGGTAAGACGCTGTAGCGGCGACACGAAGTTAGCCCTTTAGGGCGGCGCTTGCGCCGCCACAGTGGCGGCCTGGAGGCCGCGACGCGAAGTTAGTCCTTTTGGGCTGCTACGATAGAATCGTGTCATCAAATCTGGACACTGAGCTGTAACATTGCCGCCAATGGAACGATGGAGCAATGTCGATAAACACATTGACAGGCACTGGAAACTATGGTAATATAAAGGTGATCCGAAGCGCTGTCGACCTTGTGCAGGACGACTGCGTTGACGAGGTCATACCGTGCGGCCAGACGCGCAGGCCGCGGATCTGCGCATGTGTCGCCGCGCGACATCCAACCCGAGCAAAGATGGAGGAGGAAAGACATAATGAAGAAGCTCATTTCCATGCTGCTGGTGCTGACGATGGTCCTTGCACTGGCGGGCACCGCTATGGCGGAGCTTAAGGTTACCAAGAACAGCTGGGTCTTTTTCGAGAAGGACGCCAATGCGTACACTGCGGCCAGAGCCAGCAAGAAGACCAACAACGTCGTGCGGAGTCACTCCGTTGCCTGGTGCGACAGGGTTTGCGGCGATTATGCCCGCGTGATCGTGAATGTGCTGGACAACACCAAGCGCTGGTTCAAGCTCTCCGCTCTGAAACCGTATGAGGAAGCCAGCGATCTGACCACGACCTTTATCGTCTGGGCCAAGGGCGGCCACGGCATGTCCGAATCCGTTGATACGGTGACTGTCAAAGGTCTGAAGGGCTTTTATGTCAAGGTCACCGGTCACACCAACCTGCGCAAGAATCCCGGCCTGGAAAACAAGAGCGAGGGCGTCGTCGAGAAGTGCACGCTGCTGAAGTGCACCGGCAAGATCGGCTACGACGATCGCTATCAGGGCTTTTTCAACTGGATTCAGATTGACCGCAAGTGCACCAAGCTGTGGGTTTCCTCCAACTTCGTCAAGGTCAATCGCTTTGGCTATGTCAAGCTCTACAACAGCAAGGGCGATTTCCTCAACTACCTGAACATCTATCCGCAGGTCTGAGTAACTGGAGCTTTCTGCAAATCAGTTGTGCATACAGGAAAAACCGAGCATTTACGGTAGGCAGCTGTCATGGTTCCGCGGACCGATGATTCCATGATGCATTTTCCAGGCACAGGCGGCAAGGGCCCGGGGCGATATTCGCCCCGGGCCCTTGTCACAGATCGGACGCCGATACGTCAGTTGTTGCCGGCGGTCATCTTGTAGCCGACGCCGCGCACGGTTTCGATCATGTATTGATCGTCGCCCAGCTTCTGGCGGATGTGGCGGATGTGCACGTCCACCGTGCGGGTCTCGCCGTAGAACTCATAGCCCCAGATGTGATCCAGCAGGAAATCGCGGGTCAGCACCTTGCCCGGGGTAGAGGCCAGCTGCTTGAGGAGCTCGAACTCCTTCAGCGTCAGCTGAAGCTTTTCCCCGTTGCGGAAGGCTTCGTAGTTTTCGGGGTCGATGGTCAGGCTGCCGATCTTGATCAGGCCGGAGCCGCTTCCCGCGGGGGTGGCGCGGCGCAGCAGCGCCTTCACGCGGGCGATCAGCTCGCGCACGGAAAAGGGCTTGGTGATATAGTCGTCGGCGCCCAGCTCCAGGCCCAGAATCTTGTCCACCTCGGAATCCTTGGCTGTGAGCATGATGATTGGAATAGAAGCCGTAGTGGGGCCGGCCTTCAGCTGGCGGCATACCTCCGTGCCGTCCATGTCAGGCAGCATCAGGTCAAGAAGTATCAGGGCGGGGGATTTGCTGACGGCCTGTTCCAAGCCCGCAGTTCCGCTGGTCGCCGTGATCGTGTCGTAACCGGAAGCCTCCAGGTTGAAAGAAAGCAATTCCAATATGTTCTGCTCGTCGTCTATACAGAGCACGAGGGGTTTGTTGGACACGTTGCAGACCTCCTTATCTTTGTATATTTTCCGTTTCCAATCTTCTCTTCTATCATACATGATTGTGCGGAAAAAAGCAATAACAATAGGCAGAAAAAATGAATTTTTGTTGGATAATTGGGCCTGCTACAGCTTTTTCACCCAAATGTACTTGACGATTCTGTGATTTTCCATATAATAATATGAGTATGGGATATGCAGGGGCGACCGGGCCAAAGCGAAGCGCGCGGATGGAGTAGTGTGAAATGATTTCAATGATCCTGAAAATGTCGGGTATGACAGTGCTGTATACGCTTTTGACGGTGCTGCTGTATAAGCGGACGTTGGATAAGCCCATGACAGCGCCCAGGAAGATCATCATTGGAATCATATTCGGCTTCTGCTCGGTGCTCTCCACCCACTTTGGCGTGGATTTCAACCACATGATGGTGAACGTCCGCGACATCGGGCCGCTGGCGGCGGGACTGTTCTTCCATCCGGTCTCGGGCATCATCGCCGGCCTGATCGGCGGTATCGAGCGCTATATCGCCGGTACCTATTGGGGCGTCGGCACGTATACCACCGTCGCCTGCAGCGTGTCCACCTGCCTGGCGGGCTTTGTGGCGGCGTTCACGCACATATACATCTTCAGGCGCAAAAAGCCCAACGGCACCTTCGCGCTCTTCATCGGCGCGGTGATGGAGGTTTTCCACATGTATGCCGTCCTGATCACCCATCGGGACGACATGGAGATGGCCTTCTATGTGGTCAAGACCTGCGCGATTCCCATGATCACCTTCACCGGCCTGGGAATGGCCGCTTCCGCGATCGTGCTGCAGGTCGTCAGCGAGGAGTGGAAGAACCCCCTGCGTCGCTCCAAAAGCGAGGATGTGCCCGTCTCCAGCAGGTTCGAGACGTGGCTGTTCATCGTGACGGCGTTGGTGCTGGTGGTCAACTGGGGCTTTACCTTCCTGCTGCAGACACAGTCGGCCCTCCAGAGCGCCCAGTATACCCTGACGGACGTTTCAGAGGACATCGCCAAGAACTACGCCGGCATACAGAGGACCCAGGAGGGCATTTCCAACCTGTCGGAAACGCTGGTGCTGACCTATACCCGCACCATTGCCCTCGCCATCAATGCGGTGGGCGGCGCCGAAGCAGTGGAAGAGTCCGCCCTGGAAGCCTTTCGGTCACTGTACAATTTGGAGAGCGTCAGCCTGATCTCACAGGCGGGGGAGCAGCTGCTCAGCGCGGGAAACTCGCCGCTGTTCACGGGCCTGCTGGACAAGCTGGTTGCCGGCGAGGCGGATTATCAGTCGGTGCGGCTCTCCGCCAGCCGCGTGGTGGCGGGCGCGCGCTGCCGCGACGCGCTGGTGCAGTGCGTGATCGATACGGGAGATATCTCCCGGGCGCTGAACCAGTCGGGCCTTTACGACAATCTCTCCATGCTCCATGTGGGCAGCGCGGGCGGCTTTGACATCATCTCCCCGGCAGGCTACAGCATCGGCGGGGATCACCGCAGCCAGATCCTGAACGAATGGAATATCGCGGAGAACCACCTGAATGCGGGCGAGACGTTCTTTATCGAGACATTATTCAAGGTCAAGTCCTTCTGCCGGGTGGAACGGCTGGAGGACGGCGCGATGCTGCTGACGCACCTGCCGGAGACCGAGATCTATGCCAACCGCGACATGCAGGCCTATGAGACGGCGCTGGCGGATATACTGCTCTTTGCCGTGATCTACCTGCTGATCTCCGTGCTGGTGCAGCAGATCGTGGTGAACAATCTCCAGCGGGTCAACGAGTCGCTGGCCAGGATCACCGGGGGCGACCTCAACGAGGTGGTCAACGTGCGCAGCGCCTCGGAATTCGCCTCGCTGTCCGACGACATCAACCATACCGTCAGCGTGCTGAAGGGCTACATCGCCGCTGCGGAGAAGCGCATCGAGCAGGAGCTGGAATTCGCCCGAAGCATACAGGACGCCGCCTTGCCCAAGCACTTCAAATATCCCCGGAAGGACTTTGAAATCTTCGCGACGATGGACCCCGCCAAGGAAGTGGGCGGCGATTTCTACGACTTCTTCTTTGTGGACAACGACCACATGGGCCTGGTCATCGCCGACGTGTCGGGCAAGGGCATTCCCGCGGCCCTGTTCATGATGCGGGCCAAGACGACCCTGCGCACCCTGGCGGAATCGGGCAGGGATCCATCACAGATACTGTTCATGGCCAACAACACGCTCTGTGACGGCAACGACGCCGAGATGTTCGTCACGGCCTGGATCGGCATCATCGATTTGAATAACGGCGACATGCGCTGTGCCAACGCCGGCCACGAATATCCGGTGATCATGCGCGCAGGCGGCGAGTACGCCCTGTTCAAGGACAAGCACAGCCTGGCCCTGGCCGCCATGGAGAACATGCGTTTTTCCGAGTACGAGATGAAGCTGAATCCCGGCGACCGCCTGTTCGTGTACACCGATGGCATTCCCGAGGCCATCAATGTCGACGAGCAGCAGTACGGCACGGACCGGTTGATCGAAAAGCTGAACACCCTGCGCAGCGCCTCCATGAACGAAACGCTGCGTGCGGTGCGAACGGATGTGGCGGACTTTGCCGGCAGCGCGGAGCAGTTTGACGACATCACCATGCTGGGATTTGCCTACTATGGCGCAGAGGGGAGGCAGGACCCGTGAAGGAGTGGACCTTTGAAGCGAATGTCGATCGCATACCATGGCTGACCGAGCAGGTCGACGCGCTGCTGGAGGGCTTGGATTGCCCGATGAAGGCGCAGATGCAGATCGACGTGGCCATCGACGAGCTGCTGGCCAATATCGCCAGCTATGCCTACAAGACCGGGGAGGGCGAGGTGACCGTGCGCTTCGAATTCCAGCCCGACGACCGCACGGTGGCCCTGACGTTTATAGACAGCGGCATTCCCTACGATCCCTCGGCCAAGCCCGATCCGGACGTCACCCTCGAGGTGGAGAAACGGGACGTGGGTGGCCTGGGCATCTTCCTGGTCAAGAAGACCATGGATGACATGGCCTATGCCCGCCAGGATGGCCGCAATGTGCTGACCATCCGCAAGCGGATATAACCCCAAGTATACAGGCCTGAGGCCAAAGACAGGAGGTATTTTCACATGACCATCAACAAGCAAAAGAACGGAACCATTCTGACCATCGCCGTGCAGGGGCGTCTCGACACCACCACCGCGCCCGATCTGGAAAAGGAAATCAAGACCAGCCTCGACGGCATTACCGAGCTGATCATGGACTTCGAGAAGCTGGATTACATCTCTTCCGCAGGCCTGCGCGTACTGCTGTCCGCCCAGAAGCAGATGAGCAAGCAGGGCAGCATGAAGGTTGTCCATGTCAGCGACCTGGTGATGGAGGTCTTCGAAGTCACCGGCTTTACGGATATCCTGACGATCGAATAAAATCCTCAGGAAAGGAATGCCGCAGGCGGAGTATCCCCGGCGGCTTTTTATCGTACGTTTAATGATCTGCGAGGCACACAGATGAGTGATGTGATCCAGTTTTTACGCGCCCATCCCACGCTCTGGGAATGGCTGAAGCTGATCGTGATGGCCGTGGGCACGTCCATCGTGCTCTGGTTCGTGCTGCGCCTGGAGCGCAGGCTGGCCCAAAAGTGGCAGCATAACAAGACAAACATCAACACGCGGCTTGCGGAGCGGCTGCTGCGCTTTGCACTGATCGTCGTGGCGGTGCAGTGGGTGATGTTTTCCTCCAAAATCACCCAGCCCTTTGCCAGGGCGCTGTTCCAGGGCACCACGGTGCTGGCGGCCATCGCGGGCTTCGCGGCGCAGCCGGTGATTGCCGACCTGATCTGCGGGGTGATGCTGAGCTCCACCAGGCCCTTTGACATCGGCGACCGCATCGAGCTGGAGGACGGCGTCACCGGTATCGTGAAGGACATCACCCTGCGCCATGTGGTGCTTCAGGGCGCGGATACCATCGATCTGATCATCCCCAACAGCAAGCTCAACGCCATGAAGATCAAGAACATGAGCCGCGTGCGCGGGTTTCGATCGATCTACTTCCGGTTCAAGGTGGCCTATACCACCGACATCGAAAAGGCCAAGGCGGCCATTCGCGCCGCGGTGGAGGAATGCCCCTATACCGTGCCCGCCAAGCCCGGTCCCGATGGCCCGGACTACGGACCGGTGTACTTCATGGAGTACGCCGACAGCCATCTGGAGCTGACCACCACCGTCTATTACACCGCCTCAAACCCCACCGAGCGCGTCAAGAGCGACGTCAACACCCGCGTCAAGCAGGCCCTTGAAAACGCCGGCATCGAGATACCGTACGACTATGTGAATGTGGTGGTCAGGGACATTGAGGAAAGAAGTTAAATTCAGGAGAAGTGAAATTGGAGAGATGAAATCAGGCAGACGCCCTTCGGCGCCTGCCTGATTTCATCATTTCCGCTTCAATCCGACGATGGACGCGGCGATCCAGCCGGTGACGATCTTGCCCTTGTACTTGAACTTGATCCTGACCCAGTTGCGGTCGGTGCCGAAGTCATAGACGGCGTTGCCGACGATCTCCACCTGGATGCCGTTTTTCAGCGAGGCGATGATCTTGCCGTTGCCGGGGGCGTCGCGGACGGCCGCGTTGTCCGTGGTGCCTGTGTTGACGGACGCCGTGCGTCCGCCGGCAACCTGCTCAAGCTCGTCCAGGCTCAGTTCCACAAAATCAGCCATGATGATTCCTCCTTTGGGTCGGCGCTTCGCGTACCTGACGGCGGGCGCCGTCCTTTCGATGGCCCAATCATACCACGCAGGCCGTCACAGAAGCGTCACACGCGCGTGCATGCGCGTGAATCAGAGCAGGGGCGTCGCAACGGCGCCCCTGCGGTCAGGTTACACGATTGTACGCCTTGCTGTCTGTCAGCCGAGGACCTTCTTCGCGGTCGCGGCCACGTTCTCGGCGGTGAAGCCGTACTCCTTGAACAGGAATTTGTAGGGCGCGGAGGCGCCGAAGTGATCCAGGCCGATCACCGCACCGTCCAGGCCCACGTACTTGTGCCAGCCGAAGGTGGCGGCGGCCTCCACGGCCACGCGGGCACGCACGGCCTTGGGCATGACGGACGCCTTGTATTCGTCGCTCTGGGCCTCAAACAGCTCGAAGGAGGGCATGGAGATCACGCGGGCGTCGATGCCCTCTTCCTTCAGCAGGGCCTGGGCCTCTACGCACTGCTCCACCTCGGAGCCGCTGGCCATCAGCAGCACGTCGGGGGTGGCCTTCTCGCTGTCGGAGAGGATGTAGCCGCCCTTCAGGGCGTCCAGGCCGCTCTTCTCGTAGAGGGGCAGGTCCTGGCGGGTCAGCACCAGCGCCACGGGATGCTTCTCGGTCATGGCGGCGATCCAGCCGGCGGCGACCTCCTTGCTGTCCGCGGGGCGATACACGATCAGGCCGGGCACGGCGCGCAGGCCGGCCAGCTGCTCGATGGGCTGGTGGGTCGGGCCATCCTCGCCCACGCCGATGGAATCGTGGGTCAGGATGTAGGGAATGCCGAGGTTCATGATGCTGCTCATGCGCATGGCATTCTTCATGTAATCGCTGAACACGAAGAAGGTGGCGCAGTAGGGGCGCAGGCCGCCGTGCAGCTTGATGCCGTTGCAGATGGCCGCCATGGCATGCTCGCGCACGCCGAAGTGGATGTTCTGGCCCTCGGGCGTCTCGGCGGAGAAATCGCCCTTGCCCTTCATATTGCTCTTGTTGGAGGGAGCAAGGTCGGCGGAGCCGCCGAACAGATTGGGAATGCGCTCGGCCAGGCGGTTCAGGGTCACGCCGCTGGAATTGCGGGTGGCGGACTTGCCCTCGAAGGCGAACAGCTCGGCGTCCTTGGTCAGGTCGACGGGCAGGTCCTCGGAGAACCACTGGTCCCACTCGGCCTTCAGCTCGGGATACTTTGCGGTGTACTCGGCGAACAGGGCCTCCCACTCGGCCTGGGCCCTCTTGCCCTCCACCAGCGTCTCGCCGGTGCAGTCATAGACCTCCTGGGGCACGGCGAAGGGCTCCTCACAGGGCCAGCCCAGGGCCTTCTTGGTCAGCGCGATGTTCTCGTCGCCCAGGGGTTCGCCGTGGGCGGAGGCGGTGTCCACCTTGGGGGAGCCGTAGCCGATGTTGGTGTGGGTGACCACCAGGGTGGGCTTGTCGGACTTCCTGGCGATGCTCAGCGCGGCGTTCACCTGCTGCCAGCAGTTGCCGTCTTTCACGTCAATCACGTTCCAGCCGTAGGCGCGGAAGCGGGCGGGCACGTCCTCGCGGAAGGCGATGTCGGTGTTGCCCTCGATGGAGATCTCGTTGTCGTCGTACACGGCGATCAGCTTGTTCAGGCCCAGCGTGCCGGCCAGCGAACAGGCCTCGTGGCTGATGCCCTCCATCATGCAGCCGTCGCCCAGTATGCAGTAGGTGTAGTGGTCCACCACGTTGAAGCCTTCGCGGTTGAACTTCGCCGCCAGGTGCTTCTCGGCCATGGCCATGCCCACCGCATTGGCGATGCCCTGGCCCAGGGGGCCGGTGGTGGTCTCGACGCCGCGGGTGTGGCCGTACTCGGGATGGCCGGGGGTCTTGCTGCCGAACTGGCGGAACTGCTTCAGATCATCGATGGTCAGGCCGTAGCCGAACAGGTGCAGCAGGGCATAGATCAGCATTGAGCCGTGGCCCGAGGACAGCACGAAGCGGTCGCGGTTGCTCCACTTGGGATCGGCGGGGTTGTGCTTCATCTGCTTGCCCCAGATGGCGTAGGCCGCGGGCGCCGCGCCCATGGGCATGCCCGGATGGCCGGACTTGGCCTTCTGGACGCCCTCGGCGGCCAGTATGCGGATGGCATTCACGACCAAGTCGGAACGGGCGGCCCTGACCCTGTCGACGCCGTCGACGGTCAGCGAGCGGATGGTGCTGACGATGTTTTCGTTGCTCATGGGTATGCACTCCTATCTGAAATGATAATTGGGTTCTTATCGGACTTGCGCGGCATATACCGCTTCCAATCGTATTATAACACACAAACCCCGCCCCGGACAACCCCGTGGCGGGAATTTATGTGAGGGAAAGAGGGGATTATCACAGCCCTGGGCCTGCGATCATTCATATTTCACATCCCCGGCACGATGATTCGCGCCAGCCGCAGGGATTCGTCGGCGGTGAGCGGGCTTGCGTCCAGATTGCGCGTCTGCCACAGGCCGCTCTTGCGGATCTTCGGCTCCGGGCTGTAATGGCCGAGCCAGCCGTCGCTGGGCGCGAAGTCCTTCGCCTGGAGCAGCGTGGCGATGATGGCGGACTTCAGGCGCTGGCGCAATTCGCCGGATGCCACGGGGATGACCGAGAAGGAGAGGTTGACGCGCATGTAGGCGCTGACATCCCGCTCCACCCGCGCCGCATACCTGGGATCCTCCCGATCGGGAACCCTGGAGGTGTCCAGCGACCAGATGTCCAGATAGGGGTCCTTGGCGCGATTCAGCAGGGCCTTGCCGATGTTCTTTCGGAATATGCTGGCGTTTCGGTTCTCCCGATCGAAGTGATCCATCAGGCGCTGCTTCAGCCGACCGGGGGCGGTGTGGGCGCCCACGTGCACCACGCGGGCGTAGCCGCGATAGGTCTCGCCCCGCTCGTAGACGATGGCGATGCCGTCCTCGAAGGGGATGGCGTCGATATCCCGCCATTCGTAGCGGGGCAGCAGCTCGAACAGCCGGTGCAGCCACAGCGCCGCGCCCTCCGCACCGCTGGGCGCCTCTTCGAAGCTGGCGTTGAGGCGGTGGAGCAGCTCGATGCGCTTGCCCAGGGGCAGGTTGCCCAGGGGCAGCGTCACATTGGCCAGCCCTGACAGCAGGTATTCGTAGTAGCTTCGCCCGGCGAGAATGATGAAATGATCCCGTTGAAGGTCGCACACCTGGCCCAGCTGTGCAAGCACTCCTTCCGCCCAGGCCTTGCGCCGGTCCGGGGACATGTCGTTCAGCGTCTCGTCATAGGGCGCGATCACCGCGTCCTCCGGCAGCAGGCCGTGCTTCGCGGAGAGTATGTAGATGCGGTCGGTGAGTGTCCTGGCATAGGCGTAGGACAGGGAAAACAGCGTGCTGGGTGCGTACAGCTCGGAAGCGCGGCACGGAACGTCCTGCTTCTGTTTGGCGCAGGCGATCAGCGCCACGACCTGCCCGTCGTCCTGGCGTCCGGAGGGAGTGGAGTTGCCTTCCGCATCTGAAGGCTGGGTGGGGCGATAAAACACCACCGTGCCGCCGACGCGGTCCACCCGGGCCCTGTAGCCCGCCGCGTGCCATGAACGGGCGTGGCTGTGCTGGGTGGCCGCGCTGTCGCCGACGTTGGCCCACCAGGCGTCGTACTTCCTCGCGGAGGCGGGCAGCGCCCGTCCGAGTATATCCTCGATCTGCTCGAAGGTCAGCGCGACCTCGTCGCTGTCGCAGCCCGTCAGATAATCTCTCAAAGGATCGTAGTATCCCATGTCAAACGCTCCTTAAGGCACATGTTTTGCGGGCGTCATTCCTTGCCCATGGCCGACTTCAGCGGCTCCAGATCCAGGGACTGGCTGTCCTGGATCAGCGCGTACAGCGCGCCCAGTATGCGCCGGACGCCGCCGGGCACGTCGCTCTCGGCATTCAGCACCATCACGGGGTCGTGCACCGACATGCGCAGCTGGAACCAGGCGTTGTTCACGCCGCCATCCAGGTTGAAGGTGATGCGCACGCCCTCCCGGCTGTCCGGCGCGACCTGCCAGCGCGGATCGTCCAGCGTATAGCTGAGCACGACCTCCACCACCTCCTGGCCGGCGGCGGGGTCCTCCCCGTCCAGCGCGGGCAGGCGCAGCTCCACGCTCTCCACCGGCTCCTGCAGGTCGTCGATCAGGCGGAATACGTTCTGGCCCTCCCGCTTGCGGTTCAGCGCTTCGCAGATCACACGGGTGGCCAGGTAGAGCCCGTCGTCCAGGAAGCCGTTCTCGCGGAAGGCGGCGTGGCCGCTGGTCTCGATGGCCAGGGGACAGTCGATGCCCTCGGCATTCAGGCGCGCGGCCTCGTGGATCACATTGAGGTAGCCCCGTTTGAAGCGGTAGTGCAAGCCGCCCCATTCGGCGATGAACGTGGACAGGCCCGACGAGGTCACGCTGTCGGTGACGATGGTCGCGCCGGGCCTCTCGTCCAGCAGCATGGCGGCGGCCAGCGCGATCAGGCGGTTTTGGGAGATGAGCCTGCCGTCGTCGTCCACGATCGCGGCGCGGCTGCCGTCGGCGTTGAACAGCACGCCCAGGTCCGCGCGATTGGCCCTGACGGCGCGGGTGACGGCGTCAATGGCGTCGGGGTCGTCGGAGCCGCCGGCAATGCCGTCCTCTATCCCGACCGGATACAGGCTGCCCTCAGTCTCCACGCCCATGGAATCCAGGAAGTGGACATAGCCCTGCCCCACGTTGGTGCGGGCGTCCACCACCACGCGCATGCCCAGCAGCGGCTTCAGCGCGTCGTCCTGCAGAAATTCGCGTGCACATTCGGCCAGATACTCAAAATACGGCTCCATAGGTCTTTCGTAACTGACCAACCTTTCAGGCAGTCTGAGATTGGATGCCACATCAAGCATTTCTGTTATCTCATCGCCATCGGGCGCACCTTC
>JAZTZK010000131.1:0-4989 GCA_045637485.1 Clostridia bacterium
CGAAGCATAGGAACCCTTGTCGTCTCCATTGAATCAAAACAAATACCGGAGGGATTTGCGACGCGAAGCTAGCCCTTTAGGGCACCATCCCTAACCCTTGACCCCTAAAACCTAACCCCTTAATTCTGATTTATCGAGCAAAGCTCGATAAATCAGAAGTTGTCAATTACGTTTCCAAAATCAACGCGTTCCCTTCCCGCTCCGTCACATACCCGATGATTGCCGCCCCGGGGATCTCTTCCCTCAGCGCTTCCGCGTCCCTTTCGTCCACGGCGATCAGCAGGCCGCCGCTGGTCTGGGGGTCGTAGAGTATGTCCTGCATGGCCCGGGACACGTCGCCCCGCACCAGGGTCGCGCCCTCGGCGAAATCCCGGTTGCGGTAGGCTCCGGCGGGCACCAGGCCCATGTCGGCCAGCTCGAGGGCTTCGGCGTGGAAGGGCACGCTATTCACCCGTATGTGCAGCGTGCAGCCGCTGCCCTGGGCCATCTCGCAGCTGTGGCCCATCAGGCCGAAGCCGGTCACGTCGGTGCAGCCGTGGGTCCGATAGCGCAGCATGGCCCGGCAGGCGTCCCGGTTCAGGGTCGTCATCTGGCGATAGAGCCGGTCCATCAGCGCCGGTTCGACCATGTCCGCCTTGGCCGCCGTGGTCAGTATGCCCACGCCCAGGGGCTTGGTCAGTATCAGCGCGTCGCCGGGCCGGGCGGCGTCGTTCCGGCGGATCTGATCGGGCCTGGCAAAGCCGGTGACCGCCAGGCCGTAGAGGGGCTCGCTGCCCCGTATCGTGTGGCCGCCCGAGATGATCACCCCGGCCTCGTAGGCCTTGTCGTAGCCGCCCCGCAGTATCTCCCTTATCCACGCCTCCTCCATGCTCTCCGCTACGCACATCACGTTCAGGGCCAGGCGGGGCTCGCCGCCCATGGCATAGACGTCGGAGATGGCGTTGGCGGCGGCGATCTGGCCAAACAGGTAGGGGTCGTCCACGATGGGCGGGAAGAAGTCCACGGTCTGGATCAGCGCCGTATCGTCGTTGACCACGTACACGCTGGCGTCGTCGCTCTTGTCGAAGCCGACGATCAGGTTTGGGTCTGTGCGGGTCTTGAAATCCCCCAGCAGGGACGCCAGCGTGCCGGCGCCCACCTTCGCGCCGCAGCCGGCGCAGCTCGCCAGACGGGTGAGCCTCGCGTTCGTTTCCATCAGATTTCCAGCTCCTTTATGTGCTGCGCTTCGATGCCCGCCGCCTCGAGCAGCGCGCGCACCGCCGCTGTATCGCCGGGCGGGGCGCTCCAGGCCAGGCCGCAGCCCGCGCTGATTTCCCGGGGCAGGGGAATCAGCCGCCCGTGCGCGCCCCTTGCGGCGCAGAAGTCCTCGAAGGCCATGGCGTCGTGGGTGGTGTGGAACGCGACGATCAGCCGCCGCTCCCTTGCCCGCATGGCGCTACGGCCTTATGACCAGCGCGGCGTTCATCTGGGCCTCCACGATGTCGTACATGTTGGAGACGATGCCCACCTGCAGCTGTTCCTTCAGGCCGTAGAAGTCCAGGCAGGTGCCGCAGGTCATCACGGTGGTGCCCGCCGCCTCCAGGGCCTTCAGGTCCTTGACGGTGTCCTGATCCAGTGTGGTCAGGCGGGCCCCGGTGTTGTAGCAGATCACCTTGTCCGGGGTCACGTCCTGGCTGGTCAGCGCGAATATGAAGGCCTTCATCAGCTTCTTGCCCAGCTTCTCGTCGCCGACGCCCATGGTGTCCGAGGAAAGCACGACCACCCTGCCGCCGCTGGCGGGAGCCTGGCAGCCGAGGGCCTCCGCCGGCACGCCGGCGGGCTTGTTCGCCCCGGCTTTGACGGCCATGGTGACGGTATACGCCCTCTCCCCGTCCTGAACGGAGGCGACCTTAAACCCGTTGTGCTCGCCCAGGCGGGTCAGGTTCTGCACCGCGGTTTCGTTGTCCACTTTGATATTGAGCGTGCCGTCCTCGGTGAAGGCCTCGATGGCCTTCTTCGCGTTGATCACGGGCAGCGGGCAGGCCATACCCATGCAGTCGATGGTGTGTATCATATGTCATTCCTCCTCTGTCTGCTTGCAATTTCCCGAACGGCCTCGATGGACGCGTCCGTTTCCTCCACAGTGTTGAAGTATCCGAAGCTGAAGCGCACCGCCCCCTGGGTCTGCGTGCCCAGCGCCCTGTGCATCAGCGGCGCGCAGTGGGCCCCCGCGCGGGTGGTGATGCCGTAGTCCTGGGCCAGCGCGTCGCATACGAGCGCCGAATCCACGCTTCCGAGGTTCAGCGACACGATGGGGCAGCGGTTCCAGGTGGAAAAATCGCCGTAAACCCGGACCTCGGGGATGGCAGCGACGGCTTCGTAAAACCGCCGGGCCAGTCCCAGCTCATGGGCGTGGATCGCGTCGATGCCGGTGGCGTTGATGAAGTCCACCGCCGCCGAAAGCCCGGCGATGCCGTGGCCGTTCAGCGTGCCCGCCTCCAGCCGGGTCGGGTATTCCGGGGGCTGTGTCTCCAGGTACGACTGCACGCCGGTCCCGCCGACTTTGAAGGGCGCAACGTCGATATCCCCGTTGACGCACAGCCCGCCGGTGCCCTGGGGACCCATCATGGACTTGTGCCCTGTGAAGCACAGCAGCGAGATGCCGGAGCCTGCCATGTCGATGGGTATCGCCCCCGCCGTCTGGGAGGCGTCCACAATGAACAGGAGGCCATGGGCCCGGGCGAACGCCCCGATCCTGTCGATGTCCAAAAGATTGCCCGTCAGGTTGGAGCCGTGGGCGCAGACGACGGCCCGGGTATTGCCCCGGATGAGCCGTTCAAATTCCAGGCAGTCCACACAGCCCCTCTGATCCGCCTGTACGACGGACAGCGCCACGCCCCGCTCCCGGTTCATCCGGTAGAGCGGGCGCAGCACCGAATTGTGCTCCAGCGCCGTGGTGATGACGTGGTCGCCCGCCCTGAGCGTGCCGCTGATGGCGATGTTCAGCGCCTCGGTGGAATTGGCCGTGAAGACCACCTGCTCTGATTTCGGGCATCCAAACAGGTCCGCCAGCTTCCGGCGAGCTTTATAAAGCAGGCGGTTGGCGTCCAGCGCTCCCTCGTGGGCCCCCCGGGAGGCGTTGCCCAGAGACGTAAGCGCATTGGTGACGGCCTCGATGACGCAGGGCGGCTTTTGCATCGTTGTCGCCGCGTTGTCCAGATAGATCATGTTTCGCTCCATTTATCGGCAAGCTGCCGTTGGATTTCCCGCGCCTGTGCCATCCCCTCGGGCGTATCCACGTCCCAAAGCTCCCAGGGATGCCCTGCCTGCACGGTGTCGCAGGGGATGCGGCGGCTTCGCAGCACGTCCATGCCGCCCCGGTCGCCGGTATAGGCCAGCAGCGCGTCCCGGCAGGCGGCGGGGAAGATCACCGGGCTGCCGGGGGTATCCCCGTAGCCCAGGCGAACGGCCCGGTCGGGGCGGCTCAGAAACTGTGCCGCAAGCCTCTGCAGCGAATCGGGACGCGCGAGGGGTTGGTCGCCGGGCATGAACAGCCAGCCCGCCGCGTCCGGGGACAGGGCGTTGATGCCCATATGCATGGTGTCGCTCTTGAGGGGGCCGTCGTGGCGGGCGCAGCGCGCGCCCTCCCGTTCCGTCAGCGTCGCCACGGCGTCGCTCCGGGTCACCACCACGGGTTCAAACCCCGCCGCTCTCAGGCTGTCGACGGTGCGCAATATGACCGCCCTGCCGCCCAGGTCCTCCAGCAGCTTGTTCCTGCCGTACCGCGCCGACAGCCCCGAGGCCATCACGACGCAGCCGATGTCCCGTATCATACTCGGCATCATCCCCGTACCAGGCTGCTCCTTTCCCGGCGCAGATACCGCCCGCCGCCGCGCCGGCCGGTGAACGCGCCGTCCAGGGCGACCGTCCTGCCCCGCAGCAGCACCTGCTCCACACAGCCCGTGATTGCCATGCCCTCGTAGCAGGTGTAGTCTGAATTGCCGTGCATGCGCCCCGTGGTCAGCGTCCATTTCCTTTCCGGGTCCAGTATCGCCAAATCCGCGTCCGCGCCCGGCGCGATCGCGCCCTTTCGGGGATACAGCCCGGCGATCCGTGCGGGGTTCGCGCAGGCGTATCTGACCAGCTGGGGCAGGGTGATCCTGCGCTTTGCGACGCCCTCCGAATACAGCAGGATCAGCCGCTCCTCCACGCCCGGCGCGCCGCTGGGGCATTTCGTGAAGTCGTCGGCCCCCAGCTGCTTCTGGCGGGCGAAGGTGAAGGGGCAGTGGTCGGTGGCCACGGTGTCCAGCTCGCCCTTCGCCAGCGCCTCCCACAGCGCCGCCCGGTCTTCGGTCCGGCGCAGCGGCGGGGCCATGATGGCCTTCAGGCCCTCCCGGGGGTCGGCGTACAGCGCCTCGTCCAACAGCAGGTACTGGGGGCAGGTTTCGGCCCCGAAGCGCTTCTGCCCGGCGGCGCGGGCCCTGCGCAGCGCCTCCAGCCCCAGGCGGGAGGACAGGTGCACCACGTACACCGGCGCGTCCCCCGCGACATGAGCCAGGCAGAGCAGCCGGTTGACCGCCTCGGCCTCGGCCTCCGGGGGTCGGCTGACGGGGTGCCACGCGGCCTGGGTCCTGCCCTCGGCGACAAAGCGTTCCCGCAGGGCCGTCACGATGCCGTGGTTCTCGCAGTGGGCGGCGATCAATATGCCCGCTTCTTCGGCCCGCGCCAGCACCCGCATCAGGTCCGGGTCGTCCAGCCTGTAATCATAGGTCATGTAGACCTTGAAGCTGGTGATGCCCTCCCGGTCGGCGATTTGGGCCATGTCGTCCAGAACGCCGTCGTTGACGTGCTGCAATACACCGTGGAAGCCGTAATCCACCGCGGCGTTGCCGTCCGCAAGGCGGTGGTATTCCTCTACCTGATGCCAGGGGCTGCAGCCCTCGGGGCCAAAGGCCATGTGATCGACGATGGTGGTCGTGCCGCCGCAGGCCGCCGCCACCGTTCCGGTGT
>JAZTZK010000132.1:0-5634 GCA_045637485.1 Clostridia bacterium
TCTTATCGGTATCGTAGTTGTCCTTGACGTAGGCCCTGAGCTTTGGGTCCGGGAAGTTGGTTTTATTGATCTTCACCGTCTTGACGGCGTTGACCTCCGCCGCCAGCGCCCCCATAGGGGCCGCGACCAGCAGCAGCGCCAGCAGCAACGCCGTCAGCTTCAGAGTGCGATTCATGTTCATGGGGCAACCTCCTTTTCATATTGGCAGCGGTTGCTTCATCCGGGGCGGTGGTGTAAAGCCGCGCCGCCCCGGAGATGGCACATCGTCTACTTCACCACCTTGACGGTCACCTTGGCGCTCTTGCCGTTGGACGTCTTCACGGTGATGGTCGCCTTGCCGGTCTTCTTCGCGGTCACCTTGCCCTTGCTGTCAACTGTGGCGACGGCAGTGTTGTTGCTCGACCAGGTCAGCGTGGTGACGGCGGTCTTCGGGGTGAGGGTCGCCTTCAGCTGCAGTGTCTTGCCCACCTTCAGCTGCACCGTGCCGCTCTTGTTCAGGGTGACCTTCGTGGCCACCTTGGGGTCGATCACGTTGATGTTGATGTAGGCCTTCTTGCCGTTCCTGGCCGTGGCGGTGAGCTTGGCCTTGCCGGCGCGGTACAGGCTGACTTTGCCATCGGAGTAGACGTAGGCGACGTTGCTGTCGGAGGAGGAATAGGATTCGATCGTCGAGCCCAGCTTATTGGCAAACACGGGCACCAGGTAGCCATACATCCCCAGGTTCAGGTTGTCGGTACCGTTGGAGTTGACCCTGTCCAGCGATATGTTAAAATGTTTCGTGGCATCCACGATCACCGTGCAATACTTCAGCTTGTCGGCGTCGTCCTTGGACACGGCGGTGATGGTGCAAATGCCATTGCCCACGGCGGTGATCTTGCCGCTGCTGCTGACCTTGGCCACCTTCTTGTCGCTGGAGGTCCACTTGACGGCCTTGTTGGGCGCGTCGGAGGGCTTGACGGTGGCCTTCAGGGTCGCGGTCTTGCCCTTCTTGAACAGCTCGACGCAGTATTGGTTCAGGGTGATGCTGTCGACGCCCTTCATGGCATAGGTGATCGTCGCCTGGTGGAGCGGCGCGTTGCCGTTGTAGTTATCGTTGATATCGATGGCCTTCCACATGCCCTTCGAGCCGGCGTATTTCACCCGGGTCAGCGATTCACAGTTCCTGAAGGCATCCTGGCCGATCTTGGTGACGCCCTTGCCGATGTTGACGGTGCCCAGGTCGTAGCAGTTCTCAAAGGCGCCGTAGCGGATCTCCTTCACGCTGTCGGGCAGAGTGACCTTCGTCACGTGGGCGTACTTGTTCTCGGCCGAGCCGGATTGTGCGTTGAACAGGTTCTTGGGCACCTGCTTGGCGTTGCTGCCGAAGGTGACCGTGTAGCCCCCGGAGGCGGTACCGGTGTTGTAGAAGGCCTGGGGGTAGCTGTCGAATTCCTCGATGTTCTTGTCGATCTTCACGCTGCGCAGGTCGGTGCAGTCGGCAAAGGCATAGCCGCCCAGCCGCATCAGCGACTTCTGGCCCTGCAGCACCAGCTTCTCCACGCCGGCGCAGCCCTTGAAGGCATAGGGCTCGATGTTATAGATTGTTGCCGGAAGCACCAGCTCGGTCAGGCTCTCGTCAAAGGCGAAGGCGGATTCGCAGATCTTCTGCACATTGCCCCAGCTGACGCTGGCCAGGTCATAGCAGTTCTTGAAGGCCGAATCGTTGATCCAGGTGACCTTCTTCCCAAAGGTCACTCGGGTTACGTGGGCGTATGTATTCTCCGTCCGGCTGGAACCGGTGTAGAACAGGAAGGCGGGAATCGTCTTCACGCTGTCGCCGAAGGTGACCGTATAGCCCCCGGAATACGTGCCGGTGTTGTAGAACACGGGATAAGACTTACTGGTCTGCTGGATCGTGCCGTTGATGACGACGCTGGTCAGGTTCACGCAGTCCCTGAAGGCGTTTTCGCCCAGATAATTGGTCTTCTTCGGAAGGGTCAGCCGCTGCAGCTTTGACCAGCCGAGGAAAGCGCCATCGCCAACGGTGGTCAGCGAAGCGGGCAGGTTCAGCTCGGCCAGCCCGTCGATATTGGCGAAGGCGTATCCGTCGATCTTCTGCAGTCCGGCGCTCCACTTGATGCTGTTCAGGTCGTAGCAATCCTGGAAGGCGCCGTAGCCGATCTGCTTCACCGTGTCTGCGAAGCTGACGCTGGTGACGTGGGCATACTTCACCTCTGTCTTGGTGCGGTTGGCGAAAAACATCCCCTTGGGCACGGCGGTGACGCCCGTGCCGAAGGTGACGGTATAGCCCCCTGAGGATGTGCCGGTATTGTCAAACCAATCCGGGTCATAGTCGTTTCCCTGGATATTGCCGTTGACGGTGACGCTGGTCAGATTCACACAATTCGTGAACGCATTCCCTCCCAGTGTGTTCACCGAAGCCGGCAGCACGAGGGTCTGCAGGTTGGTGCAGTCCTTGAAGCCCCAGGTGCCGATGCTGGTCACGCTGCCGGGCAGGTTCAGCGTGGTCAGCTTCGAGCAGCTGTTGAAGGCAGATTCACCGATGGTCTTCACGCCGTTTCCCCAGTTGACGGTCTTCAGGTCGTAGCAATTGTAAAACGCAGATTGACCAATGTCGGTCAATGTGTCGGGAAGGGTGAGGCTGGTGACGTGGGCGTATTTATTATCGGACTCGTAGCCGGAGCTGTCAAACAATGCCTTGGGTATGCTGGTCACCCCACTACCAAAGGTGACGCTATAGCCACCTGAAGCACTACCGGTATTGGCGAAGGGCCAATTCCAAGACCAGTCCCCATATTGTATATCGCCGTTGATTGTAACGCTGGTCAAATAGGTACAGCCATAGAACGCGTCGTAACCCAATTCGTTGATAGTCGACGGTATTGTCAGTGACTTGATTCCAGAATCCTTGAATGCACCGCTGCCCACCTTCGTCACCCGGTAATTCGTGCCGTTGAAGGTCACGCTGGTGGGCAGGGTGACCGTCGTCGCGGTACCATTGTACTTCGATATCGTCGCCAGGCCGCTGTAGACGGTATACTCGTAATCTCCCTCTGTGAAGGTGGAATCATTGCCCGCCAGCGCCGATACTTCATCGGCCGGGGCGGTCCCGTCCAGCGGCTCGTCGTCCAGTGCCAGGTCCAGGTCGTCGGGCAGGATCACCCCGCCCGCTTCGTCCAGCGTGACATCCAGCGCAAGGTCGTCCTCAAGCGTCGGCAGGTCTTCCACGCCGCCGATGCTGTCAACGGATGCGGGCGCATCCAGTCCGTCGACGACCTCCAGCGCCTCCGACTGCGCGCCAAAGGTGAGCGCCGCAAGCAGCAGCGCCATTGCAAGAACCAATGAAATACGCTTCATACCCATTCCCCTCCAAATAAGTCAATATGCAGCTCAGTTAGCCATAATTATTATACTGTGTTCTGTTGATAAAGTCAATCATTTTAATTGCATCAGAGACCAAAAATGTATCCCAATAATATAACCCCGGGCAAAACGCCCGGGGTATTGGCAGGTCTCTTATTGCTCTGCGTTCCCCTTCAGCTTCCTCATGTTGGAATGTGCGACGAAGGAATCCAGCTTGAAGCCCATGTAATCCAGCTCGTCGCGCATCTCCTCCACCACGGCCTCGTCCAGGTTCAGCAGGTCGTACTGCACCTCGTCGGTGCTGATGTTGATCAGTTCCATCTCCTCGGTGGTCAGCATCATCGTGCCCCGAATGTAGACGCCCTTGCCGTTCTGGAGGATCCGGATGCGCAGGGTATCGGAGTTGGGGTTGTAGCGCACTCTCAGCTCGACCTCCTCGTCGCCCTCGGGAATGGCGTCGCGCAGAGACTTCTCGTCCTCCTCCCGGAGGGTGTCGGTGTTCTCCAGCGTCTGGACAATGGGCTCGATGAACGCCCTGTACTGGTCGGCGGGAATCTTGAAATGCTTGCTGAACACGCCCTTGCTGTTGACCGGCAGCGCCATCTGAAGCATCATCTTCGGATTTGAGCCGCCCATCAACAGGGCGACGCCGATGGCATTGGAGACCAGCGTGCCCTGACCCTCGCCGAATACGGCGTCCAGGTCGGCGTAAAAGGTGCCCTTGACGCCGCCCAGGCACGCCACCAGCCGGTTGTCGACGATCTGGGCAATGGCGTCCAGCTGCTGGCCTTCGCCGTAGGTCAGGGAGGCCTGCAGCGTCGGCACGCCCTCCGCGCTGCCCACGGTCACGGTCAGGCCCACGCCGTGCAGCCGCGCTACGTTCGTATTCTCGCTTCCGAGCAGCGAAATCCGTATCTTGGTCAGCTCTAACCGCGAGCCGTAGGACTGCGCCAGGGCGGACGCGCCGGCCAGCAGCATCGCCAGCGCCAGCAGCAATGCCGTAACTCTCTTCATAAACAATAACCTCCAAATCGCTCAGCGTATTGATTCCATAGGAAGGCCGACCGGCAAGGGTCGGCACGGAGCGTATTTTATCACACCCCTTGCCGCATTGTCAATCATACCTGTTTTAAATACGGGATGTTTACAGATTTTTAGTTACAGCTCAGCGTCCTGATTATTCGGAACCCCTCCGCCTCGCTTCGCTCGGCACCTCCCCTTTCAGGGGAGGCTTTTGGAGGTTGCCTCCCCTGAAAGTCCTAAAGGACTCGCTTCGCGTCGGGGAGGTGGCCCCGCCACAGGCGGGGGCGGAGGGGGTCCACCGTGTCGACCCTGAGCTGTAACGATTTTTACTGCTGCGGCATGCCTTGCCAACGTCCCGTATATCGGCTATAATGATGACGATCACCCTTGCTGAAAGGCGGCGACCGACATGCGATTTACAAAGATGCACGGCATCGGCAACGACTTTATACTGCTCGACGGCTTCAAACGCGAAATACCCGAGCCCGGGGACCTGGCCGTCCGGCTCTGCGACCGCCACTTCGGCATCGGCGCGGACGGGCTGATCCTGGCCCTGCCCTCGAAGCGGGCGGACGCCCGCATGCGCATCTTCAACAGCGACGGCAGCGAGGCGGAGATGTGCGGCAACGGCCTGCGCTGTCTGGGCAAATTCCTGTATGAGACGGGGCTCTGCCGGAGGACGCCCACGCGGGTGGAGACACTGGCGGGCATATTGACCCTGGCGCTGGAGACCGGGGACGACGGCGCGGTGCGGAGCGTCACCGTGGACATGGGCGCGCCGACCTTCGACCCGGCGCTGATCCCCGTGGCAGCGGAATCCAACGCCGTCACCCTCGAGGCCGCCGGACACCGCCTGCGCTTCTTTTGCGTGGGCATGGGCAACCCCCACGCCGTCACCTTCGACCTGTTCCCGGACGACGAAGCCTTCGCCGCGCTGGGCCCTCTGCTGGAGCGCCACCCGGTATTCCCCCGCCGCTGCAACATCGAATTCTGCCGCCTGAACGCCGACGGCGCACAGGTGCGGGTGTGGGAGCGGGGCGACGGGCCGACGCTGGCCTGCGGCACCGGGGCCTGCGCCGTGCTGGCCGCGGGCGCAAGCCAGGGGCTGCTGCCCCGCCGCGCGCGCATACAGCTGCCCGGCGGCACGCTGGTCATCCGCTGGGACGACGACGGCCACCTGTTCATGACCGGCCCGGCGGAGACGGTGTTCACCGGGGAGGTTGCCATTTAGGGAATACCCTCGCATAA
>JAZTZK010000133.1:0-53052 GCA_045637485.1 Clostridia bacterium
GGCCTCTATCGGGCAATCCTCGTTGCTTTTCCGAATGATGTATCTGTTCAGAAGTGGCGGCGTAGACGCCGCCGCTACTACGAATCACCTCGTAGAGGCGACACGAAGTTAGTCCTTTAGGGCGACACGAAGTTAGTCTTAGGGCGACACGAAGTTAGTCCTTTAGGGCGACACGAAGTTAGTCCTTTAGGACGGCCTCCAGGCCGCCACAGTAGGTGAAAGTGCGTAAGGACTGAACAGATACGAATTGATTAACTATAATATACATGATGTGCCCCATAAATGCAAGGGGTATACGACATCTTGGTCAAACGGAGTCAGCGCCGTACTTCGATGACATCGGAAGCTTCTGCCATTCTTATACCGTGTTGATGAAAAGGAACGGGTGAGCGTGTTCCCGCCAGTGGGAAGCCGAATGCGGAACAGCATGTCGGAAAACGAACATGTTATTTCGTATCAGAACGCCGGGTCGTGGTTTTACATCTATTCGACATGAGAAATGCGTCATATTTTATGGTTATTGTGTCTTTTTACCGAATGATGATTGACACCAATAGTTAAAATCAATAGATTAGAAATGAGGGGCGGGAGAGGCCCGGAGGATTCAGAAGGAAATGGCGCGAAAGCCCCGCAAACAGCTCCGTAAAGCAGGGAAGCAGGAGCGCAAGGAGAAGCGGGAAGCAAGGCGCGAGAAGATCAGGTTCGATTTTCCGCGTTCAGGGCCAAGCTCAGGAGGAACAAGGATAGTATTCAAATCATACGGGTTCAAACAGAATGCCACGAAGGCTGGATAGGCTCTCGTGGCATTGTAAAGTGATTGACAGGAAGGAACATGCTCCTTCAAGAAGCGGGAAGGCTGAGGCAATCATCGATCATAACCTCGATCTTATCGGTGGCGGAGGGGTGTATTGGTGATCAGTTTACGCAGCTAAATGGAGGCATACAGTGAAGAAAACAGGGGAAAGGTCTATTCACGATAGAACGATACGCGCGTTTGTCATCATGGCCATCGTGCTGATCCCGGTAGGGTTATTCATGATTCTGGGCAGCATGCGCTTTGCCAGGGACAGGGAAAACGCCCTTATCAAGCTAAAGATGGATGCCCTCGCGGGGCTTGTCGCCAACGAGAACGAGATGTTCAACGCGGCGGTGAAGGCATTTGACAAAAACCTGTCCAGACACATGACCATGATGACGGTGTCGCTGGGCAAGCTGGTTTCCCAGGAGGGATATGCCAGAGCACGCATGCTTTCGGATGGATTTGTGGTGGAGCTGCGGGGCGACGATGTCATACTGCCGGAGGGCATGCCGAAGGGACAAATGCAGATCACCCGGAGCGACATCGAACAGAGCCTTGCCACCGGCGATTTGAGAACAGGGCGTTATACGGTTGAAGCTCCGGTTTCGGACGGCGCTTCTCTGCTCTCCGACGCGCAGGACGCCGCCGGGGATACCACTGTCAAATACCAGCCGGGAGATTACCTCCTTTCCTTCGGTAGAATAACGGACAGCCTTGTCTATGTGAGCATGATACCGGAATCCATGCTTGACGAGGTGATCAACAGCTATGTCGAAAGAAACTATACCGCCGTTGAAAACGAGAACGGCGGATTTGGGGGGATTACACTTGTCATCAGCGAGCAGGACGGGAATGTTGCGCTCTTGAAGGCATACGGAGATGCCGGATCCTACAGCAGCCTGTCGGATATTGGCATCACCCCGGACCAGATCCGAAACCGAACGCCGATCCTGATCGTGAACAACAAGACCTACACCTGCCATTATTCGACGATGGAAGGCACCTGGGACGGCTGGAAAGAACCGATCATGATTCAAATGCTTCCGGTCGTGACCATAGGCTCGCGAAGCATGGTCCAGTCGGCAATCATCGGATATGCGATGGTGCTGATCCTGGTGAACATCATCGTCTATGTGATGTCGGTACAGCGCCACGTCAGGGACCATGTCATCACCGAGTCGCAGGCGATGCGCTACGCGCCCAAAAGATTGCGCAAAAGAATGGCGAATGCCGCCGTGATCTCCACGATCGCCATCTTCGTGGTTACCCTGATCGTTCAGGGCGTGGGGCAGCTGTACATCGAGCTGAGGTATGGCCAGGATACCCTGCGCGTGTTTTCAAAGCAGATGGAACAGGTGGATTACCGCCAGAATGAAAGCCTGCAGCGCTTACAGGAGGATTGGTACGTCTACTATGGCGAGCACATGGCCTCGCTGTTGAACGCCTATCCCGATCTCGCCACATCCGGCATGCTTCAAACCTGGTGCGATATATTGGACGTGGATTTCATCATGCTGTTCGACGATCAGGGAAAGGAGACGCTCTGCAGCCGGGATTATGTGGGCTTCACGCTGGACAAGGGATTGGGTCAGAACGGCTCCGAATTCCGCCGATTGCTGTACGGAATGTCGGGCATCGTCCACAAGCCCTCTGTGGATTCGATCACGGGCATGGAGCGGCAGATGATCGGGGTAAAGCTGGAGCTGTCGATATCGAACGTCGGGGACCTGCACGGTGCGCTGATTATGGCCCTGCTGCCGGAGCAGACGAAGCAGACCGAGGATCTGTTCCGCATCAATGAGAAGCTGGCGCTGCTCGAGGCAAAGGGTACGCTGTGCTTCAACGCCGATGCGTCTACCGGAGTGATTCAATTTGCCGGTGAAGCCGAAATGGCGGGCCGGCCCATACAGGATTGCGGGCTTTCCGAAAACAGCCTGCGGGATGGCTACATGGATTTTGGGGTCGTGAACGGCGGTAAAAGGTTCATCGTCACGCTGAAGCAGGGCGATTCCGTTTTCTATTACGCGCTGGATTTGAAGACGATGTTTGGCAATACGCTGTTGTATGCGGGCATCACCGCGATTCTGTTTGCGCTTGCGGTTGTGGTCGTGCTGGTGTATATTTTCAGAGGCTACACCGAAGAGGTCTATGCCAGCCGGGCGGTCGTCAGCATGCCGGGCGTCGATTCGCAGGCGTTGATGAATTCGCGAAGGGAAGCGCGCCTGGCGCATGAAAGCAGGACCGAAGCGAAACCTGAAGAAGAGCGCGGGATGATTAAAAAGCATCTCTACATGCTCATCAACAAGGTGTCCGACGCCACGCGCTGGAGGGAACGCACCCCGGAGGAGAAGACCAGCCTGATGTTCCATGCGAGCATTCTGGTATTACTCGCATCATGGACGAATCTCCTGTTCAGCAAGAACCTGGTCTACAGCAAATACGATTCCCTGGCCGGTTTCCTGTTGCAGGGCGACTGGATGCGGGGCGCCAACCCGTTTGCCTTCTGCAGCATATTGCTGGTTATCGCCTATGCCTACCTGATCAACCTGTTGAGCAAGGGCGTATTGCTGTTGATATCCGGGTTTTTGCTGGGCAAGGGGCAGACCTTCTGCCGACTGCTGCACAGCTTTATCAAGTATTTTTCGCTGTTTGTCGTGCTGTATCTGATCATGCACTATCTGGGATTCCCCATCGGTACGGTGGTGGGCTCGCTGAGCATCGCGTCTCTGGCGCTCTCCCTCGGGGCGAGGGACCTGGCCGCGGATATTCTGGCGGGGCTCTCCATCGTTTTCGAACGCACCTTCCAGGTGGGCGATATCGTTGAAATCAACGGAAAACGGGGCACTGTACAGGAGATTGGCATGCGCTCAACGAAGCTGATCGTTCCGGTCAACAATGTGCTGGTCATCAGCAACCATGAAATCAATGATATCCTGAATCTGACCCAGGATGTATCGCTGTATACGATGGAGCTGAAGGTCTTTCTCACCCAATCCCTGACGCACACAGAGGAGGTGCTTAAGAGGGAATTGGCTTCGATACAGAAGGGAAACGACAGGATCATCTCGCTCAGCTACCTTGGCGTGACGGCGTTGGGCGGCGGTTTGGGCACGGAACCATCGTCCATCGTCACGCTGGCCATCGGCGCGTATTGTCGGCAGGACGACATAGACGACGTAGAGCTCTACCTGAACCGGGAGATCCGGCTGATGTGCGAACGCGAGAACATATCGATCGCATAAAACACGCTCATGCTTCGACCGTGACCAGATCCCCGGCCTTGGCCTCACCCGCCTCCAACACAACGGCAAAGATACCTTCGCGCGGCATGACGCAGTCTCCCGCCTGCCGGCGGATCGCGCAGTCTGTGTGACACTCCTTGCCGATCTGCGTCACCTCGCACAGCGCAGTGCCGACGCGCAGCCTTGTCCCGACCGGAAGCCTGTACAGCTCGATCCCTTCGCAAAGTATGTTCTCGGCAAAAGCACCGGGGAGAAGAGGGATGCCGATCTTCCCCTGCAGGCGGTCCACACTCTCCTGACCAAGCAGGCTGACCTGCCGATGCCAGTTGCCGGCATGGGCGTCACCGTCGATTCCGTGCTCCGGCCGGAGATGAACGTGCTCGACCGGGTGCTTCTGCTGCCCCTTTTCCCGACTGATACAGACGGCTTTGATTACAGCGCTCTGCGTGCTCATAAACGTCACCCCGAAAATCACACTATTTTACTATATAATACGCTGCTTCCGCGAACCGTCAACTGTTTTAGCCGTTTTCTCTTTGTTATCTCCTTGTAAATTCCGAAGGTAGACCTCGCTGTGGGGCTTATTTTGCGCATTAACTGTTTGTCACAGCGCGATAGATCGTTTTTCATACGGTATGGACAATACGCCGCTGTATTGCTATAATGATGGCAGACAACGCCAGCGAACGGAGACAATAACAGTTATGAAGAAATACGGATGGAGCGAAAAGGGAATCATCGGGTTGATCTTTGCGCCCCTTGGACTGATATTCCTGGTTGTGGGCCTGATGTGTAACGCCTCTATCCGGGCGCCGGACGAACGCCTCGCCTTCCTGATCTGCTTTGTCGGGTTGGGCGGCGTCTTCTTCGCGGTGGGGCTGATCCTGCTGGGGATGGAGCTGTGGCGGCGGGAAAGGCAGCGCGCCGCCTATGAGGGCGGCTACTATGTGATGGGCAAGGTGGCTGGCTGCAGGGTCAACACCCATGTCAGCCTGAAAGGCACGCATCCGATGGTCGTGGAGGTCCACTATAACGACCCGGATACGGGTACGGTCCACGTCTTCCACAGCCGAAACCTGTATATCAATGTGGAACCGCTTCTGACCAGCGACATGGTACCGGTTTACCTGGATCGGGAGGATAGGCGCGTCGGATTCGTGGATATCGACGCCGTTCTGCCGAAGATCGAGGTGCACGGGTGAGGCCGCGTCGGGGCGTGTTTCCAAATCGTCGCGCATGCGGCAAAAAACGGGAGGAATAATACATGAGGTGCATCAACATCAACCGGGGCTGGCGCTTCGGCCACGGACTGACCGACGGCAACCGGCGACTGACCGGCGAGCTGGAGGAGCGCGTCGTGGACCTGCCCCACGATTACATGATTGAGAGCGACGTCTTTGCCGAAGCGCCGTCCGGGTCGGCCAGCGGCTATTACAACGCCGGCGTCGCCCACTACTGGCGGCAGCTGGATATCCCCGCGGAATGGGCGGGAGAGCGTGTCGCGCTGAGGCTGGACGGCGCGATGATGAATGCCACCGTCGAGGTCAACGGCGCGAAGGCCGCGCTGCACCACTACGGCTACGCGCCCTTCGAGGTGGATATCACCCGGCTTGTCTATCCCGGCGAGGCGAACAGCGTGGTCATCACGGTGAACCCCAGCATGCAGCCGAATTCCCGCTGGTATTCCGGGGCGGGACTGTTCCGGGGCGTGGCGCTGGTCCACATGCCGAAGCTGCACGTGGCCTTCGGGGGCCTGTCCGGCTATGCGAAGAAGATTGAATACGCGCCGGACGGCGGCGCGCAGACCGCCTACCTGAAGGTCAGCGCTGAAATCAAAAACGAATGGTCTGAGGACCGACTTGCCAAGGTGACCTTTGAACTGATCGACGACGCCAGCGGCGAAACCGTATACAGCGCGAGGACGTTGACCCAGGTGCCGCCGATGGGCGCTTCGACGGCCTATGCGACCCTGACTGTAGATGCCCCGAAGCTGTGGAGCGCCGAAAAGCCATGCCTGTATCGCCTGTCCGCACGGGTGAGGGACGCGGGCGCCTACAGGACCCGCATCATTCCCGCCGACAATCCGAGCGTCGATGGGGAGTGCGTGCTGTTCGGCATTCGCACCGTCGAGGCGGACGTGCGGCACGGCCTGAGGATCAATGGCAGGACCGTCAAGCTAAAGGGCGGCTGCCTGCACCACGACAATGGCGTGATCGGCGCGGTGAGCCTGTACGATGCCGAGGCCTGGAAGGTGCGAAAGCTGAAGGCGCTCGGCTTCAACGCCATCCGGACGACCCACAACCCACCCTCCGCGGCGCTGATCGAGGCGTGCGACCGGTTGGGCATGTACGTGTTCGACGAGGCCTTCGACGCCTGGGGGATGGGCAAGCAGCCCGGCGACTACAACCAGTACTTTGAATCCGACTGGCAGGCGGACCTCGCCGCGTTCGTGCGCCGGGATCGCTGCCATCCCAGTGTGATCCTCTGGTCCACCGGAAACGAGATCACTGAGCGGGCGGGTTTGAACGACGGCTATCTCTGGGCGAACCGGCTTGCGGATGTCATCCGCGCGCTGGACCCCAGCCGTCCCATCTCCAACGGCATCTGCTCCTTCTGGAACGGGCTGGACGACGTGCTGATGGCTGACCAGCTGCGCGTGTGGCGCGGGGAGGGCAGCCTGCAAAACGCCGATGCGGGCGGCCCGGGGGATCTGATGTGGGAGCGGTATACCGAGGCCTTCGCCAACGCTCTGGACGTTGTGGGCTACAACTACCTTGAGGACAGGTATGATCAGGACCACGGGCTGTTCCCGGAGCGGGTGATACTGGGTTCGGAGAACTATCCGGTGCAGGTCGGCGCGCACTGGCCGATGATCGAACGCACACCCTGGGTGATCGGCGAATTCACGTGGACGGCCTGGGAATACATCGGCGAGGCGGGCATCGGCAGGGCGACGTTCTACGATCCGGAGGATCCCGGCATCAAGGACGGCGCGAGTCCCTGGATCATCGGCGCGCCCTTCCCTTGGCGACTGGCGAACGACGCCGACTTTGACATCACCGGCGCGGTGCGCCCCCAGGGCGTCTATCGCCGCATCGTGTGGGGCAGTGCCGAGACCGCCCTGTTCAGCTACGATCCCCGCGATCATGGCAAGACCGAGGTGCTGTCGCCCTGGGGCTTCCCCGGCGTGTGGGACAGCTGGACCTGGCGCGGGCAGGAGGATCGGGACGTGGATGTGCTGGTGTTCAGCGGAGCGGATGAGGTAGAGTTGCTGGTCAACGGCGAAAGCGCAGGCCGCAGGTGCGCCGGCGAGGCGCAGGCGCACGGCATGCCGCTGACCTTCCTCTTCCACATCGCCTATGTGCCCGGAACGCTGGAGGCCGTGAGCTACAGGGACGGGCGGGAGGTATCCAGGGCGACGCTGGTGACGGCGGGCGAACCGGCGAAGATACGGCTCATCCCGGAGACGGGCGCCATGCGCGGGGACGGGGAGTCCCTCGGCTATGTGCGGATCGAGTTGTTGGATTCAAACGACAGGATCGTCCCGGACGCCGGGGTGACGCTCCATGCGGAAGTGACCGGCGCGGCGCGGCTGCTGGGCCTGGGTTCGGGCAATCCCATCACCGATGACAACTATGCCCGGGGCGAATGCGTCAGCTATCGCGGCGCGGCGCTGGCGGTGCTTCGCTCGGGATATCAGCCCGGCATGGCCCGATTGAGGGTGGTCGCCGACGGTATCGGCGAAGCGCAGCTCGAGCTGCCGGTCGAAGCCTGATCGCAGGCGCAAAACAACAGAGCATCGATCGCTTTGACCGATGCTCTGTTGTGTTATTCAGTGCGCCTGCAGCCGCTCCATGACGTCAACGCCGGTTTCTCTGCCGTCACGATCGAGCCACTTGACGGGCAGGTCGGGACGGATGGCTTTCGTCCAGGGCGTCACGGGGCGGGGGAGCTGCAGCCCGAAGGCCCGGTTGTTCAGTATCGCGTCCACATAGTCCCGTATGCTGCGAAGGGGCTGATCAAAGGCCACGCCTGCGATCTTATCGGGCCACATGGTATCGGCGTTGTGGTTGTCTGAGCCTGCGGTCATCGGCCTGTCGATGACCTGCGCGTACCGCAGCGCGAGGCTGTCCCACTCCGGCGCGTTTCCGGCGTTGAAAACCTCGACCCCGTCGCAAAGGTACTGGGCCAGGTAGATCGTATGGTTGTAGTTCCTGGCCCTGAAGGGGTGGGCCTGCACCACACAGCCACCCGCGGCGCGCACCGCCTCGTATTGCTGCCTGCGGGTCCAGCAGACCATCTCCGGGTGGGCCAGCATCCAGGCCTTGTCAAGTCCGTAGATCAGGTATTCGTCCCCGTCGAAGTTTTCCTCCCAGCCGAAGAACACCGGCAGGCCCCTTCGCTCGCCCTCGTTCAGGGCGTCCTCATAACCGGAGCAGAAGCGGTTGACGAATTCCCGCCAGGGCAGGCGGCGGTCGATGACGCAGTTGCCCCGGTAAAAATGGTCGGTGACCATGATACCGGCGTAGCCCGCGTCGATATACCGCTGAATGTATTCCCGCCCCATGGAGCGGGCGCAGGCGCTGGCCTGGCAGGTGTGCAGGTGCGTCTCATACACAAACGCGCCCCGCGATTCCGGGTTGTGGCTCGCCATGTTCCAACAGCTCCTTCAATTCCGCCCCATGTCGGGGTGGGTCCTGTAGTAACGGCGCTTGTCCTCGTACATGTTTTCGTCCGCCTTGCGCAGGGCAGTGCGCACGTTCCTGCAATCCGCTTCCACGTAAAAGCCCACTGCCAAGCTGACCGAGCCCTCCTGCGCCGCGCGTTTACCGATCAGGCGGGCCTTTTCTTCCATTTCTTCAGGCGTGGCGCCGATGACGATCACGGTAAACTCGTCGCCGCCGGCGCGGAAGATCTCCTCGTCGTAGAACACGTCCCGCAGCACGCGATACGCCGCCCGTATGAGCGCGTCCCCGGCGGCGTGGCCCTGGGAATCGTTGATGCCCTTGAGGCCGTTCAGATCGGCGAACAGCGCGCCGACGGATTTGCCGGGGCTAATCCGGCCGTCGCTGAGGGCGTCCACATAATTGTTCATCTCGTTGCGGTTCAGCGCGCCTGTCAGCATGTCCCTGGCGCTCAACACCTGCAGGCGCTTGAGCAGCAGATGATTGCCGATCTCCGAGCCGAGTATGAAGGTCGACAGCTCCAGCGCCTCCTTGATCCTGGGCGCGTTTTCCGCTTCAAAATCCGTCGCCCAGATGTAGCCGTGCTTTTCGTTGCCCGACTTCAGGGGGAACAGCACGATGGAGCGGACGTTGTTTTGAACGAGGGAGCTGTACCAGGCCGGGTTCCGCTCCCTGACAACCTCCATGTCCCGGGCGTTCTTGGCGATGAGGCAGTTACTTCCGGAGATGGTCGCCTCCCAGGACTCCGCCAGGTCATAGAAGCCGTCGTCGATGATCTCGGCCATGGGCGTCTTCGGGCTGTCCGCCGCGACATCCTCGCAGAGCACCGAGCAGGTGCGGGAGAGGGGATCCATCAGCAGTATGCAGCACTGCTTCGCGAGGCAGATTTCCCGGATGTCCTTGATGACGTCGGCCATGGCCGCCTCGAAATTGGTGGCGCCGCGCAGCTTGATGGCGGTCCCCAGCACCTTCGATGCCATCTCCGACGAGACATTGGACATCCTCGAGCTGTCTGCCACGCGGTTGATCTCCATCGTATAGGTGCAGAAGCAGAGGTCGCCCTCGTCGGGCGTCAGCGGCAAAAACGTCATGTTGAACCAGACGTCAAACCTGTCCGGGTGGGCGTAGGAGTGCAGGCACTTCTTTTCGACGGCGGCCCGGTAGCAGTAATCCTCAAAGTTCAGGTCCCGGGTCATGTAATCGGTGTACAGGCTGTTTGGCGTGAACCTGGTGGTCAGCATCTGCACATCGCCCATCGGGTGCTCGATCGAATCGATATAGGCCCTGTTTCCGGTGACGATCCGGATGTCGCCGAAGCCGCCGTCCGCGCGCCTTTCCACGGAAACCACGCAGGTCATGGCCCCCATGTGGTCAACGATTTGCTGAAAATCCATATCCCACGCCTCGCTTTGCTCTTGAATATAATGCCTTCCGAGGATAATTTTACCATACTCCGGCGCTTCCGTCCATACTGTTTTTTATTTAGGACAAAGTATCTGTTCAGTTCTTACGTACTCTTACCTACTGTGGCGGTCTGGAGGCCGCCGCTACAGGGCGATTCGTAGTAGCGGCGGCGTCTACGCCGCCACGACTGAACAGATACAGGACAAATGCGTTTTTTATTATAGACAAAAATGATTAACTGTGTTAGAATAAAGTGAAGATATGTAAGTTCAGGCGAGAAACTTCCGGAAACGACAGCGTTCCGGCGCGCATTAAGGAGCTGATAACGAATGACCAACAAGCCCAGGTTTTCGCTGAAGAAGAAGCTGGTCATACTCATCGTTTCCATCATTGCCGCGATCAGCATACTGGCGGGGCTGTTCAGCTACAGGGAAATCAGCGATATCAGCCGGTCGATGTACGTCAGCCGTTCGAAGGAGCTCTCAGCGACCGCCGCCGCTTTGGTCGATGCGGGGATGGTCCGATCAGTCAAGGACCAGGTCATGGCGATCTTCGACGCTTCGGATGACCGCGTGAGCAACGAGGAATGGGAGTCGCCGGGCTATGAGGCCTATCTCCATAAGTACGATTCGATCCAGGAGACGGACGAATTCAAAACGGTCCAGAAGCAGCTGCGGATCGTTCAGGACAACAATGCCATCGAATGCGTCTACCTGGTGTGCTTCGACCTGAGAACGGAGTCCACGATTTATCTGGTTGACGGCACCTACGGAGAGGACAACTGCCCGCCCGGGTGCTTTGACGCGGTCATGTACGATGTCGACCACGAGGCCATGAATAACCCGGAGAACGGCATCGCCCCCGACGTGACCAACACGCCGGAATACGGCTGGGTGGTCGCTGCGGGCAGCCCCGTCTTCCAGAACGGCGAGCTGGTGGCGTTCGCCGCGGCGGAGATATCGATGAACGCGGTGATGAACGAGAGAAACCGCTATCTCCTGACTTCCTTCTCCGCGCTGATCATTCTGGCGATCATGTTTATCGTCCTCAGTCTCATCCTGATCGATCGAACGATCATCCGCCCGATCAACGAGCTGTCGAACACTTCTGAAAAGTACTGGAAGAGCGGAACGACGTCCATTCGGAACGAGTTCTCACAGCTTCAGATCCACACCGGCGACGAGATCGAAACGCTGTCCGACTCCATGAAGCAGATGGAGCAGAACATCAACGAGCAGTTCACGAAGCTCCTGGAGACGACCCAAAAGCTGATCACCACCCGGGAGCACGCGGAGGAAATGGACCGCATCGCCAATGTCGACGCCCTGACCAAGGTGCGCAACAAGCGGGCCTACGACGAGACCGCCGCCCAGCTGAGCGAGGGTCTTCGCACGGGTGACATAAAGGATTTCGGCATCGCCATGATCGACCTGAACGATTTGAAGAAGATCAACGACAACTACGGCCACGACAAGGGCGACATCGCCATCCAGAGGTTGTGCGGCATGATCTGCGCCGTGTTCAAGCACTCCCCGGTGTTCCGTCTCGGCGGCGACGAGTTTGCCGTGGTGCTGGAGGGCCACGACCTGGAGAACGTGGAGGCGCTGATGCGCCAGCTGGAGGACGACATCGACCGCAACCGGACGGACGCGAGTCTGGCGCCCTGGGAGCGCGGCAGCGCCGCCGTTGGCTTCGCGCGCTACGGCGAGGGAGACTCCCCCGAGACCGTCCTCAAGCGGGCGGACCAGGCGATGTACGCCCGGAAGACAGAGATGAAAGCCCATGTATCGTGACGCGTTTCTGAAAACCGTCGAACCCCTGTGCGAATCGGAGCGCATCTACAAGCGGATGTACGCGCTAAGGGACGATCCGGCGGAGCGCAGGGCCTACCTCGCCACCATCCCCAGGGAGCTCATCGAGCGCCTGTCGCTGTTCGTGCCGGAGGTGACGCCCGAATGGCTCAGCACGATGCCCGAGGTGGACTACCTGTTTGCGAAGGATACCGACGTCTCCTTCAAGAAGCACTATTGCTACACCCCTGAATTTTCCCACAGCCATACCTATTTTGAGATCGTGTATGTCTATGGGGGCCGCTGCGTCAATACGGTCGGGGGCATTCCGCTGCACATGCAGACGGGGGACATCTGCTTCATAACCCCCGGCGAGACCCATGCGCTGGCGGTGTTCGACGAGAGCATCGTCATCAACATCCTCGTCAGAACCAGCACCTTCCAAAAGACCTTTTTCCACATCATGGAGGAGGGCGACATACTGTCCGACTACCTGTGCAGGTGCCTGAGCGGGTCGGGGAAGAACCGCTACCTGCTGATCCACACCGGCGACGATGCGTTCATACAATCCCAAATCGCCTTCCTCTATATGGAGAGCTACCGTTCGGAGCGCTACAGCGCACAGATGCTCAACAACGGATTCATGACGCTGTTTTACTACATCCTCAGGAACCACATTCAGAATACGGAGGCCGAATATCAGGATCGCTACAACAAGCGCATCATCGACATACTCGGCTATATCCGCCAGAACTATGCCCACATATCGCTGGAATCCACAGCCCATGAGTTCCACTACAACCCCTCCTACCTCAGCCGCATGCTCAAGCAGAGCGTCGGGAAATCTTTCTCCGAGATGCTACGGGAATGCCGCATGACCGAGGCCTGTCGTCTGCTGCGGCTGCCCGACGGGAAGCTCAGCGTCGAGGAAACCGGCGTTGCAGTGGGCTATTCGCACGTGGAGCACTTCATCCGAACCTTCCGCCGGGTCTTCCACAAGACGCCGGGGGAATACCGTCGTGACAACCAGGAGAATGTATTTCGGTAAAAAAATATCAATTTCATATCCGGTTTTGCAATAACAAACCCAACGGAATCCGTATATAATACAGTCAATCAGAGAAAATTAAGCGACACATGGCATGTGTAGCTTAAAATACGCCAACGGCGAATATCAAGGAGGAACCATGAACAGGAAGCTTATGTCTTTGACCGTGGCCATCGCGCTGGCGGTCACCATGCTGATGGGCGTTTGCGCATCTGCGGAGGCCAAGCCCTTCGAGGGCGTGACCATCACCTTCTGGGGCGGCCAGGCCGAGCTGAATCCCGGCACCCTGGCGGTCATCGCGGCGGCAGAGGAAGCGCTGGGCCTGCACGTCGAGACCGAGATCAATCCCGGCGGAAGCGAGGGCGACAACCTGCTCAAGACCCGCATCGCCTCCAACGACCTGCCCGACCTGATGGTTTACAATTCCGGCTCCAAGCTGTACGACCTGAATCCCTCCCGCTGCTTCCTGGACATCAAGGATTGGGATCTGGTTTCCCGGGTCGACGACGCCTTCCTGAGCTCCGTCACCATCGACGGCGCGGTGTACGGCCTGCCCCAGTCCTCCACCCAGGCGGGCGCGATCATCTACTACAAGCCCGACTACGAGGAGCTGGGCCTGGAAGTGCCCCACACCTGGGCCGATTTCGTGGACAACTGCGCCAAGTTGAAGGAAGCGGGCAAGACCCCCGTTGAGCTCACCGCCGGCGATACCTGGACCACTCAGGTGCTGTTCCTGGGCGATTACTACAACATCAACGCCGAGTATCCCGCCTTCGCCGAGGAGTACACCGAGGGCAAGGCCAAGTACGCCGGTATCCCCGTGGCCACCCGCTCCTGGACCAAATACGAGGACCTGGTGGACTACCTGAACGCCGACAAGTCCGCCGCCACCGTGCAGGATGGCAACTTCGCCATCGGCGTCGGCGAGGCAACCCACTGGTTCATCCTGACCCAGCAGCTGCCCTTGATCATCGCAGAGGCCGACGACCAGGCAAACATCGGCGTGTTCGGCGTGCCCGGCGACGACGCCGACAACCACGGCCTGACCGTTTGGGAGCCCATGAGCTTCTACGTCTGGAAGGACGGCCAGAACATCGACGCCGTCAAGGCCTTCCTGGACTTCTACTTCTCCGAGGAGATGCTGGACCTGTACTTCGACACCTACGGCGCCAACGGCCCCTCCTGCATCAAGGGCTACGAGCTGCCCGAGTCCGTGTGCGACGCGGTGCGCGTGGACATGCAGAAGTACTTCGACGAGAACAAGACCTGCCCCGCCCTGGAGTACATCTCTCCCATCAAGGGTACGGCCTGTGAGCAGCTGACCACCGCCGTCGCCATGGGTCAGATGGCCGGTGCGGACGCCGCCAAGGACTATGACGAGGACTGCAAGAAGTCCGCTGTCCAGCTTGGCTACAACTGGGAATAAAAGGGTCGTTACGGCCTGCGTTTACCGAACGTAATCATGAGGCCGCCTGTCTATATGTCAGGCGGCCTTCCCAATGGAGGCGACACCCATGACAAAGACGAAGGAAAAGAGCCTGTATTCTGTATGGTTCGTCGTTCCGTCGTTGGCCATTTTCCTGATCTTCTTCCTCTGGCCCGTCATATCCTCGCTCTACTACAGCATGACGGTCTGGAACTTTGAAACGGCGACCTTCAACGGCCTGGAAAACTACAAGCTGTTCTTTACCGACCCGGCCATGAGCTCGTCGGTGCCCCACACGCTGCTGTATGCCTTCGCCACCAGCGGCCTGAAGGTGGTGCTGGCGTTCTTCATCGCCATCTTCCTGACCAGCGGCATCAAGTCCAAGGACTTCATTCGCTCTGCGGTGTTCTTTCCGAACCTGGTGTCCACCATGGCCGTGGGCCTGACCTTCGCCTACATGATGCATCCGACGAAGGGCCTTCTCAACGTGGCGATCCAGGGCCTCGGCGGAAAGCCGGTGGACTTCCTGGGCGACCCCAAGGTGGCGCTGTGGGGCATCATACTGACCGACGTGTGGAAGGGCCTGTCGATCTCGGTGGTCATCTACATCGCGGGCATACAGTCCATCGACCGGAGCTACTACGAGGCGGCCTCCATCGACGGCGCGAACTGGTGGCAGCAGATCACCAACGTGACGCTTCCGCTGGTGGCCCCGGCCCAGAACTCCATCATCATACTGTCGCTGATCGGCGGCCTGCGCACCTTTGACCTGATCTGGGCCATGACCGGCGGCGGGCCGGGCTTCGCCACCGACGTGCTGGCCTCGGTGATCTACAAGCAGTATGCCGCGGGCTTCTACGGCCTGTCCACCGCGGGCAACGTGGTGATGCTCATACTGATTTCGATCATCGCCTTCCCGCTGCAGCACTTCCTGAACAAGCGAGAGGAGGCGATCCGGTAATGGAAGGCAAGAAGAGGAGAAACCAGATCATCGGGGATATCGTTGGCCTGATCCTGACCGCCGTGATCTTCCTGATCCCGTTCTACTTCATGTTCGTCCAGTCCATCAAGTCCAAGAAGGAGGCCAACCGGCTCTCCATCGCCTGGCCCGCCGAGCTGCACTTTGAAAACTACCTCGAGGTCATCCGGCACGGCAACTACCAGCTGGTCACCGCCTTCAAGAACAGTGCGATACTGACGGTGTTCACGGTGCTGGGCCTGATCGTCACAGGCGCCATGGCGGGCTATGTGATCCAGCGGCGCAGAGGCAAGCTGATGACGACCATACAGTCGGTCATCATGCTGGGCCTGATGATCCCCGCGTCCATACTGCCCACCATCCGCATGCTGCAATCCATGGGCATCTACAAGACCATGTTCTCGATGGTCATGATCGAGATCGCACTGCAAACCCCCTTCACGATCATGCTGTACCGCGGCTTCATGTCCTCGATCCCCGTGGACCTGGAGGAGGCCGCGTCCATAGACGGCTGCAATCGCTGGCAGATCTTCCAGAAGGTGATCTTCCCGCTGCTCAAGCCGATCCAGGCCACGATCATCATACTGGTGGGCGTGCAGACGTTCAACGACTTCACCAACCCGCTGTACTTCCTGCCTGGCGCGGCCAACACAACCGTGCAGCTGACGCTGTACAACTACAAGGGACAGCTGGGCAACAACTACAACCTGCTGTTTGCCGACATCATCATCATCACCGTGCCGATGCTGATACTGTTCCTGTTCTTCAACAAGCGCATCGTGGCCGGCATGGTGGCGGGCGCGGTCAAGGGATAATTCATCCAAAATAAGGAGCGCATGAAAATGAAGATCATCCATTGCAAGCTGAACCACCTGACCAACCCCCTGGGTTGGGACGTGGCGCACCCCACGGTCTCCTACGTGGTGACCGGGGCGAAGGGCTGCTTCCAGCAGGCGGCGCGGGTTTGGGTATCCCTGTCGGAGGACTTCGCGGACTGCCTGTACGACAGCGGGGAGCGCACGGACATCGTCTCCACAGGCTTCGAGCTGTCCGTCGACCTCGCGCCGATGACCCGCTACTACTGGAAGGTGTGGGTCAGGGACGACGCCGGGGATTCCGCCGAGAGCGCGGTCCAGTGGTTTGAAACCGGCAAGGACGATGCCTGGCGCGCCGAGTGGATCACCCCCGACGCGGACAGGGATGTGCAGGCGGTGCTGTTCAAGCGCATCAATGTTTCGAAGCCCGTCGCCAGAGTCCGGGCGTATGCGGTGGGCCTTGGCGTCTACGAGCTGAGCCTGAACGGCGAAAAGCAGGGGAACGAGTGCCTGCTCCCCGGCTTCTGCGACTACGACGACTGGATCCAGTACCAGACCTTCGATCTGCCCCTGATACAGGGGGGGAACCTTCTGGAAATCGCCCTGGGCGACGGCTGGTACAAGGGCAATTTCGGCCTGGTCAAGCGCTTCGAAAACTACGGTGACCGGCTGGCGGCCATCGCGGAAATCCATATATGGTATGCGGACGGCAGCCATGAGATCGTCTGCACCGACGAAACCTGGCAGGCCCGCAGGAGCCGTATCGTGGCATCCGGCATCTACTGCGGCGAGGTATTCGACGCCACGCTGGATACCTCCGATACCTTCGGCGTCAGGCCCATCGACCTGGGGCACGACCGGCTGTGCGCCCGGCTTTCCCCGCCCATCGTCGTCCATGAGCGCCTGAAGCCCGTGGCGGTGCTGCACACCCCGGCGGGGGAGACGGTGCTGGACATGGGGCAGAACATGGTGGGCTGGCTGCAGTTCCGCTGCGACGCGCCCAGGGGAACAGAAATACGCCTGCAATTCGGCGAGCTGCTGCAGGATGACTGCTTCTACCGGGACAACCTGCGCACCGCGAAGGCGGAATTCACCTACATCTCCGACGGCACGCCTCGGGATGTGCGGCAGCACTTCACCTTTTACGGCTTCCGTTTCGTGAAGCTCGAGGGCTGGGCGGGGGCGGTCGACCCCGACGACTTCACCGGCCTGGTGATCCACTCCGATATGGACGCGCGGGGCGACATCGTCACCTCTGACGCGCTGGTCAACCAGCTGGTGCGCAACGCCCGCTGGGGCATGAAGGGCAACTTCCTGGACGTGCCCACCGATTGCCCTCAGCGCGACGAGCGCTACGGCTGGACCGGCGACGCCCAGATCTTCTCCGGCACGGCGTGTTTCTTCATGGACACCTACGCCTTCTACACCAAGTATGGCCATGACATCTACCTGGAGCAGAAAAAGCTGGGCGGCAGCGTGCCGGACGTGGTGCCGGTGGCCAACTATCCCGGCGACGCCTCCACCGCCTGGGCGGACGCGGCCACGGTGATTCCCTGGAATACCTACCTGCATTCCGGCGACAGGGGCATATTGCGCCGCCAATACCCCAGCATGAAGGGCTGGGTGGACTTCATGAAGCGCCAGGACGACGCGGACGGCGGCAGTCGGCTGTGGCGCACCGGCACCCACTATGCCGACTGGCTGGCGCTGGACGGCAGCTACCCGGGCGGCGTATTCGGCGGCACCGACCCGAACTATATTGCCTCGGCCTACTACTGCCATTCCACCCGCATCGTGGCCAGGGCGGCCCGCGTACTGGGCTACGCGGAGGAGGCCGCCTATTACGACAACCTGGCCGAGGAGATTCGCGCGGCCTTCGTGCGGGAATACTTCACTCCCTCCGGCCGGCTGGCCATCGACACCATGACCGGCTGCGTGCTGGCGCTGTACATGAACCTGGCCCCGGATTACGCCGTGGCGCAGGTTCGCGGGATGCTGCTGAACCGGCTCCAGAAGAACTTCTATCACCTGAACACCGGCTTTGCGGGGACGCCCTGCCTGTGCCGCGTGCTGTCCGAGAACGGCATGAACGACATCGCCTATCACCTGTTGATGGAGAAGGGCTATCCGGGCTGGCTGTACGAGGTGATCATGGGCGCGACCACCGTATGGGAGCGCTGGAATTCCGTGATGCCGGACGGCAAGGTCAGCGGCACCGAGATGAACTCGATGAATCACTACTCCTACGGCTCCATCGTGGAATGGATGTTCCGGGACATGCTGGGCATCAATCCCGTGGAGGACGCCCCGGGCTTCAAGCGCTTCACCGTCGCGCCGAAGCCCAACTACCGCATCGGCAGCGCCTCGGCGAAGCTGGATTCCGCGGCGGGCCTGATCGAATCCGAATGGGCCATCGAGGACGGCAGGCTGCGCTTCGGCTTCACCGTGCCCTTCGACACCCAGGCGGAAATCGTATTGCCCGACGCCGACGCGGCGGTCATCAGGGCGCAGTGCCAGGGGCTGAACGTGGTTCCTGGTAGCGTGCGACAGCAAGGCGCGGACGTGGCCCTCACCGCCCGTCCGGGCCGCTACAGCTTCACCTACGCGCCTACCGCGCCCTATCGCAAGGTCTACAGCCTCGATTCCAGCTGGGAGGACCTGAAGGCCAACCCGAAGGCCATGGCGATCATCAAGCGTGAGTACACCTTCAAGGAGGACCACATCCCCTTCGAGAAGGAACTGTGTACACTGCGCGAAATGAGCTGGGCCCCCTTCACCGGCATGACCGAAGAACAGAGACAGCGCATCGACCGCCTGCTCAGGGAGGTTGAGTAATACTATACGCTCTTCCGCCGGACCAGCTTTGTCGAGACCTCGATCTTCAGGGGCTGGGTGTTGGAGCCCTCGATCAGCTGTATGACCCGCATGGCGGCGGTCTCGCCCATGAACAGCTTGGGCACCATGATCGTGCTGAGCTGCGGCTCCATGTATTCACAGGCGGGCATATCGTCAAAGCCGACCACGCCCACGTCTTCCGGCACGCGATAGCCCGCCTCCTTCAGCGCCATGACCGAGCCAAAGGCGATCAGGTCGTTGTCGGCGAAGTAGCAGTCCACCGGCCTTTCACCGGCGTTCAGCAGGCGCTTCATATCCGCGTAGGCCCCCTCCTGAGAGGGCGTCAGCCGCAGCACCTGGGATTTCGCGGTGGACATGCCCGCCGCGCGGATGGCCTTGTAAAAGCCGTCGGCGCGCTGTTCGAAGTTGCTGATCCAGTAGTCCGAGCGCAGGTAGCCCGGTTGGGTGCGCCGCTTTTTGATGAGATGCTCCGTGGCCATAAAGGCCCCCTGGACGTTGTTGATGAGTATGAAATTGAAATCCAGCTTCTCGAAGTAGGCGTCCAGCACGACCACCGGAACGGTGAGCCGGGAAAAGCGCTTCAGCGCGCTCTCGCCGATCTCGGTGGCCAGCAGCACGATGCCGGAAAACTGCATGGTACTCAGCGTGTAGACCTGGCCGTCGATGTCGTCATCCTCGTAGAGGTAGCGGATCACGCAGTCGTAATGCTGCTTCCGGCAGCCCATGCTGATGCCGTCCGTCAATGCGGAAAAGAACGGCGTGTCGGAGACGATGGCGCCGCTTTTCTTATAGATGGCAAAGCAGATCGTGCCCTTCTTGCCCATGTTCGCCGTCGCCTTTTTGGAAAAATCATATCCCAGCTGACGCGCCGCCTCGAACACGCGCCGTCGGGTGGTGCGGCTGACCCCGGGCTTGTCGTTGAGCGCCAGGGAAACCGCCGACTCCGACAGCCCCAGCCTTGCCGCCAGCTCCTTTGCCGTGATGGACATGAAATCACCTCAATTCCAGTATATGTGATTTAGTGAATTTAGTCAATAAACGCTCAATAATTTATTGAAATTTAGTATACTTTGGGTTATAATAGGCATGAAAGCGGTGATCGGACCGCGATTGGCATTGGCCCCGCCGAGGGACCGATAATAAAAAGGAGGAAAACCCCATGAAGAAGATCTGTTCCCTGATCCTTGCGCTGGTTCTGGTGATGAGCCTGGCTGCCTTCGCTTCCGCGGAAGGCATCATCTACATCATCACCCCCTCCACCTCCAACCCGTTCTTCAAGACAGAGCAGGATGTCGGCGCGCCGAAGGCGGAAGCGCTGGGCTATGAAGTGAAGTGCATGTCCCACGACGACGACGCGGCCAAGCAGCTGGAGATGTTCGAGGCCGCCATCAACGACAAGGCCGTCGCCATCATCTGCGACAACGCCGGCGCCGACGCCTCCATCGAGGCCGTCAAGAAGGCTGACGACGCGGGCATCCCCGTGTTCCTGATCGACCGCGAGATCAACGAGACCGGCCTGGCCAAGGCCCAGATCGTCGCCGACAACGCCCAGGGCGCCTCCGCCATTGCCGAGAAGTGGGTCGAGGCCATGAACTACGAGGGCAAGTACGCCGAGCTGCTGGGCCTGGAGTCCGACACCAACTGCCACGTGCGCTCCGAAAACTACCACGCCGTGATCGACGAGTACGACACGCTGGAGATGGTGGCGCAGCAGTCCGCCAACTGGGATCAGACCCAGGGCTATGAGAAGACCGAAGCCATCCTGCAGGAGCATCCGGAGATCACCGGCATCATCTGCGGCAACGACACCATGGCTTGCGGCGCGACCCAGGCCTGCATCGACGCCGGCCGCGAGGACATCAAGATCATCGGCCTGGACGGCTCTGACGAGGCTGCCGCCTACATCCGCGACGGCAAGATGGTCGGTACCGCCCTGCAGCAGATCGCCGCGATCACCGAGCTGGCCATCGAAGAGGCCGACGCCTACATCAAGAACGGCACTCTGCCCGAGGAAGAGAAGCAGCTGGTGCCCTGCGTGGCCATCACCGCTGAGAACGTGGACAAGCTGTCCGCCTTCGTGTACTCCGGCGACTGATACCTGATTGAAACCCGTTTGGCGGGGATGGTCTGACATCCCCGCCATATTTCTACCCGGTAGAAGCAAAGGAGAACGCTGTTATGAATAAGAAGACAATCATATGTATCGCCCTGGCCGTGGTGCTGGTGGTTTTTCTGGCCCTGTCCGCAAAGGTGATCGACAAGGGCACCGAGGGCCAGTACACCGGCGAGGTGGCGTTTGACGCCAACGCCTCCTCCAGTGGCGACTGGGAGAGCGTCGTGAATGAGATCACCGGCAAGGCGCAGGATATCGCCGCGCTGGATGTGGCCGCGATCGGCCCCGGCACCGCCGTGAGCATCAAGGGTACCGTCAGCGAATACGTCTCCAAGGCCGGCGGCAAGAAAAATGCCATCACCGTCGTCCCCGAGGGCTATTCGGGAGACGCCGTGTTCAGCGTGCAGCTGGGCAGCATCTATTCCGGCACCGACGTGCGCGATGCCCAGACCGTGAAGGGCTTTGCCGACTTCACCAACCAGACCGAATGGAGCCAGTACGCCAAGGCGCTGAACAGCCAGCTGGACGAGCTGGTAGTAGCCCCGCTGGCCATCGATGAAAGCATCCAGGGCAAGACCGTGCAGATCGTCGGCGCGGCGTCGGCTTCCGGCAAGGAAGTGACGGTCACGCCCGTAGCAATCACGATTGAATGACAGGAGGGCGCGCAATGTTTGATGATCCCAATGTAGTGCTCCACTGTGAAAAGATCGACAAGATCTACCCCGGCACCAAGGCGCTGGACCAGGTTTCCTTCGACCTGCTGAAGGGCAAGGTAAACGTGTTGATCGGCGAGAACGGCGCGGGCAAGAGCACGCTGATGAAGATGATCGCGGGCATCGAGCAGCCCTCCGCAGGCAAGATGTACATGGATGGCGAGGAGGTCTACTTCAAGGACACCAACGCCGCCAGGGCCAAGGGCATCGGCATCATCCACCAGGAGCTGAGCCTGTTCCAGAATCTGACCGTCTATCAGAACATCTTCATGTGCCACGAGAAGCGCAAGGGCCTGTTTCTGGACGACAAGGCCCACATCGAGGGCGCGAAGAAGATACTGAAGCACCTGGAGCATGAGATTCCCCCGGAGACGATGGTGGGCGACCTGCGCGTCGGCCAGCAGCAGATGGTGGAAATCGCCCGCAACCTGGTGGAGAACGACCTGCGGGTGCTGATCATGGACGAGCCTACCTCATCCCTTTCCGCGGCGGAGGTGAAGGTGCTGTTTAAGATCATTCGCGAGCTGCTGGAGCAGGGGATATCCATCGTCTACATCTCCCACCGACTGGAGGAGATCATGGAGATCGGCGACCACGTCACCATCCTGCGGGACGGCAAATACGTGGCGGACGCCGACATCGAGGACATCGACTTGTCCTGGATCGTTGAGAACATGGTGGGCAAGAACACCCAGTACCACCGCTTCCAGCGGAGTATCGACCTGGACAGGTCCGAGAGGGTGCTGGAGGTCAACCACCTCCGCCTTCCCAAGACGGGCGGCGGCTGGCTGCTGGACGACGTGAGCATCTATCTGAAGAAGGGCGAGGTGCTGGGCATCTACGGCCTTCTGGGTGCGGGCCGCAGCGAGCTTTTCGAGTGCCTGATGGGCATGCGCCCCGAGCACACCGGCGAGGTGATCTACCAGGGCAAGCCCATGAAGATCGGCCAGATCGCCGACCAGCTGAACGCCGGCTTCGCGCTGGTGCCGGAGGACCGGCAGCGCCAGGGCCTGGTGCAGAGCCTGGACATCTGCAAAAACACCTCGCTGGCCTCGCTGACCGATTTCCGCCGGGGACTGCTGATGAATTACCCCGCCGAGGAAAAGGCCGTGGACGAGCAGATCAGGGATCTGCACATCAAGGTGGCGGACAAGCACCTGCCGATACTGTCCCTCTCCGGCGGCAACCAGCAGAAGGTGGTCATCGCCAAGGGCCTGATGACCCATCCCACGGTGCTGCTGATGGACGAGCCGTCCCGAGGCATCGACATCGGCGCCAAGACGGAGGTCTTTGAGATCATTCACGAGTTCTCGGAGCGCGGGCTGTCGATCATCGTCATCTCCTCGGAGCTGAAGGAGATCATGGCCATCGCCGACCGCATCTATGTGCTTTCCAACGGGAAGTGCACCGCGGAGCTGACGGGGAACGATATCACCGAGGACAACCTCGTTCGGGCCTCCTACGCCGGCCTTGGAACCGGTAAGAGTGCGTAAGACAGGAGTGGTATGAATATGAAAAAGAACAACAATCAGCTGTTGATGACCCTGCTGAAGGGCCGAACCTTTATCGTGCTGATCTTGCTGGTCATCTTCTTCAGCTTTGCGTCGTCCTCCTTCCTGCAGCCCAGCACGCTGACGATGGTCGCCAAGCACGTGGCGCTGTACGGCATACTCGCCCTGGGCATGACGTTCGTCATCATCACCGGCGGCATCGACCTTTCCGTGGGCTCGGTGGTGGGCCTGACGGGCATGCTGGCCGGCGGCCTGATCCAGGAGGGCCTGACCATCGGCGGCAAGACCATTTACTTCACCGTGCCCGCTGTCATCGTGCTGATGCTGCTCGTGGGCTGCCTGATCGGCCTGATCAACGGCCTGATCATCACCAAGCTGAATGTGGCGGCCTTCATCGCCACGCTGGGCACCATGTACATCTGCCGGGGCCTGGCGAACCTGCGCTCCAACGGCGCGACGTTCTCCAAGATCACCGGCTATGCGGGCCTGGGCAACGTGGGCCTGAAGGCGCTGGGTACCAACTGGCTGAACGTGCCCGCGGGCGTGTACGTATTCGCGGTGCTGGCCATACTTTCGGCGGTGCTGCTCAAGCGCACCCACATCGGCTGGCACATACTGGCGGTGGGCGGCAATGAGAAGTCCGCCAAGCTGTCGGGCATCAAGGCAGACCGGGTCAAGATACTGGTCTACATCATCTCCGGCTTTTGCGCCGCGTGGATCGGCCTGATCAACACCGCGCAGCTATCCGCCGCCCATCCGGCCTCCGGCGACGGCTGGGAGATGAACGCCATCGCGGCCACCGTCCTGGGCGGCACGTCCATGGCAGGCGGCTCCGGCACCATCGTGGGCACCATCGTCGGCGCGTTCGTCATCGGCGTCATCAACGACGGCATGACCATGTGCGGGGTTTCCGAGTTCTGGCAGAAGATCATCCGCGGCGTCGTGATCATACTCGCCGTCGTCATCGACCAGACCCAGCGCAACCTGCAGGCGAAGATGGCGCTGCAGGCGCGGAATGAGGCGAAATAAGAAAGGAACAATAACATGGCAGTGAATATAAAATTGGGCTATGCGCCGACGCGGCGCGCCATATTCAGCGCCCCCGCCGCGCTGGAATACCGCAAGCTGACCGCAAACCGGCTGCGGGAATTGAACATCGACTTCGTGGACATCGACGACGTGAACGACGAGGGCCTGCTGTTTGACGACGCGGGTCTGAAGAAGATCATCGAGAAATTCAAGCGTGAAAAGGTGGACGGCCTGTTCATTCCCCATGCCAACTTCGGCACCGAGTACGAGTGCGCCCGCCTGGCCAAGGCCCTGGGCGTGCCGGTGCTGCTGTGGGGCCCCCGGGACGAGCGCCCCGACGAGAAGGGCATGCGCCTGCGCGACAGCCAGTGCGGCCTGTTCGCCACGGGCAAGGTGCTGCGCCGCTTCAAGGTGCCCTTCACCTACATGAACAACTGCAACATGGAAGACCCGGAGTTCGAGCGCGGTATCCGCGACTTCCTGGCGGTCTGCAACGTGGTCAGGGTGTTCAGGTCCACCCGAATTCTGCAGATCGGGCCACGCCCCTTCGATTTCTGGAGCACCATGTGCAACGAGGGCGAGCTGCTGGAGAAGTTCAACATACAGCTGGCCCCCATCCCGCTGCCGGAGCTGTACGCCGAGATGCGCAAGTGGAAGGCGGAGAAGACCGAGGTCCGGAAGGTGGTGGATTACTGCCACGCGAACATGACCTGCTCCATCGACGAGGAGGGCCTCACCGAGGTCGCCGCGCTGAAGGTGGCCATGAAGCGCCTTGCGGAAAAGTACGGTTGCAACGCCATCGCCATACAGTGCTGGAACGCGCTGCAGGACGAGATCCACATCATGCCCTGTGCCGCCAACGCGCTGCTCAACGAAGAGGGCATCCCGGTGATCTGCGAGACCGACATCCACGGCGCGATTTCCCAGCTGATCGCCGAGGCGGCGGCCATGGGCGAGCGCCGGGTCATGTTCAGCGACTGGACCGTGCGTCACCCCGATAACGACAACGGCGAGCTGCTGCAGCACTCCGGCCCGTGGCCGATCTCCGTGCCGAAGGAAAAGCCCAGCACCTGCGTGCCGGTGGCCTTCCCCCAGAACGGCGCGGTGTCCGCCGAGGCCAAGCACGGCCCCATGAGCCTGGTGCGCTTCGACGGCGACGACGGCGAGTATTCCATACTGCTGGGCCACGCCCGGGGTATCGACGGCCCCTGGACCCGCGGCACCTATGTGTGGGTCGAGGTCAACAACCTCAAGCGCCTGGAGGCGAAGGTGGTCGAGGGCCCCTACATCCACCATGTGGCAGCCATCCACGGCGACGTGGTGCCGGTGGTCTACGAGGCCTGCAAGTACATCGGCGTGAAGCCCGACCTGTACGATCCCATCGAGGACAAGGTGCTCGCTTACCTGCACGGCGAGGACGTCGTGTTTGACGAGGTGTGACAGATTAATTGGGAATTAGGAATGAGGAATGAGGAATTGCGGTGCAAATCCTCTTGAATCCAAAGAAATCCCGCAGGGATTTCCGCTGCCATTCCTCATTTCCAATGCCTTATTCCTCATTCAAATAAGGAGTATGCTATGCAAAACCTTAGAGCGCTATCATACAAGCTCCGTCAGAACGTGGTCGATATGATCATGGCGGGGAAGGCGGGGCACATCGGCGGGGATATGAGCGTGATGGAGATCATGGTCGCGCTGTACTTCCACGCCATGAACATCGGCCCCGAGAACCAGGACGACCCGAACCGGGATATGTTCGTGATGAGCAAGGGCCACTGCGTGGAGACCCTCTATGCGGTGCTGGCCGAGAAGGGCTTTTTCCCCATCGAGCAGGTCATCAGTGAGTACAGCCGGTTCGGCAGCAAGTTCATTGGCCATCCCAACAACAAGCTGCCGGGCATCGAGATGAACTCCGGCTCCCTGGGCCACGGGCTGCCCGTGGCGGTGGGCATGGCGCTGGCCCAGAAGATGGACAGGCGTCCTTCCCGCACCTACGTGGTGATGGGCGACGGCGAGCTGGCCGAGGGCTCCGTGTGGGAGGGCGCCATGAGCGCCACCCAGTACGGCCTTGACAACCTGTGCGCCGTGATCGACCGCAACCGCCTCCAGATCTCCGGCACTACCGAGGAGGTCATGCACCAGGATTCCGTGGAGGCGCGCTTTGGGGCCTTTGGCTGGAACGTGCTCAGCGTGGACGGCAACGACATCGACGCTCTGAACGCGGCCTTCGACGAGGCAAAGACCGTCGTGGGCAAGCCTACCCTGATCGTGGCCAACACCACCAAGGGCAAGGGCTCCGCCGTCATGGAGAACAAGGCAAGCTGGCACCACCACGTCCCCAGCGCCGAGGAATATGAGCAGATCATGAAGGACCTGAAGGCGCACGAGGAGGAGGCGCAGAGCGTCCGCCCGGAGGGCGGACTGAGCCAGCAAGCGCTGCGAAGCAAGACGCAGGCGAAACCCCTCACCGAGCGTAGCGAAAGGGAGGGGGCGAGAAAATGAATAAAATCACCAACAGGCAGATCATCTGCGAGGTGCTCTCCGAGCATGCAAAGACCGACAGGGACATCGTTGTGCTGTGCAGCGACAGCCGCGGCTCCGCGTCCCTTGCGCCCTTCTCCAAGGCCTTTCCGGATCAGTTCGTCGAGGTCGGCATCGCCGAGCAGGACCTGGTGGGCATTTCCGCGGGTCTGGCAAAGATGGGCAAGAAGCCCTACGCGGCCTCCCCGGCATCCTTCCTGTCCACCCGCTCCTACGAGCAGGCCAAGGTGGACTGCGCCTATTCCAACACCAATGTGAAGCTGATCGGCATCTCCGGCGGCGTCAGCTACGGCGCGCTGGGCATGAGCCACCACTCCGCCCAGGATATCGCGGCGATGGCCTCCATCCCCGGCATGCGGGTGTACCTGCCCTCCGACCGGTTCCAGACCCGATGCCTGTTCGAGGCGCTCCTGAAGGACGAGAAGCCCGCCTACATCCGCACCGGCCGCAACGCCGTGGAGGACACCTACGAGGAGGGCAACTGTCCCTTCGAGATGGACAGGGCGACGGTCGTCTGCGAGGGCAGCGACGCCCTGATCGTGGCCTGCGGAGAGATGGTCCGGCCCGCGAAGGACGCGGCGGCGCTGCTGGAGGCCCAGGGCGTCTCCGCCACTGTGCTGGACATGTACTGCGTCAAGCCCCTGGACGCGAAGGGCCTGCTGGCCGCCGCGAAGGGCAAGAAGGTCGTCGTGACCGTGGAGGAGCACTCTCCCTTCGGCGGCCTGGGCAGCATGGTCAGCCAGGTCATCGGCTGCAGCGACCCGAAGAAGGTCATCAACCTGGCCCTGCCCGACGCTCCGGTCATCACGGGCACATCGAAAGAGGTGTTCGACCATTACGGCCTGAATGCCGAAGGGATCGCAAAGACGGTCAGGGAGAATATGTGAAAGTTCGGCATACCGGGGATATACATTCCCCGGTATGCCGATGTGCATGAGGAGAGAGCATGAGCAAATACATATTAAGCATCGATCAGTCCACCCAGGGCACCAAGGCGCTGCTGTTTGACGACAGGGGCGCGCTGCTGTGCCGGGCGGACCGGCCCCACCGGCAGATCGTCAACGACAGGGGCTGGGTGGAGCACGACCCTGCGGAGATACTGGCCAATACAGTCCAGGTGGCAAAGGACGTGGTCGAAAGGGCGGGCATCGACAGGTCCGGGATCGTTGCCCTGGGCCTCAGCAACCAGAGGGAGACCTCCGTGGCATGGGACCGGGCCACCGGCAAGCCGGTCTGCAACGCCATTGTCTGGCAGTGCGCCAGGGGCGCGGCGATCTGCGAGGGCCTGGCGCAGCGGGGCTATGGCGAGATGGTGCGCCGGACCACGGGCCTGCAGCTCTCGCCCTATTTCCCGGCGGCCAAGCTGGCGTGGATCATGCAGAACGTCGAGGGCGTTGCCGAGCGGGCGAAGAAGGGAGAAATCTGCGTCGGCACCGTCGACAGCTGGCTGGTCTACAACCTGTCAACCGACCACCGGCATTGCACCGACTATTCCAACGCCTCCCGGACCCAGCTGTTCAACATCAACACGCTGGCATGGGACGGGGAGCTTTTGGAGCTGTTCGGCATCGATCCCGCCTGCATGGCGACGGTCACCGATTCCGACGGCGACTTTGGCATGACCGACTTCGGCGGCTGGCTGGCAAAGCCCATACCCATTCGCGGCGTGCTGGGGGACAGTCACGGCGCGCTGTTCGGACAGGGCTGCCTTATGCCGGGCATGACCAAGGCCACCTACGGCACCGGCTCGTCCATCATGATGAACATCGGGGAAAAGCCCGTGTTCAGCGACCTGGGCGTGGTGACCTCGCTGGCGTGGAAGATCGGCGGGAAGGTGAACTACGTGCTGGAGGGCAACATCAACTACACCGGCGCGGTGATCACCTGGCTGAAGGACGAATTAAAGCTGATCGAAGGGCCGGGGGAGACCGAGGCGCTGGCCCGGGCGGCCAACCCCGGCGACAGCTGCTATCTCGTGCCGGCCTTCTCCGGCCTGGGCGCGCCCTACTGGGACAGCAGCGCCCGCGCCGCCATCGTGGGCATGAGCCGCACCACGGGCAGGAACGAGGTCGTCCGTGCGGCGCTGGACTGCATCGCCTACCAGATCACCGACATCGTGAAGGCGATGGGCCAGAGCGCCGGCGTGCCCATCGGTGAGCTGCGGGTGGACGGCGGCCCGACCCGCAACGGCTACCTGATGCAGTTCCAGAGCGACATGCTGGGCATTCCGGTGCGCATCCCCGATTCCGAGGAGCTCTCCGGCATCGGCGCGGCCTGGGCGGCGGGTATCGCCTGCGGACTGTACGACGAAAATGTCTTCAATGTGCTGAAGCGCACCGCCTACGCGCCGGAGATGGCCCGGGACGTGCGCGACGAGAAGTACGCAGCCTGGCAGGACGCCGTGCGCCGCGTGCGGGTGTAGCGGCGGTTTCCAGGCCGCCACAAGCGAATAGAGAAGGAGGATCATCACCATGCTCAGAGGCATACCGGACATCATCGGTTCCGACCTGTTGAAGGCCCTGGCCGACACCGGCCACGGCGACCTGATCGTCATTGCGGACCACTTTTATCCCCACGTGACCAAGTGCCCCAACGGCGTCAGCATACAGGCCAAGGGCGTCGGCGCGGTCCAGATGCTGGACGCCATACTCCAGCTGGTGCCGCTGGACGTCGAATACGAGAAGCAGCCCATACAGTACATCGTGCCCGACGCCGATTCCGGCATCGTGGTTGAAACCAACCCGGTGTGGGATGCCGTGAAGGAAACCGTGGCGAAGCACGGCTACGACGTGGCCTGCGTCGGCACCATAGAGCGCTCGAAGTTCTACGAAAAGGCCATGAAGGGCTACATCACCATCTCCACCAGCGAACGCCAGCCCTACGGCTGCATCATATTGCAGAAGGGGGTCATGTAGGGCGGGGGATTAGAATTTGCCCGCCTACCCATCGCCTCCCCCCACAACGAATCCCTTCCCCGGCCACACTTCTTCATATGGCCGGGGTTTTTTATATTATTGAAAACGCATCGGCCAGCCTTGCAATCCCTATCCTTCTCCTGTATAATTCAGAAAGAAATTATATCGGGAGCAATACCTATGCAAAACCAACCTCCTGCCGGGCGCTATCCGACCCGTGGGCGCATGCTGGTCGCCTTTGTGAAGGGCAGCGCGCGCTGGTTCGCGCTGAGCGCGATCATGACCTTTGCGGTGGCGATGATCGACTTCGTCAACCCAAAGATCATCGGCTATACCGTGGACGCGCTGATCGGCGTGACCCCGGGGGCCTCCGGCTCGCTGACCGATCGGCTGCTGGAGCGGCTGGGCGGCGCGGCCTTCGTGACCAGTCGACTGGGCGCCGTGGCGGGCATCGTGGTGGCCGTGGCGCTCTGCGGCGCGCTGGCGCGGTACCTGTTCCGGCTGTTCAACGCCATGGGCGCGGAGACGCTCTTAAAAAACATGCGGGATCGGCTGTTCGAGCAGATACTGCACCTGCCCTGCGCCTGGTACGGCGGGCAGCAGACCGGCGACATCATCCAGCGCTGCACCTCGGACGTGGAGACGGTCAAGACCTTCGTGGCGGAGCGTCTGACCAGCCTGCTGCGCATTTCGGTGATGCTGGTGATGGCGCTTGTCTACATGCGCAGGATCCACGGGGGGCTGACGCTGGCGACCTTCGCCTTCATCCCCGTCATCGTGGGCTATTCCTTCATCTTCCACCGGCACATCGGCAGCGCGTTTTACGAGGCGGACGTCCAGGAGGGCAAGCTGTCCGCCATCGCCCAGGAAAACCTGACCGGCGTGCGGGTGGTGCGGGCCTTTGGCCGGGAGCTGCATGAGCGCAAGCGCTTTGAGAAGCAGAACCAGCGCTATACCGACATGTGGGTGCGGCTGATGAAGATCCTCAGCCTGTTCTGGTGCACCAGCGACCTGGTCTCCGGGCTGCAGATTTTGACGGTGGTGGCCCTCGGCGCGGTGCTCTGCGTGCGGGGCGGCCTCTCGGCAGGCAGCTACGTGGCTTTCGTCAGCTACAACGCCATGCTGACCTGGCCGGTGCGGGAGCTGGGTCGGGTGATCGCAGACATGAGCAAGGCGGGCATTGCCATCGACCGCATACGCATGATCATGAACGCCGACCGGGAGCGGGACGCGCGCAACGCGCAGACCCCGCCCGTGGACGGCGACATCTGCTTTGAAGACGTGTCCTTCCGCTATGGCGACGGGGACCGGCTGGTGCTGGACGGCGTCAGCTTTACCATCCATAAGGGTGAGACCGTAGGCATACTGGGCGGCACGGGCTCGGGGAAGTCCACGCTGGTGCAGCTGCTGGACCGGTTGTACGCGCTGCCCCCGGAAAGCGGGCGCATCACGATCGGCGGGAAGGATATCTCGGGGATGGAGATCAAGTGGCTCCGGCGGAACGTCGGCCTTGTGCTCCAGGAGCCCTTCCTGTTCTCCCGGACGATCGAGGAAAACATAAAGCTGGCCCGGGAGGGCGCTGCCATGGCCGACGTGCGCGAAGCCGCCGCCATCGCTCAGCTGGACGAGGCCATCGAGCGCTTCTCAAACGGCTACGACACCTTCGTGGGCGAGCGGGGCGTGACGCTGTCCGGCGGACAGAAGCAGCGGGCCGCCATCGCCCAGATGTTGATTCGCAGAACGCCGATCATGATCTTCGACGACTCCCTGTCCGCCGTGGACGCCCAGACCGATGAGAAGATCCGCCGGGCGCTGATCGAGCATACCGCCGGCGCCACCGTCATACTGATCGCCCACCGGGTCACCACGCTGATGGGCGCGGACCGGGTCATCGTGCTGGACAAGGGACGGGTGGTTCAGCAGGGCCCACACGACGTGCTGATCAGGGAGGACGGCATTTATCGCCGCGTCTACGAGCTGCAGACCCAGGGACTGGACCTCGGAGGGGAGGCGACGGCATGAGTGAGGAGCGAAACAAGACCCTCCCCTGGTTCGGCGTGCCGAAGCTGCTGCCGTACCTCAGGCCCTACATGAAGGGCATCGTCGCGATGATCGCCGTGGGCTGCCTGGTGTCGCTGATCGACGCGGTCTATCCCATGTTTAACCGCTACGCGCTGGATCGCTTCGTCATCGGCCAAAGCCTGGACGGCCTGGGCGGGTTCGTCGCGCTGTACATCGGCGTGCTGCTTTCACAGGTGGTGCTGAATTATTTCAGCGTGACCTACTGCGGCAAGATCGAGATGCGCGTGGACAGGGACCTGCGCAACGCCGCCTTCAACCACCTGCAGACCCTGTCCTTTTCCTACTTTAACCAGAACTCCGTGGGCTACATACACGCCCGGGTGATCAGCGACAGTGGCAAGATCGGCGAGCTGGTGGCCTGGCGGATGATGGATATCGTCTGGAACCTGTCTTACCTGCTGTTCATCGTGCTGATGATGTTCCTGGCCAGCCCCCGGCTGGCGGTGTGGCTGCTGCCGCTGATCCCCGTGTCGGCGGCGTTGATCGCCTGGTTCCAGGGCAAGCTGGTGACGCTGAACCGGCAGATCCGGGAGATCAATTCCCGCATCACCGGCAGCTTCAACGAGGGCATCACCGGCGTGCGGGCCATCAAGACGCTGGTGGCGGAGGCGCGCATCGACAGGGACTTTGACGCAGAGACCGAAAACATGCGCAGGACGGGCATCCATGCCACCCATTACAGCGCCCTGTTCACCGCCACCGTGACGCTGATGTCCTCGGTGGCGCTGGCGCTGGTGCTTTGGAAGGGCGGACGGCTGACCCGGGAATCGGCGATTAAGATCGGTACGCTGTCGGTGTTCATGTCCTACGCCCTGTCGATGATGGAGCCGATACAGACCATCGTCAACACCATCTCCAGGCTGATCGCCATACAGGTGAACATCGAACGCCTGACCCGGCTGCTGGAGACGGAATCGGACGTGTCGGATTCCCCCGAGGTGATCGAGCAGTACGGCGACACCTTCCATCCCAGGCGGGAGAATTGGGAGCCGCTGCTGGGCGACGTGGAATTCCGGGACGTATCCTTCCACTACCCGGACGGCGACGAGCTGGTGCTGGAGCACTTCGACCTGAAGGTGCCGAGGGGCACCAATGTGGCCATCGTGGGCGAGACCGGCGCGGGCAAATCCACGCTGGTGAACCTGGTGTGCCGCTTCTATGAGCCCACGGAGGGCGCGGTGCTGATCGATGGAAGGGACGCCCGGGCGCGCAGCCAGCTGTGGCTGCATTCCAACATCGGCTATGTGCTGCAAACGCCCCACCTGTTCTCCGGCACCGTGCGGGAGAACCTGTGCTACGGCAAGCCCGACGCCACCGATGAAGAGATCATGTCGGCGCTTGAGATGGTCTCCGCCAGGGAGGTCGTTGAAAAGGCGGGCGGGCTGGACGCGGATGTGGGCGAGGGCGGCGGCAGGCTGTCCGTGGGCGAAAAGCAGCTGCTCTCCTTCGCCCGGGCGCTGCTGGCCGACCCCCGCATACTGGTGCTGGACGAGGCCACCTCATCCATCGACACGATGACGGAGCGGGCCATACAGGCCGCCATCGAGACGGTGATCCAGGGCCGCACGTCCTTCGTGATCGCCCACCGCCTGTCCACGATCACCCACGCAGACGTGATCCTGGCGGTGGTGGACGGCAAAATCGTCGAGCGCGGCACCCATGCTGAGCTCATGAAAAAGCGCAGGTACTACTTCGAGCTGTACACGCGCCAGTATATCGATATGATGGGTAAATAATGATATTCAGGGAGTGTGTCGGGGGAATGGGAATACTCGTCTCAATCCCTTCCCCAAACCTCCCAGCTCCGCAGCGACGGGAAGGCCGACGGATCGTCGCTCTTGACCATCCGCTCCAGGCGCAGCCAGCGCACCCGCCGGCCGCCGAGATCGATCCACTGCCGCTCACGGGTTTTCGTGAGGTCAAAGGGGATATCCCTGCCTGTCGAATCCACCACGTGACCGGATACCCAGTAGGCGTCGTGGGGGAAATCCGCCCGCAGGGTCAGCGCCATCCTTTCGACGGCGACCTCCCTGCCGAAATCCAGCCTGCACCAGGCGTCCTCCCGGGCGCCGATGCCCCAGCTCTCAAAGGGCCACTCGCCGTGGAAGGTGTTGTACCGCAGCCCGTCGATGACGTTCCTGGCGGCGAATACCGACTCGTTCCGCGTCTCCACGTTGGCCGTGCAGTGGGGATAGAAGTCCGTGTCGCCCCGCAGGTCGAGGGGGTTACGGGCGACGTCCCGCAGGACACGCAGCTCCGCGTCTGCCATGATGCGGGCAGAGAGTATGTTCCTCGACGCGGCGAAGGCCAGCGGCGCGTAGGCGAGGCGATGCTCGCCCGCCGGGACCCGCCAGGTCACGCGCCCGTCGGGACAGTAGACCTCGCCCTCCGGAATGGCCGTGCCCATGCGAAGCCACAGGTGGGAATGGGGCGGAGCGGTGACCTCCACCCGGTCTCCCTCGTCCCACTGGTGATCCAGGGCGATCAGCACCTCGTCGGGATGCTCCGCGCGCGCCAGGACTTTTCCCGCGCCGTCTTTTACGATCATTTCCATGATATACGCGCCTCCTCCGTCAAAGGGATGTGGGTGCAGCCGCGTCAGACATGGGCCTTTCCCACCAGCTTGCGGACGCGCGCCCGTTCACCCTTGGCAATGCCGCAGTTGTGGGCGTCGCCGGGAAAGAATATGGCGAAGGTGCCGGGAACCAGGTCCAGGGGCGTGCCCGCGGGGCCCTCGGTGAACCGGGTCTCCGCGTCCGAGGCGGGCCAGTCCAGGTCCTCCACGGGCCTGACGGTGATGATCTCGCCCTCGTCGATGGGAATCTGCAGGTCGATGTAGGCCATATGCCGCTCAAAGACGGCGTTGGTCGGCTTGAGCTCGGCCACGTTGTTGCTCATCCAGTAGCGCTCGCCGTCGATTTCGTTTTTTCCCGGGGCGAGGGACTCGAATTCGTGGGCCAGCGCGTAGTCGATCAGCCTGTCCAGATTGCCGTTCAGGCCCTTGTACTGGGTCAGTCGTTCCAGCCTGTCAAAGATCATTTCGCTTCCTCCTCTTTCAGATAGCGTTCGGGGATGTCGTACCCGGCCCTCTTCAACGCCCGGGCGTAGCCCGGATCGCTCAACCGCTGCTCGGAGGCCAGTCGCTCGGCCGCCAGCTTTTTTTGCCGGGTGGGGTACAGGGCGGCGTCCGCCGCGAGGGTCGTCAGGGCCACGCCAAAGGCGATATACGCCAGCACATTCAGCTTGCCGATCAGCAGCAGTGCCCCCAATGCGACTCCCATCAGCGCCAACCGCAGCGAGGCGGGACCGACGACGGCCATGTCCTGCCTGCGGGGGCCGGTGACGGCCAGCTCCTGCCTGTCGCTGTCGATGAACAGCTTGCCACAGTGGGGGCACAGCCGCAGCGGCGGCCCGAATTGCCACCTGTCCTGCTCCGAGGGCTGTCGTCCCCAGCTGGCATAGGCCCGCTGCTCCACCACCTTCCTGCAGAAGGGGCAGTTCTTCACCAGGGTTTTCATCGCCATGAGATCGACCTCCGTCGGACAGTGGTATTGCACAGGAATATTATAGCACGGTCGATGGCGTTCTGTCACGGTTTTTGGCGCGGGAGTATATAGAGTCAACAAAAGCGGCGGAATCGCTGAAATCCGCCGCGCAAGGAAACCGTCAATCAGCCCACGCCCATCGTGTTCGGTATGAACATGATAATCTGGGGAATGTAGGTGCACAGCAGCAGCAGCACGATCATGATGGCCACCATAGGCAATATCTCCTTGATGACCTTTGACATCTGCGTCTTGCCGATGCCGGTGACGATAAACAGCACCATGCCGAAGGGCGGGGTGGACAGGCCGATCATCATGTTCAGGCAGATGACCACGCCGAAGTGTACCAGATCGATGTTGAACATCTTCACCAGGGGCAGTACCATAGGCACGAATACGTACTGGATCGTGGAAACGTCCATCACGCAGCCCAGGAACAGGAACACCAGGTTGATGACCAGCAGGAAGAGGTATTTATTGTTGGTCAGGCCGACGACCCAGTTGGCGATCTGGATGGCCACCTGCTCACGGGAGATGATGTAGCTGAAGAGCAGGCTCGTGCCGGTCAGCAGCGCCAGGGTGGCGGTGTTGGCAGCGGTCTTCTTGATGACATAGATCAGCTTCTCAAGGCCCATACTGCGGTACACCAGGAAGGAGATCAGCAGCGCCCAGGCGCTCGCCAGCGCGCCGGCCTCGGTGGGGGTGCAGACGCCGGAGTAGATGCCGCCCAGCAGCAGTATCACCGTGAACAGCGCCGGGAAGGCCACGACCGTAGCCTTCAGGAAGGCCTTGAAGCTCATACGCACGCCGGCGGGATAGTTGCGCTTCTTGGAGATGAAGAACACGTAGATGGACAGCAGCAGCGCCAGCAGCACGCCGGGCATCATGCCGCCCATGAACAGCTTGCCCACGGACGCGCCGGAGAGCATGGCGTAGATGACCATGGGGATCGACGGCGGGAAGATGGGGCCGATGGTGGCTGTGGCGGCGGTGATGGCGCAGGAGAAGGGGGCGTCGTAGCCCTCAGCCTTCATCTGCTCGATCTCCATCACGCCGATGCCGCTGGCGTCCGCCACGGCGGAGCCGGTCATGCCGGAGAAGATCAGTGAAATCAGCACGTTCACCTGGGCGGTGCCGCCCTTCATGCGGCCCAGCAGGCCGTTGCAGAAGGAGAACATGCGGTCGGTGATGTCCGATTCGTTCAGCACGTTCGCCATGAAGATGAACAGCGGCGCGGCCAGCATCGTGTAGTTGGCGAACATGTTGCCGGTGAGCACCGTGGCCACCTGGCCCAGCTGGGCCGGGGACTTGAGCAGGAAGTAGACGATGGAGGAGGTCAGCATGGAGAAGGAGATCGGCATGCGGATCAAAAAGCAAACCACCATCGTGGCAAATACCGCGAATATCGCCCAGTTCACGCTTCAGCCACCTCCTTCACGTCTCTGCCGGTGTGGGCCCTGTACTCCTTCCAGCTGGCCTTCATGTAGAAAAGGCACCGGAAGGCGCACTCGAACAGCATCCACAGGAAGGGGGCAAAGACGGCCTTGTAGGGCATCTTCAGTATGCCGGTCTTCATAGTGGAGGCCATCAGGCTGTTCAGGCAGGGTACAAATATGATGGCGATCAGCACTACCAGCACGGCATTGTACACCAGCTTGCAGATCAGCTGGCCGATGGGGGGCAGCTTGTCGTAGAGCAGGCTGAACACCACATGCTCGTCCCGCTTCAGGGCGATGCCGCTGCCGAAGAACATGCAGTACATGTAGCCGAGGATGGACACCTCGTAGCTCCAGGGTATGGCGAAGCGCAGCACATAGCGGCAGATGATGGTCATCATGAAGGTGACGAACACCACCAGGAAGGCCACCATGGGCACGCCCTCGCTGAGCACGGTCATGATCTTGCTGCCCAGCTTGGCCTCCGGGAAGGCCAGCACAGCGGCAAGCAGGATGATGCCCGCGACGATGATGACGGCAGTCGTCAAAGGACATTTCTCCCTTCGTTTTTGTTGACGGGATGTTGCCTATGGAAAAGGAGATGGCCCGAAGGGTCCATCTCCTTTAGGGCGGTGGGGTTCAGGTCGCTGCCGGGTCAATTACTTGGCCAGGGCCTGAATCCGCTCGTACAGCTCCATATCCCAGTCGGCGGTCTGCTCGGGATGATCGGCGTAGTACTGCTGCACATGCGCGATGAAGTCGGGCAGGTCGGGATAGGTCACGGTGCAGCCCTTGCCCTCGAGGTAGGCGATGGCGGCTTCCTCAGAGGCGATGCGCAGGGTATCGTTGACCTTGCGGGCATACTCGGTGGCGTCGTAGACGGCGAGCTTCTGGGCGTCGGTCAGGCTGTTCCACTTGTCCTTGTTCATGCAGGGGATGATGGAGTCAACCACATGGTTGGTGATGGCGATGTAGGGCGCAACCTCGTAGAACTTGGCGGAGATGTCAGAGGGCAGGGGGTTGTCCTGGCCGTCGACGGCGCCGGTGGACAGCGCGGTGTACAGCTCGGAGAAGGACAGGGGGGTGGGGTTGGCGCCCAGGGCCGCGCCCAGGTTCTGCCAGGCTTCGGAGCCGGGCATGCGCAGCAGCAGGCCGGCCATGTCCTCGTAGGAGTTGATCGCCTTGGCGCGGGTGTTCACCACGCGGCTGCCCAGGTAGAAGGCGCCCAGCGGCATGACATTGGTGTTTTCCATGATCTTGGTGTAGATCTCGGTGCCGATCACGTTCCCGTTCAGGGTAGTGGTCATGTGATCGTAGTTCGCCCAGAAATAGCCGGAGTTCACCATGGCGCACCACTCCAGGCCGGGCTGGGTGGACAGGGTGGGGAAGGAGATGTAGGCAAGGTCAGCCTGACCCATGGAGATGGCGTCCCACTCGTTCTCGGAGGAGAACAGGGTGCCGTCGGCGTAGGTCTTGCACTCGATGGAGCCGCCGGAGAATTCCTTGACGGCGTCGGCGAAGGCGTTCATGGCGGTGGTGTGGCTGTCGCCGGTGACGGAAACGGAGGTGAACATCAGCTCCACGGCGGGATCGCCGGAGGCGTCATAGTCGCCAATCTTTTCCATCGGGATGTTGGAGTAGTCCTGGGAGACCTCAAAGTCCTCGGCCAGGGCGGCGACGCCGGTCAGCACCATCAGGGCGGCCAGAATCAGGGCAAGCAGCTTTTTCATAGTGGGTTACCTCCTTAAAATATATCATTGATAACCTTGGCGGTTACATGATCGATGAAAAAACGGGAATCACTTCGCGCCGAAGAAACACGCCTCGAACATCTTCTCGCATTCGTAGTACTGGTCGATCTCGAGCCTGCGGCTGGAGGTGAACAGCGCCGGGTCCTTGGAACGGGTGACCAGGCTCATCGGCACGCCCACGAGGTTCATGTGGTACTTGGCGTTGACGGGGTATACCTGGCACTCGATGGTGCTGCAGGCGCCGAGGAAGGCCATCATCTTCTCGGCGCGCTCGGGCTCCTTCTCGAAGTTTTTGCACAGCCAGGCGTAGAAGCGGGTGTGGAAGTTGGCCATGACGCCGGAGTAGCCGGCGCAGCCCATCCGCAGGGATTCCAGCAGCGTCGCGCCGTTGGCGTTGAAGATCTTCAGCCCGGTGCCCTTTACGGCCTCGCACTTGGCCTTGATCTGATCGAGCTCGCAGCAGGTGTCCTTCAGGAAGGCGAACTTGCCGCTGTCCGCCAGCCACTTCAGCAGCTCGGGGGTCAGCAGACGCTTGTAGGGCGCGGGGCACTCGTACACGCCGAAGGTGTCCGCCTCTATGTGGTTCACCAGGTATTCGATGCGCTTCTTCGCCACGTCGTCGCCCTCGTTCTGGCGGGCGAACTGGTTGGAGATGAACACATACGCGCCGGCGCCCATGTCCACCATGGCCTGGGCCTCGCGCACCTGGTCGTCCACGTTTTCTGCCACATGGCCGGAGACCACCACGCCGATGTGCCTGGGCGTGTTGTCGATCACGAACTTCGCCAGCTGGAGGCGCTCCTCCTTGCTGAGGAAGAACATCTCGCTGGACTGGCACACGGCGAAGATGCCGGTGACGCCCTCCCTGTCATACCATTCGATGATCTTCTCCACGGCGGCGTAGTCGATCCTGTTGTCCTCGGTGAAGGGGGTGATCATGACGGGCCAAACGCCGTTGGCAATGGTCTTCATAGCGCAACACCTCAAATCTTTTTATTCACGCATTATCCAATTTGCCTTGAAAGATATGTACATTCTTATTATAATATTATGGAATGAGAATTGCAACTAAAATGAGATACAATACGATTTTGTAATTTTCTGAAATCGGTCATGCCAGGGGGCGGAACCATGACGGACAGGGGCGCGATCGAGCTGATCGACAGCTTTACCTGGGAAAAGCGCAGCAAGATCATCACGCGGGACGTGCACGGCGTCAGCGGGCTGATGAATTTCACCTACTTCAGCCACCTGGCCTCGGAGCCCTCCACGCCGATGCACTATCACCAGGGCATCATGGAGATCCACTGCATCGTCAAGGGGCGCAGCGTGATAAGGCTGTGCCAGGGCGAGGATACGCAGACGCTGACCTATACCGGCGGGGAGGCGATGGCGGTGTTTCCGGGCGAATGCCATGCCCGGGGCAACGGCAGCCATCAGGAGCCCTGCGAGCTGTACGCGGTGCAGCTGAACCTGGCGGAGGCCGACGATTTCCTGGGTCTGAATCCGGAAAAAGGCCGGGCGCTGTGCGAGGGCCTGGCGAACATGCCGCGCCGACTGGTGCGGCTGGGTCCCCAGGACCTGGCGCTGATACGCCACGCCTTCGGGCTGTTTGCCACCCGGTACCCGGCGGACCGGGACGCGGGGGTGGCCCACCTGCTGTGCTTCCTGTACCGCTTTTTGCGCCTCAAGCCGGTGGAGGCCATGATGCGCGCGCCCCTGGACGAGCGCATACAGAAGGCGCTGGACTTCGTCGAAGAAAACATATCCGAACCCTTCTCCCTTTCGACCCTGGCCGCCTTGTCCGGGTATTCGCTGTCCCGGTTCAAGACCCGGTTTCGGGAGGAGACCGGCCAGACGCCCGCGCTGTACATCTCGGCCCTTCGGGTGGAGCGGGCCAAGCTGGAGCTGGAGCGCACAAACCAGTCCATCACCGACATTGCCTACAACCTGGGCTGGTCGTCGGGCAATTACTTCTGTACGGTGTTCAAGAAGCTCACCGGCGTCAGTCCCCTGATCTACCGGCGACAGAGCAGGCTGGAGGAGGCGGATTCATGATTCGCCGGACTTTTGCTCCCCGTCCTCCGGGTCGTCCACCCGGTTCATCATGCCGTACCAGAGCTGTTTTTTCTGGTTGAGATAGTAATCCGGCTTTTGCGTCCTGACCTTGTCTCGCTCGTGATTGACCACGGCGTGCAGGATCTCCGCAAGCAATCCCTTGACATTCATCGACGACGCGCCTCCAATGCCCGGTTGATTTCACACCCATCATATCACGTATGCGCATGCCTGTCAAAGCCTTGACAAAACATGTATGCGGTTTTATCATGGGGAAGTGCATGAGCTGTCCCGTGGGCTTTGACAGGCGTCGCGCGGCGGCGGCTTCAGACCGACTGAATCGGCAACTGATTTCGCGATAGTTCCTTAATAGACAGATTCTCGCTCAGGGGGAATGGATTATGCGAATTGTCCTGGTTGTGATGGCGGACATCATGGCGCTGGTGTTGGCGCTGCTGGCGGTGACGGAGTACCATGCGCTGAAGCGCTTTTCCACCTTCACGACGCCCTTTACCGACCGATTGATCGCCTGCGGGGCGATCCGACCGGAGAACCGCGAGCGCGTCCTGTGGGAGGATCGGGTGATTCACGCGGTCGGCATACTGCTTCCCGTCGCCATCTGGCTCATGCTGTGCAGGTTTTTTGCGGGCGTCAGTGGCCTGATAATCTTTCCGGTGGGCGTGGCGGTGTTGCTCGTGCTGCTGCGACCGGGCATGGAGGAGGACGCCGAAAACCGGGAGCAGTACTACCGCCTCCACAGGAAGTACATCGACGACATCCGGTATCACGAATACCTGAACAGGTGACCGGGGCGTTAACAGCACGGGACTATGCAGGCAGAGGCAACACAACGACCTGTCCGATGAAATCTACGGCTTCTATCAGAATGCGAACCCGCACAGTTGAGGCGGCCGGAAGGCTGCCCGACTGTGCGGGTTTTTTTTAGAAGGCCGACGCCAGCTACTTTATGACGATGCCGTTCTCCTCCAGTATGAACCGTATCTCCCGGTTGATCCTGCTGCGCACCTTGCCGTAGTTGTGCTCCTTGCACTCCGCGGCGATCTCCAGGGTCACGCCCCCGGCGGTAAAGCCCTTGACGCCCTTGTATTCGGGGCCGCTGATGATCTCCGGCGTGGCCTTGCCGATCCTGGGCAGCTCGCGGTTGAGGATTTCCTCGATCTTCCTCAGCGGCTGGTCGCTGGCGATGGTGACGGTGATCGTGTACTGGCAGTTCCTGCGGGACAGGTTCAGTATGTTCTTCACATCCCGGTTGCTGAAGTGCTTGATGTTGCCGTCGTTGTTGACCAGCGTCGTGGAGCGCACGCCGATGTCCTGCACCCACCCGCGGAAATCGCTGATCTGGATGTAGTCGCCGATTTGGTATTCGTCGGAAAAGGCGATGGAGATGCCCGAGAGTACATCGGCCACCAGGTCCTTCGCGCCCAGCGAGACCGCCAGCGACAGTATGCCCACCGAGGCCAGCAGCGCCCGGGTGTCGAAGCCCAGGCAGTCAAAGGCGGCGAAGACCAGGGCGAGCACAGCCACATATTGCAGAAAGCTGCTGAACAGTCGGCACACGGTCTCGCCCCGCTTCTGAAGCAGCGAGCAGAGCACCCCCGTCAACAGTCGGATGGCCATGATCGCCACCGTGATGTTCAGGGTGAGGATGAGGATCTTGGCAAAGGCAAACAGGTTGACGCCCGGCGTCCATTTCCCGTTGAGCACGTAGTACAGTAAGAGGAATTTGTTGTGACCGTCGGCGCTGATCTCGAGGACAACCAGCATGCCGGCCAGTAGGATGCCCAGTATGAGGTTGAAGACAAACCGGGTCCTTCGCTCCGGCGTATCGCCGATGTGCGTTGTGCGCAGATGCTGTACCGCGATATTGAGTCGGCTTCTGGCGTTGCGGTTTGAAGCGTTGGACCGCGGCGTCAATGCCTCGCCGTCTTCGACGACCCTGGGCCCGTGTTCATCGATGCTGCGGACGGTGAAGCCTTGCATCAACACCAGCGCAAGCAGGAGATAGGCCGCGAGGAAGCAGCTGCTGAAGGCCAGCGCGGTGACCGGCAGGCGGCGGTAGATGGCGTTGGCCTGCACGGCGCCATGATAGATCAGATTGTCGTCGGTGTCGGTGCAGCTGTACCAGCGCTGTCCGTTGAGCAGGAAGTGATCCATGATGCCGCTCTGCAGGTCATGCTCGGTCATGCCCAGGCGCAGCGCGTTTTCGTCGATCAGGGTCGGGTCGCTGGCAAACAGTATCCTGCCGCTTTCCGGATCCAGGCCGAGGCAAAGGCTATCCGCGGGGGTGATGGTCTGCATCAGCTGGTCCATGGTCATCATGTCGTCGTAGCGCTTGTTTGGCATTATCGCCATGATGAGCGCGCCGTAGCCGTCGCTGACGTCGCCGTCGTCCATGCTGACGCCGACCAGCTGCCTTTCCAGCAGGGTCTTCTCATCCACGCATGCCTCGTGAACCACGCTGGGCACGCCGGTCAGCAGAAGCCGGAATTCGTGGTCCGTGGATTCCCTGTCACGGCTGAAGGACAGGTTCACATACGGCGCGTTGGACAGCGCCTCGCGTCCCTGGTCATCGTAGATCATCAGGTAATCCGCGTCGACGGCATCGCACATTTCGGCCAGCGTTTCCCTGGTCTTAAGACGGGGGTATTCTGACAGCAGATCGGCAATGCGCCGGGCATAGTTTACGTAGATTTCCTCCCGCGTCCGCTGGGCACGTTGGGCGCTTTCCTGCGTTTCGGAGGCGATGACGCTGATCCGCTCCAACAGGTTCATGTTGTTTTGCGTGGCGGTGTACAGCTGCATCAGGCAGTTGACGAAGAACGTCCCCAGGCCGATGGTCAGCACGCCGGCGAGGCCGAAGGCGATGAGGGAGCGGCGCGCGCGTTCCACGCCGTATTGCTTGCGCTCCTGCACGGTGATGGCCTCGCGGCGAAATACGCGCATGCAGGACATGACCCAGCAGGCGGCGGTGAGGAAGAACAGCACCGTGATGCACACCGCCATCACCAGCCGCGGGATGCGGCGGATGGAAAGCTCGTCGATGGGTACGAGGAGGGCGATGCGTTCGCGCACGGGCTGGCCGGATTCGATGGTTTCAACGGTCTGCGACAGCGCGAAGACATAGGCGTCGCCTTCCACTTCGATGCTGTCGGGGCCGCCGTCAGGGGCATCGACGTCGATGCCCAGGTCGCCCATGGTCGCGATCCCGTCGCCGATGCCCTTCGACCTGTAGATCAGGGTGTGCGCCGCGTCGTCGGCGTCGAACGTAAGTATGTGGCCGCCGTATATCTTTTCGAGGTCGTCCAGAGTGTCGGAGATGCTGACGCGAGCGCCCAGGAATACGGATCGCGCGTCCAGGGGGGTCAGATCCACGTAGTAGTAATTGTCAGACAGGCGCGTAAAGGTGCACAGATGGGTGGCATCGTTCGATTCTTCCAGCAGGGAAGGGTCATGGTCCGCCGGATTGGGCATGGAACACTCAAAGCTGCCCCATTCGAGCAGCTCTCCGTCCCCGTCCCGGAAGGAAGCGGCGTGAAATTGGGCGGTGGAGGCGTCCCGGGGCAGGATCAGCCTGTCGCCGTCAACGCGAAGGACGCAGCCGTTGCGGTACATGCGAATGGCCGCGTCTCCCTCCGTCCGCACCGCCTTCCGCAGGGGAAGGGCACTCAAATAGGCGTTGGTACGCAATATGCTCTCATAGTCATAGTAGGCCAGGTAATAGGCGTTCTTGAGCTCGATGTAGGAGGTCTGGAGCCCGCTGATCTTCTGGTCGCACTGCTTTTTCAGCTCGACGATGTCGGTTCGCAGCCCGATATTGGCATAGATCAGGGCCAGCGCGGCGGTCAGCAGCAGCGCGGCGACGATGCTCAGTATTCCCTTTGCCCTCAGGTGCTTCATGGGCTTTCCTCCGATGGGGTGGCGGGCATTAACTCTCCCTGCCGGTGATCGCGAGCACGGCGACGGCCGCCGCGATGGTGCCTGTCAGGGGATTCTCCGCGATCCTGCGCATGAAGGAGTGCACCGTGGCGCCGTCGGGCATGACCTCGTCGAACAGGGTCCGCCCGCCCTCGACGCAGCACTGGCGCAGCTTCTCTACGAAGGCCAGGCCGGGACCCTCGGGGGTGTCCTCGAAGCCGCCGCCCAGCGTCGCGAGGTTCAGGCGGAATATCCGCGCCATGAAGTCCCGGTAGGCCTGGTTGCTGCGGGTGAACCGCGCCCTGTCGCCCTGTACCTCGATGATCGCCATGGGCAGGGTGCTGAAGTAGTGCTGGAAGCTGTCGTCGTCCTCGTTGGCGATGGCGGACAGGTCGTACAGGTTGATCCTGCTGATGGCGTCGTAGTAGGCGGATTCCTCCGGATTTTCAAAGCCGATCTGGATGCCCGTTTCGTAGCGCCTGAATACCTCCGCAAGGGGTATGGGCTTGGTGTAGAAATAGCCCTGGAGCTTCGAGCAGCCGATCTCCCGCAGGAACTCCACCTGTTCGGCCCGCTCCACGCCCTCACAGACCGTGTCGATGCCAAGGCCGATGGCCATGCGCACCAGCTCGGTCAGTATGATCCGTATCTTGTTGCCTGTGTCAAACTGCTGCATGAAGCGCATGTCCAGCTTGATCAGGTCCACAGGCATGCCCTGCAGCACGTCCAGGGAGGAATAGCCGCTGCCGAAGTCGTCCATCCACACCGGGAAGCCGAGGCTGCGGAAGCGCTGGGCTTCGCCCTTGATGAAGTCAAAGTCCGTGCCGACGATGCTCTCGGTGATCTCTATGGTGATCAGTCGGCGGGGGAAGCCGGCGTCGTCCACGCGACGTCGGATCTCCTCGACGATGTCGCACATGTCGAAGTCGGAGCGGGACAGGTTGATCGACTGGGGCACCAGGAACAGGCCCGCCTCCTGCTGGCGGCGCAGCTTTTCCAGCACCTGGTCCACCATGTAAAGGTCCAGCTTGTAGATCAGCCGCGCGTCCTCCAGTATGGGGATGAAGTCGGCGGGGGAGAGGAAGCCCCGCTCCGGATCGATCCAGCGGGCCAGGGCCTCCTCGTCGCAGACGTGACCGTTGGTCGCCCGGACGATGGGCTGGTAGTAGACCTGGATCCAGCCCTCGGCGATGGCCTGGTCCAGGTGGGAGGTGATGTACTGATGCCGTTCGGCGCCCTCGAACATGGCGCTGTCGTAGTGCTGCACAGAAGAGGTGTGGGTGCTGTGTATGGCGTCGCAGGCGAGCTTGGCCCGGTCGTAGACGGTGCTGATGTCCACGCCGTCCGACGCCTCGACGCAGACGCCCACCAGTATGGCGGGACGGTCGCTTTGCCAGCCCCGGAAGAGGCGATCCAGCCGGTCCGCCAGCGCGTCCGCCTCGGTGAAGGCGGCAAAGTGGTCCTGGCCGAACCGGCTGCAGTTGTCCTCCCCAAAGATGGAGACGAGGAGCCCTGCGAAATCCCTCAGCAGCGCGTCGCCGGCGGCGAAGCCGTGGTTCTGGTTGTAGAATTTGAGCCCGCTGAGGTTCAGGTAGAGGAAGGCGGGGCGGCCGCCCTCGCGGACGAGGGCCTCTCGCTTCTTCTGGACGCTTTCAAAGAAGTAGATCATGCCCGGGAGGCCGGTCAGCAGGTCGTAGTAATTGCCCTTTTGGATGTTTTCCTGAAGCTGGCTCTCCAGCTTGTCCCGGTATTCCTCGTTTTCGTTTTCCAACACAAAGCTGTGCAGTATGCAGGTGCTCAGCAGGCAGCCGATGGCATACATGGGCAGCAGCGGAAAGCGGGCCTGCAGCGTGATGAACAGCGCCATCGTCAGGCTGGACAAGCCGATGGAGCGATGGCGCAGATACAGGGCGCCCGTCCGATTCGAGGCCAGGGCGTAGACGGCGGTGACGAGGAACATCACGATCTGCGCGATCAGCAGGGTGTACCGCGCGACACTGGCATTGTAATTGCCTCCGTTGTCAAAGAAGAATAACACAGGGTGGAAGAAGTTCACCAGCAGCACGACGCATTCGAATATGAACAGCACCCAGCCCGCCGCCCGGAGCAGCTTGCCGAAGAAACCGTTATCCTGCAAATAGTCGATGACGTAGCGGGTCCAGAACAATATGGAGAGGGCCATGGTCAGAAAATACAACACCGTATCGGCATAGGTCAGGGCGATCAGCCCGCGCTCGTAGAGCAGCCCCCAGGCGATATCCGTGACAAAATACAGCGTGATGGCGATCAGAAACCTTCGATAGGGACGGCGCGCCGGAACGCGCTTCACGCCGAAGCGGCCAAACAGCACATCGTGATTGATGATGAGATTGATCACCAGGCCCAACAGGCCGGCGCTGGCATACAGCATAACATCACCACGCTTTCCGTACTTGTCGCTCAAGGCGCGCCGCGCTCGCAGGGGCGACACAGAGCCTATATCCAATTATAATTGTAACGTATTGCGCCAGTTTCGTCAATCGGTATTTAAGGGCAAAGTAAAATAAAACAAAAGACGAACGCTCCGGCGCATGCAAACTTCCTGTTGAAATCTCGCGGATAATCTGCTATCATGGAATCATGGTAAGACGTATGTCGCAGGTACGTCCCAAGCATGCCGAGGGGGTTTGCTGCGGACGGGGCAGTGAACTCCGCGCGGTCTTCGAGTACGATCGTGCGGGATGACACCGGTCAAATCGGGTAGCGTGAACGAACCGAACAAGGAGGATTATTATGGATATTCAGGAATTGAGAGAGCTTGTCAATCCCGTGTTCAACACGGCAAAGGCCTGCGTCCAGCTGGATGCGGCGGCCGGAGACGCGGACGCGAAGCGCCTGCTCGATGCCCTGGGCTTTGAGCCCTTTGGCGCGCAGGTGTCGAACAAAGCCGTTCCGAAGGAGATGCAGGAGCAGGTCAGGAGGCTTTTTCCGGCGTATACGATACTCACCGAGTCGCGGTTCCAGGCGATGAACCGGCTGATCGAACAGATGGAAGACCGCCAGATCGTGGACCTGCCCTGCGGCTATACCTCCAGGGGCATTCGCATGTCCCGCCAGGGCAGGACCTACTTTGGATTTGACCTTCCCGCAGTCATCGACGCCATGGTCCCCGCGGTGGAGAGCATCATCGGGAAGAATGAAGCGATCAGCTACCATGCCGTGGACGCCACGAATTACGAATCCATGGCGGCCGCGTTGACCGGGGACGTACACAACCTGCTCGTTACCACGGAAGGGCTGTTGATGTACTTCGTCCAATCCGAGCTGGAGGCGGTGTTCGCGAACATTCGCCGCCTGCTTCAGAAATACGGAGGAAGCTGGGTCATCACCGACAGGGCCTATTTCCTGCATGACAAGGATATCGTCGCCGCGACGCTGGACAACGATCCCCGGATGATCGCGATGTACGCGGCGGTGACCAACCGCGCCGCCGCCACGACGGCGGATGTCCGGTTCAATGACAGCGTGTTCTTCGATCCCGACGATGCAAAGGTCAGGGCGTTCATCGGCAGGATGGGCTTTGAATTGAAAGAGATCTGCATGGGCGACTATCTGCCCGAGCGGATCGGGTCCCTCAAGGAGAATCCGGAGGCGGAACCCGAGGTGCGGAAGGCATTCAGGGAAATGATGTTCTGGGAGCTCACCGTGGCGAAGCAGTCGGAGGTGGAGCCCGCGCCGGCGGAGGATGCCAACCTTCCCTTCAGGGTTGAAAGCGGCGTGAAGGGTGGCGTCTTTGAGGCCTCCGTCCAGGGCCGCATGGATACGATCACCGCGCCGGAATTGCTGAAGCGGTTCCAGGACGCGGGCGACGGTATCAAGGCGATTCACATCGATGTGAGCCGCATGTCCTATGTTTCCTCCGCCGGCCTGCGTGTGCTGCTGATGATGTACAAATCGCTCGAGGACAAGGACGGCTTCGAGATGACCGGCGTGAGTGATGCGGTTCGGGAAATCCTGGAGACGACGGGCTTCGACCAGTTCCTGTTGAAGCAGTGAGGCGCTTTCTACAAATGACTTGTACATACTGGCACGCTGCGCTATTAATCTGTCTGCAACTCCCCATACGCGGACAACGGCACTGTTCCGAGGCAGAGGGTATGCCTTGGGCGCAGTGCGGCGACCTTACCGGAAGGAGATGAAGGGATGGCGTACAGAGGGCATATTTCAAGGGGGTTCATGACCGAGGAGGAGAAGGCCAATCAGCCGCGGGTGACGGGCGCACTGCTGAAGCGGGTGTTCTCCTATCTCAAGCCCTATTCGGGCAAGCTGCTGCTGGTGCTGCTGTGCATCGCCGCGGCATCCTTCTGCTCATTGCTGCCGTCCATACTGACGGGAAAGATCATCGACGAGGGCCTGGTGCAGCGGGACCTGGGCGCGCTTGTCAAGTACATCGTGCTGTCGCTCGCGGTGACGCTGGGGGCGAACCTCATCGGCGTCGTGGAGAGCTATATCAACACCTGGATCGCCCAGCACATCACCTACGACATGCGAAACCAGATGTACAGCCACCTTCAGAAGATGTCCCAGCGGTTTTTCACCAGCAGCAGGCAGGGCGACGTCATCACGCGGATGACGAGCGATATCGACGGCGTACAACTGGTCATCACGAACACATTCACCAGCATCCTTTCAAATGTCATCACATTGATCATCGCCATGGTGGCCATGTTCCGCAAGAACTGGGTTTTGGCGCTGATCGGTATGGTGGTCGTGCCGCTTTTCATGATCCCCACTCGCCGGGCCGGTCGGACGCGCTGGAAATTTGCCAATGAATCCCAGGCCTGCAACGACGAGATCAACGGCATACTGAACGAAACGCTGTCCGTCAGCGGCCAGCTGTTGAGCAAGCTGTTCGGCAGGGAACAATACGAATACAATCGCTACGAGGAAGCCAACAGCCGCATGATCCGCCTGAACATCCGCGAGAGCATGGCGGGGCGCTGGTTTCGCGTCGTATTGTCCACATTCGCCAACATTGGCCCCATGCTGATCTACCTGGTGGGCGGCATACTGATGATCCGCTACAATCAGGACATGACCATCGGCGACATCTCCGTGCTGGTGGCCCTGCTGGGCAGGATGTATATGCCGGTGAACAGCCTGCTGAACATCCAGGTCGATTGGATGCGCGCCATGGCCCTGTTTTCCCGCATATTCGAATACTTCGACATTCCCGTGGAGATCGACAACGCGCCGGACGCCGTCATACCGGACAGGGTTGAGGGCAACGTGGTGTTTGACCACGTCTACTTTGGCTACGAGAAGGACCGCCCCGTGCTCAAGGATGTCAGCTTCGAACTGAAGGCGGGGCACAGCATTGCGATCGTTGGGCCCTCCGGGTCTGGCAAGAGCACCATCATCAACCTGATTCCCCGACTGTATGACGTGGACGAGGGCTGCGTGACCTTCGACGGCGTCGATGTGCGCAAGCTCGACCTGGTCTTCCTGCGGGCGCAGGTGGGTGTGGTCAGCCAGGAGACCTACCTGTTTAACGGCAGCATCCGTGAAAACCTGTTGTACGCCAAGGCCGACGCCACCGAGGTCGAGATGGAGGCGGCGCTGAAAAAGGCCAACATCTGGGATTTCGTGCAAAACCAGCCGGAAGGCCTGGACGCCATGGTGGGCAATCGGGGGCTCAAGCTGTCCGGGGGTGAAAAGCAGCGGCTTTCGATTGCCCGGGTGCTGCTGAAGGACCCCACGATATTCATTTTTGACGAGGCGACCTCCGCGCTGGATTCCATATCGGAGCAGCGGATCCAGGAGGCCATCGATCCGATCATACGCAGCCACACCAGCATATTGATCGCCCACAGGCTCTCCACCATACTGGCCGCCGATGAGATCCTGGTGGTCAAGGACGGAAGGATTGTGGAGCGCGGCGTCCATCAGGACCTGGTCAACCAGGGCGGCGTGTACAGCGAGCTTTACGAGACCCAGTTTTCAAAGGCGCTGCAGCCCCAGGGGGACGGCCTGAATGCACTGGAAGAGTACATCTGGGGACAGCAGCCGGGGGATGAGCCTGCGGAATAGGCGACGGAGCGTTCTCAGGGCCGACAATCCGCAGGCGCAGCGAAAAACAGCGCATATTATAAAAAAAACCATGCGTATCTGTTCAGTCATGGCGGCGTAGACGCCGCCGCTACGAGGAGATATGCCTGTAGCGGCGGCCTCCAGGCCACCAAAGTAGGTGCAAATACATCAGGGCTGAACAAATAAATACCACCCTGCCGGCTTTGCCGGCAGGGCGTTTGTCATCATGGAAATGCTGTGTAATCGGGCGGCAGGACGATTGAAAGTCAACAGGCAGACTGCCGCGCGTACTGTGAGTCGGCAGTGCCTTAAACCAGCGTCTCGCGTATGACCTCCAGCGCCTGGTGTGGAAGGTCCTTGAGCACGCGCTTTGAGATTTCGCTGGAATCCCTGAACCGATTGCTCATGGCCTCGTAGCCCTTGTGGCTCTGGGCCATGAGCTCTTCCACCGTCCGGGCGCCGCCTGCGCCCAGGGCGTCGAACAGGTCGTTCACGAAGGCTTCCCTCTCCGCCCGGGACAGGTCGCCGATCCATTTGCCCAGAATTTTGTTGATGATGTTGCTGTGTGCGTCGGTGGTCTCCAATTCCGCCAGCTTCCCATGATCCACGCCCCAGGTGGCGGGGTCGTGCTGGTCGAGGGCGGAGGCGGAGGATTGGACAATGCGGGTATCGTCGATATGCGGGTCAAAGAGCTTTCCGATGATGGAAAATCCCGGAATGATACGGGTGGCCACCGATTGCACCCTGTCCACTGTGGCGGGGTCGACGACCTTCGGGCAAAAGCCGGGTCCGTCGAGGAGGTACATCCGCCTGACGGAGGCGCGCATCCCGTCAGGCAGCATACAGGTTGCGTACAGGGCGAGGTTTCCGCCCTTGGAATGGCCGCCGAGGTACCACGCGCGCGTGGTATCGATACGGTTTTCCGCGTATTGCCTTGCCAGCTCCTGGGCCTGCGTGCGCTTGAAGCTGATCATGAAGTCTTCCTTCCAGCCCGCGAGCGTGCTGTCCGTGCCGCGATAGGCGATAAAGGCCCAGCCGGCGTCGCTTTCAAAGGTGACGGCGGCGAACTGTATCGCTTCCTCGGGGATCATGATGTCCACAAAGCCGGACATCAGCAGGTCGCCGAACCGGCGCGAAGCCACGGCCGCCTTCAGTATCCGCATGAACGGCTCAGCCTCTCCGATCCGCTGGATGCGCACCGCGTCTGCGTCAATCATCCTCTGGCAGTCGCGAAGGGTCGCCGTGTCCGACCGCTCGAACAGCGGCGTGTAGTCGCAGTAGGTCAGCAGGCACAGTATGACTGCGTCGACATCCTGAAACGGCACGGCGGAGAACGGGTAATCGCCCAGCCATTGGATATAATCGGATAATCCGTCCATCTGCTTAGGTTCCTTCATCGGTTCAGGGCGCTCCAGGCATCCTTCAGCCCATTGATGATGCCCAGGTGCTGGGGGCATGCCGCCTCGCAGGCGCCGCAGGCCACGCAGTTATCGGGGGTCTCGCCCTTTTCCAGCATCTGCCTGAAGCCCCAGTCCTGTTTGGGGTCGACGCTGTACAGCGAGGTGTTGTTCCAGGCCGAGAAGGTGCCGGGGATGTCCACGCCGTTGGGACAGGGCATGCAGTAGCGGCAGCCGGTGCAGCCGATCTTTGTGCGGGCGAGATAGGCCGCGCGGACGTCGTCCATCAGCTTGAGCTCCTCCGCGGTCATGATGCCGGGTTCTACGGTGTCGAATATGCGGAGGTTGTCGTCGATCTGCGCCGCTTCATTGCAGCCCGAGAGCACCGTGGCCACCTCCGGGTGGTTGCAGAGCCAGCGGAATGCCCACTCCACCGGCGAACGCTTCTCCGGGAAGGCATCGTACAGCGCCTGCACATTCTCGGGGGCCTTCGCCAGTCGTCCGCCCAGCAGACCCTCCATGATGACCACCGGAATGCCCAGCCTGCCGGCCAGCTCAAGGCCCTTCGTGCCCGCCTGGTTGTCCACGTCCATGAAGTTGTACTGGATCTGCACCATATCCCAGTCGCAGTCGTTCAGGATATACTCAAATTCCTCGTAGGGGCCGTGGAAGGAGAAGCACTTGTAGCGAATGCGCCCGGCCCTTTTCATGTCGTGGAAAAATTCCGGCGCGCCGATGGACTTGAAGTATTCCCACTTGCTCCGGTCGATGCCGTGCATCAGGTAGAAGTCCATGTGGTCGGACTGCAGTTTTATGAGCTCCTCCTCCAGCAGCGCCTCCATCTCGCTGCGGTTGTGGACATACTCCGCGGGCATCTTGGTGGCGCCGCTCACGCGATCCCGATAGCCGTCC
>JAZTZK010000134.1:0-4050 GCA_045637485.1 Clostridia bacterium
CGCTCTTGTAGATCTTGGACATGTTGGTCGCTCCTTTATCAATATTGATAGCTGATTGTCCGTACAGATTCGGGGCTTCGCGCGGCTCTGTCCCTCCCCGCCAGTTCAGCGCTCCGCCCCTGCCAAACGGTCATTTCATTCAGGCTTCGACGCTGCTGAACGCCAGATCCAGCGCCGCGATCAGGTCCTCGGCCTTCTCGATGCCGATGGACAGGCGGATGGTGTTGGGCTTGATGCCCTGCTGGGCCAGCTCGGCCTCGGTCTCCTGGCTGTGGGTGGTGCTGGCCGGGTGGATTACCAGGCTCTTCACATCCGCCACATTGGCCAGCAGCGAGAAGATGGGCAGGTTGTCGATGAACTTCTGGGCCTTTTGGGCGTCGCCCTTGATCTCGAAGGTGAATATGCTGCCGCCGCCATTGGGGAGGTACTTGCCGTACAGCGCGTGGCTGGGCTCGGTGGGCAGCGAGGGATGATGCACCGCCTCCACCTGGGGATGCTTCGCCAGGTAGTCCACCACCCGCAGCGCGTTCGCCACGTGGCGCTCCACCCGCAGCGACAGGGTCTCCAGCCCCTGCAGGAAGATGAAGGCGTGGAAGGGTGACAGCGTCGCGCCGGTATCCCGCAGCAGTATGGCGCGGATGTAGGTGACGAAGGCCGCCGGACCCACCGCGTCGGCAAAGGACACGCCGTGGTAGCTGGGGTTCGGCTCGGCGATCCAGGGATATCTGCCGCCGGACTTCCAGTCAAATTTGCCGCCCTCGACGATCACGCCGCCGATGGCCGTGCCGTGGCCGCCGATGAACTTGGTGGCGCTGTGCACCACGATGTCCGCGCCCCACTCCAGGGGCCGCACCAGGAACGGCGTGGCAAAAGTGCTGTCCACCACCAGCGGGATGCCGTGGCGATGGGCGACGGCGGCGACGGCCTCGATGTCCACCAGGTTGGAATTGGGGTTGCCCAGGGTTTCCACGAACAGCGCCTTGGTCTTTTCGGTAATGGCCGCCTCGAAGCTTCCGTCCACCTCCGGGTCCACAAAGGTCGTGGTGATGCCGGTGGTCAGCGGCAGCGTGTGGGCCAGCAGGTTATAGGTGCCGCCGTAGATGGTCTTGGAGGCGACGATGTGCTCGCCGGACCGGGCCAGCGCCTGGAAGGTGTAGCTGATGGCCGCCGCGCCGCTTGCCACCGCCAGCGCCGCGGAGCCCCCCTCCAGCGAGGCGATGCGCTGTTCAAAGATGTCGTTGGTGGGGTTGGTCAGCCGCCCGTAGATATTGCCGGCGTCCCGCAGGCCGAAGCGGTCGGCGGCGTGCTGGCTGTTGTGGAACACGAAGGACGTAGACGCGTAGATCGGCACTGCCCGGGCATCGGTGACGGGATCGGCGCTCTCCTGGCCGATGTGCAGCTGGCGGGTCTCAAAGGCCCAGTTTTTTGAAGAACGGATATCAGACATTTTTATAGCCTCCTGTCGGTATCGATGATGGGTGAATGGGTGCGCACGCTACACCGACACATTCGATCGGTATTCATCCGCGCGACCAGCAACAGCCTTCTTTGCTGCCTCGTCATCGCCACCATCTCCTTGCTCGCTTCGTTGAATAAAGCATACCGCAGGAGGCTTGATTTGTCCAATACGCTATTTGTATTGTAGGTTATAGAATCAAACTATATTTAGCCGCCTCAGATCGCGTGCCCCTTGGTCTTGATCACATTTACGACCCTCTGGCACAGTTCCAGGCACATGTCGTCGTTCTCGGCCTCCACCATCACGCGAACCACCGGCTCGGTGCCGGATTCGCGGACCAGTATGCGGCCCTTCTCGCCCAGCTGGTCGGCCACGGCCTGCACGGCGGCCTGCACGTCCGGGTCAGCCTGGGCCTCGGCCTTGTCGTAGACCCTGACGTTGATCAGCTCCTGGGGGTACATCTGGAAGCCCTCGCACAGCTCGCTCATTTTCTTCTTGCGGGCCAGCATGCACTCCATCATCTTGAGGCTCGTGAGGATGCCGTCGCCGGTGGTGGCGTACTTGGAGAAGATGATGTGACCGCTCTGCTCGCCGCCCAGGCGGCAGCCGTGGGCAGTCATGTACTCGTAGCCGTACTTGTCGCCCACCTTGGTCTTGACCACGTCGATACCCCGCTCGTTGAGGGCCTTGAACAGGCCGAAATTGCTCATTACCGTGGCCACCACGGGCTTGTCCACCAGCTTGCCCCGGTCATGCATGTAGCAGGCGTAGGCGTACATGATGTGGTCGCCGGTGAGCACGTCGCCCTTCTCGTCCACCACCAGGCAGCGGTCCGCGTCGCCGTCGTAGGCGAAGCCCACGTCCAGGTGGTTGTCCAGCACGAACTGCTGGAGGGCTTCGATGTGGGTCGAGCCCACGCCGTTGTTGATGTTCGTGCCGTTGGGCTCCGCGCCCATCACGAAGGTGCGCGCCCCCAGGGCCTCGAACACGGCCTTGGCGATCATCCAGGCGGCGCCGTTGGCGCAGTCCAGGCCCACCCGCAGACCGCGGAAGCTGTACAGGCCGTGGCTGATCAGGTAACCCACGTAGCGGTTGCGGCCGCTGACGTAGTCCACGGTCTCGCCGATGTGCTCCTTCAGGGCGAAGGGCAGCTCCTTCACCTGCTGGCCGAACACGTTCAGCTTGCCGTCCAGATAGTCCTCGATCAGGTTGATGGTATCCTCGCCCATCTTCTCGCCGTTGCCGTCCAGGAGCTTGATGCCGTTGTCGTAGAAGGGGTTGTGGGAGGCCGAGATCATGATGCCGCAGTCGAATTCATCGGCATGGGTGACCCAGGCCACGCTGGGCGTGGTGGTGACGTGGAGCATGTAGGCGTCCGCGCCGCTGGCCGTCAGGCCCGCGATCAGCGCGTATTCAAACATGTAGGAGGAACGGCGGGTGTCCTTGCCGATGACGATCTTCGCGTTCTCCCGGTTGCCGGCAAAGCGCCGCTGCTGGCTGTAGTACCAGCCCAGGAAGCGCCCCACCTGATAGGCGTGGTCCGCCGTGAGGGTGACGTTGGCCTCCCCGCGGAAGCCGTCAGTGCCGAAATATCTTCCCATAATTACAGCCTCTCCGCTTTCTCGATGTCCAGGAAGTACTTGTACGTATCCACCGTCAGCTCGCCGCAGGCGGGCTCGTCGCAGGCGATGATGGCGTTGGGATGGGTCTGCAGCGCGGAGCAGGTCCACTTCTGGCTGACGCCGCCCTCCACGGAGGCCGCCAGCGCCCGGGCCTTGTTGTGGCCGTTGATCAGAATCAGCACCTCGCGGGCGTCCATCACCGTGCCGATGCCCACGGACAGCGCCCTGGCGGGCACCTTCTCCGGGTCGCCGCCGAAGAAGCGGGAGTTGACGATGCGGGTGTCGCTGGTCAGCACGCGCACGCCGGTGCGGCTGGTCAGCGAGGTGAAGGGCTCGTTGAAGGCCAGGTGGCCGTCCACGCCGATGCCGCCCAGGAACAGGTCGATGCCGCCCAGGGACGCGATCTTCGCCTCATAGGCGGCGCACTCGGCCTCGGGGTCCGCGGCCATGCCGTCCAGTATGTTCACGTTTGCCCTGGGGATGTCGATATGATCGAAGAAGTTGGACCACATGAAGTACCAGTAGCTCTGGTCGTGCTCCCGGGGCAAGCCCAGGTATTCGTCCATGTTGAAGGTCACCACGTTCCTGAAGGAGACCTCGCCGGCCTTGTTCATGCGGGCCAGCTCGGCATATACGCCCAGGGGCGAGGAGCCGGTGGGCAGCCCCAGCACGAAGGGCCTGTCGCCCCTGTAGGCACTGATCCTGGCCGCGATAGTGCTTGCGGCCCACTTGCACATCTTCTCGTAGTTCTCCTGAATGACAACGCGCATGATGGTTCACACTCCTTTTTTTATTCAACTTCTGATTTGCCGCGCTGCGACAAATCACAAGTTGAGGGGTCAGGGGTTAGGTTTTCGGGTTAGGAAAAGTGGAAATCCTTGCGGATTTCTTCTTATTCAAAAGCTTGCGAAGCGTAGGAACCCCTGTCGTTTCCATTGAATCAAACAAATCCCGGAGGGATTTGCACCA
>JAZTZK010000135.1:0-3183 GCA_045637485.1 Clostridia bacterium
AGTATAACTCCATGTTCAGCATGTCTCTCACCTCTTCTTCTTTCTTCGACATGCCTCTCTTTATATCCTTTTGGTAATATAAAAGTAATTAATTTGTAATATATTGACCGGGCCGTTAACTCATGCGGTCGCCATGTCACAACCTCACGCCAAAAAGATATCCCAGTCGTTCAATATCGCCAGCGTGCCCACGATGTTGTAGCACAGGCCGAACACCAGCGCGGGGGGCAGCAGCGCGTCCAGGGCCTCGCCCCCCGGGCGGCGCAGCAGCATGATGCCCAGCGCGGCGGCGGGGATCGCGTCGATGGTGTAGCGCAGGCCCCACTGTATGCCGCCCATGCTGCCGTGGGCGCACAGCGCCAGCAGGTGGACGGACACGCAGACGCCGGTGAGCCAGATCGCCACGCCGTTCCCGATCCGCTCGCCCCGCAGCCGCCCGACGACGCGCCGCAGCAGGTACACAAAGCCCACGGCGAATATGGGGCTGGCGATGAAGAACGCGAAGCCGCTCTTGGAGACCCGCAGCCAGCCGTCCTGCGCCGGGCCGGGCAGCCGGATCAGCTTGTCTGTGAAGTTCCAGGGGATGACGGACAGCGAGAACTGCACGTGGTCCGGGGATTCGGTGAACTCGGGCAGGTAGTCGTGGCCGAACTGGAAGGGGCTGTCGAAGCGCAGCTGGTTCAGTACCATGTAAAACGCGCCCACCAGCGCCGGGGCGATCAGCCAGGCCCAGTGCTTCTTCACCGCGCCCCACAGCGAAAGCCCGTTTTTCCTGAATTTCTCCCGCAGCAGCCACGCCACCAGGGGCAGGTAGACGATGTTCAGCGGCCGGCAGCCCACCGCGCAGGCCAGCCACACAAGCGGCCACCTGCCGTCCGCCTCCGCGTCCGTGGCGGCATAGTACAGCGCCGCCGCCGTGAACATGAAGGCCGCCGTCTGGGCCAGCAGCCACACGTCGCCGTTGTAGCCGATCAGCAGGAAGTTCGACCCGATGGTGGCCAGCAGCGCCCACACCAGCGCCGTGCGCCGGTCCTCGCAGTACAGCTCGCACAGCTTCAGCATGTGCACCGCGGCGACCAGGCTCATCACCGTGGTGATGAAGTATTCCGGCGTCCCATCCACCCCGAGCAGCGCCACGAAGGGCATCACGATCAGCGTCGGCAGCGGCGGGAAGCTGACGTAGTATTTCCCCCCGTAGATGGCCAGCTCCAGCCAGGGATAGTCCTCCCCCAGGTCCAGGTGTCCCTCCAGCCACCGCTTGGCCTGCAGGGCGTAGCTGCAATAGGTGGTGTGCATAAAGGGCGTCTTTTCGCTGAACATCCAGACCACCGCGAAGGCCGCCAGCACGCACCCGATCGCCACCCCGTACCACCGCCAGCGCATCTTCAGCGATTCATCCCGCAGTATTCGCCGCTCCATGATCCAACCCCCTTGCCTCGGTAGTATTTTACCATACGAGAAGGGGATTGTCCAGATGGGGGGATTGGGAATCAGGAATCAGGAATTAGAAATAGCTAACTTAGTGGGAAAATTTCGGGGACGGGTCGTCTTGACTTGCTCACTCAGGATCAGGTAATCAATGGGAACCGTCCCCGGTGGTATTGGAACCGGGCGTCAAAAGGGGCTGTCGCCTTATCCAAAGAAGGGACCGATGACTGGTGATGAATCGTTCCCAATATTGGTCTGTTGATTCTGTGGGACGTTGTTAACACTCCATTCCTCATTCCTCATTGAATTCTGATGAGTCGCGTTGCGACCCATCAGAATTCACATCACCTTCGACCCGCCCTCGTCGGAGATCACCTGCATCAGCCTGCGCTCCACGCCGGTCTCGGCGTCGATGTAGGCCAGGAAGGTGTCGGGGCCGGAGGTGGCGCGGACCTCGTAGCACAGGTATTCGGCGTCGTTCTCGGGGATCACGCACAGCCGCGCGGCCACGGGGGTCAGCGCGCCGCCGATGCGCTCCAGGGCGTCGGCCTCGCTCAGCCTGGGCAGGCTGAGCGTCCTGCGCACGTGGTTCATCAGGTAGCCCGCCGCCTCCAGCCCCACCACGGCCCCGTCGGACAGGGACACCTGCACCTTCACCAGGTCCGGGTACAGCACCACGCCGTCCTGCACCGCGGCGAAGTTGGCGGTCAGTATGCCCTCAAAGCGGCTGGAGTAGCTCAGCTCCATCTCGCCGTAGCCCCTGGACATGAGGAACGTCCGCGCCGCGTCGACGGCCTGGCCGTCGCTGAGGACCGCCTCGCCGACGGCGCTGTCGCAGAGCATGTACAGCACCGCCCCGCCCGCCTTTGTCACCCCGGCGCTGAGTCGGTAGCCGCCCATCCGCAGCGCGTACTCGTAGCAGCCGACCGGTATCTCGCTCTCACCGGTGAAGCTGACCTCCGCCGCCCGGTCGCCCACGAAGGCGATGAGCGCCTGCCGGGCCGCGGCCTCGTCCACGGCCTCCAGCCCCGCCAGGGCCTTGAACTCGCCGTCCGTCCGGCCGTCGGAGAAGGGGCCGTCGTACAGCAGCGTGGGATAGTCGGTGGCCGGGCCGGTGATGGGATACAGGTCCTCCCCGCCGCTCTCGCCCGATGTGTCGAACACCGCCTCGCCCCGCTCGTAGCGGTCCAGCAACCGGCCCATGCGCACCGAAAACGCCGCCGCCGTCTCGGACAGCCGGGCCATGGCCGCGTGGTCGGCCTCGCTCACCGCGCCACCGTTGCCCAGCCGGGCCGACAGCGCCGTGGCAAAGTCCCCGGCCTGGTTGATGAACTTCAGCGTTCCGGAGACCGTCTCCTGCCCCAGGGGCAGCAGCGCCAGGTTCGACAGCGCCCCCTGGGTCTGCAGCGCGATCTCCCCCAGCAGCGTTTGCAGCTGCCCCGTCTCCCCGGCCACCAGCGCCTTGCGGAAGTTCACCGACACGCCCTCGGTCAGCTCGCAGGTCTCGTAAAACGCCTTCTGCACCACGGCGTTCAGCCGGGCGTCCGCCTCGCTCAGCCGCGCCGTCTGCGCCCAGGAAAAGGCCAGCACCCCCGCCAGCACCGCCGCCAGCGCGACGTTCAGCACCCGCCCCCAGTCGCGGGAGCGGACTGAGGAGACGTAGTAGGATTCGTTCATATGCATTCCTCCTTTTGAATTCAGATTTGTCGCGCTGCGACAAATCTGAATTTGAGGGGATAAGGGATAAGGGGTAGG
>JAZTZK010000136.1:0-3248 GCA_045637485.1 Clostridia bacterium
TACGAGCTGGGCGTGATCGAGTCCATGGGCTATGTGGATTATTTCCTGATCGTGTGGGACTTTATACATTACGCCAAGACCCACGGCGTGGGCGTGGGGCCGGGGCGGGGCAGCGGCGCGGGATCCATCGTGGCCTACGCGCTGGACATCACCGAGATCGACCCGCTGAAGTACGCGCTGGTGTTCGAGCGCTTCCTGAATCCGGAGCGGGTGTCCATGCCCGATATCGACTGCGACTTCGACTACGAGCGGCGCGGGAAGGTCATCGACTACGTGCGCCGCCGCTACGGCGCGGACCACGTGGCCCAGATCATCACCTTCGGCACGATGGCGGCCCGGGCGGTGATACGGGACGTGGGCCGGGTGATGGACATGAGCTACCAGCAGGTGGACGCCATCGCCAAGATGGTGCCCTTCGAGCTGAACATGACGCTGGACAGGGCGCTGAAGCTGAACGCGGAGCTGCGCTCTGCCTACGAGGGCGACGAGAACATCCACCGGCTGATCGAGATGGCCCGGAAGCTGGAGGGCATGCCCCGCAACGCCTCCACCCACGCGGCGGGGGTGCTGATCACCGCGAAGCCCGTGGTGGATTACTGCCCGTTGCAGACCAACGACGACGTGATCACCACCCAGTTCCCCATGGGCACGGTGGAGGCGCTGGGCCTTCTGAAGATGGACTTCCTGGGCTTGCGGACGCTGAACGTCATCATGGACACCATCGCCATGGCCCGGGACCGGCTGGGCGGGGCCTTTACCAGCTCGGACATCCCCCTGGACGAGCCGGGGGTCTACAGTATGATCTCGGACGGCGACACCACCGGCATCTTCCAGCTGGAATCCTCGGGCATGACCCAGTTTCTGACCCAGATGAAGCCGTCCAGCTTCGAGGACATCATCGCCGCCATCTCGCTGTACCGCCCCGGCCCGATGGAATCCATACCCCGGTACGTGGCGGGCAAGCAGAACCCGGAGACGGTGAAGTACCTGACGCCCCAGCTCAAGCCCATACTGGACGTGACCTACGGCTGCATGGTCTACCAGGAGCAGGTCATGCAGATCGTGCGGGACCTGGCGGGCTACTCCATGGGCCGCAGCGACCTGGTGCGCCGGGCCATGGCGAAGAAGAAGCACGACGTGATGGCCCGCGAGAAGGAGGTCTTCATCCACGGGCAGCTGGACGAAAACGGCGACGTGGTGGTGCCCGGCTGCGTGCGCAACGGCATCTCCGAGGACGTGGCCACCCGGCTGTTCGACGAGATGACTGCCTTCGCGTCCTATGCCTTCAACAAGAGCCACGCGGCGGCCTACGCCCTGGTGGCCGTGCAGACGGCCTGGCTGAAGCTGAAATTCCCCGCCGAGTTCATGGCGGCGATGATGAACTCCATGCTGGGCCATACCGAGAAGATCGCGTTTTACATACAGTATTGCCGCAGGCAGGGCATAGCGGTGCTGCCCCCGGACGTGAACCGCTCCCGGGCCCGCTTCACAGTGGACGACCAGGGCGGCAGGAAGGGCATACGCTTCGGCCTGGGCGCGGTGAAGAACCTGGGCCTGAAGGCCGTGGAGGCGCTGGTGGCCGAGCGGGAGGCCGCGGGGCCCTACAAGGACCTGTACGACTTCGTGGGCCGGGTGACCGGCGGCGAATTGAACAAGAAGGGCGTGGAGAGCCTGATCCGCTGCGGCGCGATGGACGAGCTGCCCGGCAATCGCGCCCAGAAGCTGTGCGTGTTCGAGAAGGCCATGGACAGCGTGGCCCGGAGGCAGAAGAGCATGGTTGTCGGGCAGATATCGCTGTTCGGCATGGACAGCCCCGTGGAGGCCCCTCCGCCGCCGATGCCGATCATGCAGCCCTTCCAGAAGAACCAGCTCTTGCAGATGGAGAAGGAAACCACTGGCGTGTACATCTCCGGCCACCCGCTGGATGCCTACGCCGACAGGCTCGCGAAGCTGAAGGTGAACGCCGGTACCCTCCAGGCCTTGGCGGAGGCCCCCGACAGGGGCATGAGCTGGGACCAGAAGCCGGTGCGCATGGGCGGCATCGTCGCGGAAAAGAAGCTGAAGGCCACCCGCAGCGGCAACATGATGGCCTTCGTGCAGCTGGAGGACATGGTGGGCGCCACCGAGGTGCTGGTGTTCCCGAAGGTGTACGAGCGGGTATCCGCGCTGCTGGAGCAGGACGCGCCGGTGGTGATGGCGGGCAAGCTGTCCGCGCGGGAGGACGAGAGCCCGAAGCTGCTGCTGGACCGTGTCGCCCCGCTGGATCAGCTGGACAGCTTCGAGGCCGAGCCGAGGGGACGACGGAGGAGCGACTATGCCCCGTCGCCGTCGGATTACGGCGTCCCCCTCCTGGACGACTATGGCGCGCCGCCACCGGACAGCGGCTATGAGCGCAGGCCCGCCCGGGGCAATCGGAAGCTGTATTTGAAGCTGACCGCCGACACCCGGCAGGAGGCGCTGCGGATCCTGGCCGAGACCCCCGGCAGCATCTGCGTGATGCTGTACATGGCCGACGAGAAGAAGACCTACCAGGCTCCCCGGGAGTATTGGGTGGACGAGGGCTACGACTTCGGCGCGCTGGCGAACCTGATCGGGGCGGACAACGTGGTATTGAAGGGATAGAAACATGAAGGCACCGAAACTCTTCATCGTCATACCCTGCTACAACGAGCAGGAGGCGCTGCCGATCACGGCGAAGCGGCTGGTGGAACTGACGGACGACATGCTCAAAAAGGGCCTGATCGACCCGCAGAGCCGGATCGTGCTGGTGGACGACGGCAGCAGGGACGACACCTGGAGGGTGATCTCTGATCTGCATGCGTCCGACCCGCGCTTCGAGGGCGTGAAGCTGGCCCACAACGCCGGGCACATGAACGCGCTCTGGGCGGGCATGACGCTGTCGGCGGAGCGCTGCGACTGCGTGATCACCATAGACGCCGACCTCCAGGACGACGTGAACGCCATGTACGGCTTCCTGGAGGAATACCAAAAGGGCGCGGACGTGGTGTACGGCGTGCGCGCCAGCAGGGAGAAGGATACCCTGTTCAAGCGCGCCACCGCCCAGGGGTTCTATAAGATGATGGCCGGGCTGGGCGTGGAGATGGTGTACAACCACGCGGACTACCGGCTGCTGTCGAAGCGGGCGCTGGAGGCGCTGCTGTCCTTCGGCGAGGTGAACATGTTCCTTCGGGGCATGGTGCCGATGCTGGGCTTTAAGACCGCTCAGGTTTACTACGAGCGGGGCGAGC
>JAZTZK010000137.1:0-10612 GCA_045637485.1 Clostridia bacterium
CAACCTGTGGGCGACGTACTGTACGCCCTGCAAGCAGGAGCTGCCCCATTTCAGCGCGCTGTACAAGGCGCACGAGGGCGACATTGCCATGATAGCCGTGCATCCCTCGCTGGTGACGGACGACCCGGAGGAATACCTGTCCGACAAGGGCTACGCCATGCCCTTTGCCACCGACGCGGACGACGCCGTGAATGCCATCGTGGGCGGCACCGGCACGCTGCCCCAGACCATTGTGCTGAATCGCAGGGGAGAGGTGGTGTACAACGCCATCGGCTCGGTTACCCCGGAGATCCTTGACGCGCTGTACGCGGAGGCGGGCGGCGCAGACGCCGGACAGGTCGGCGAAGCACCCGCGGTAGAGGAAGCGGCGGCGACCTCTGCCGAGCGCTACGACAGCGACGCGCCCCTCGGACACGAGGTGGGCCAGCAGCTGCCGGATTTCACGCTGACCTGCTACGACGGCAGTGAATTCCACCTGGCCGACCAGCGGGGGAAGGTCACGATCATCAACCTGTGGGCGACGTACTGTACGCCCTGCAAGCAGGAGCTGCCCCATTTCAGCGCGCTGTACAAGGCGCACGAGGGCGACATTGCCATGATAGCCGTACACCCTTCGCTGGTGACGGACGACCCGGAGGAATATCTGTCCGACAAGGGCTACGCCATACCCTTTGCCACCGACGCGGACGATGCCGTGAACGCCATCGTGGGCGGCACCGGCACGCTGCCCCAGACCATCGTGCTGAATCGCAGGGGAGAGGTGGTGTACAACGCCATCGGCTCGGTTACCCCGGAGATCCTCGACGCGCTGTACGCGGAGGCGAACGGGTGATTTGGCGGATGCGTTTGGATTTGAAAACGGATTCTTACAGGAAGGAGCAGGTATGCCGATGGAACCTGTTGCGGAGATCAAAATAGAGCTTCAGGACACGCAATGGCCGCTGACCTATACCGATCATGACCGGGAGATCGTGCGCGCGATCGTCGTGGATGACGCGGACAGCTATTATTTTGTCAGGGCCGTGCGGGAGGACGAGTTCGGCGCGGCGACGCTGATCGAAACATCGGGCGGGGGTGTTGAGCCCGGCGAGAGTCTCGACGCGGCGATCCGCAGGGAGCTCAGGGAGGAGCTCGGCGTAGAGGTGGAAATCCTCGACAGAATCGGCGTTGTGAGCGACTACTACAATCTGATCCATCGGCACAACATCAATCACTACTATCTCTGCCGCGTCAGTGCCTTTGGCAGCAGATGCCTGACGCAGGACGAAGCCGACAAATTCCACCTTTCCACGATGAAGCTGGGCTACGAAGAAGCTGTGAAGGAATATGAAAGGTGCGCGTGCACCCGGCTGGGCAGGCTCATCGCCAATCGGGAGCTGCCGGTTCTGAAGCGGGCGAGGACGCTGATGGAGCGCTTTAATGACACCGCGCGTCAGGACGGGCGGGAAACCGTCGATACAATAGTCCCGCAAGGGATACATGATTAAAGGGAGGTATTGCAATGCTCAAGGAGTACAGGTATGACGGAAGCAGGACTTTCAAGCTGTCCAAGGTGTCGACCGATGAAACGAGCTTCGAATCGGATCGAAAGAAAGCCGAAGAGAAGATGGAGAAGAACTTCGAGAAGATTCAGGAGCTTCAGAGCAAGCTGTATGCGGAAAAGAAAGAGGGCCTCATACTGCTCTTTCAGGCTATGGACGCAGCCGGAAAGGACGGGACGATTGCCGCCGTTCTCACCTGCCTGTCTCCCCATGGCGTCAATGAGTGCGCGTTCAAGGCGCCTTCCTCGACGGATCAGGCCCACGATTACCTGTGGCGGATCGAGCAGCAGGTTCCGATGAAGGGCGATATCGCGATCTTCAACCGTTCGCACTATGAAGAGCTGTTGATCTACCGGGTAAAGGAGCTTTGGAAGAACCAGGCCCATGCGGACAGGATCGATACAAAGTCGCTGCTGGAAGACAGGTATGAGGACATCCGAAACTACGAGCGGTACCTGTGGCACAACAGCATCCGGACCGTCAAGATCTTCCTGAACGTCTCCAAGAAGGAGCAGGCGCGGCGCTTCCTTTCGCGGATCGAAGAACCGGAAAAGAACTGGAAGTTTTCAGGCGCTGACTTCGAGGAGCGCAAATACTGGGACGACTACCAGGAAGCCTTTGAGATCGCGATCAACAGGACGGCCACAAAGGAAGCACCTTGGTATGTCGTGCCGGCCGATCACAAGTGGTACATGCGCCTCGTCGTCAGCGAGATCATACTGCACACCCTCAAGGATATGGATCCAAAGTATCCCATCGTGACTGAGGAGAGGCTCAAGGAATTCGCAGGCTACAAGGCGATACTGGAAAAGGAACTCGGAAAGGGCGGGAAAAAGGATTGATCGTTTTCGCCGGAAAATCAAGAGCCGCTTATATTGGCACAATGAAAAACAAAACGGGAAATGTACCTTTGCGCATTCAGGCAAACAGACTGACAGGTATTGCATTGCTGTACGGCGAGGAGTAGGCAACCGATGCGGATTCGGAATCGCGGGCATTATATGACGGATATGACCGAGGGCAACCCCTGGGGGCTGCTGCTCCGGTTCATGGTCCCGCTGCTGGTGGGCAACCTGTTCCAGCAGGTTTACAGCATGGTGGATATGATGATTGTCGGCCGCTTCGTGGGGCCGGACGCCCTGGCGGCGGTCGGCGCGACGAGTTCGCTGAACTTCCTGTTCTTTTCGCTGTGCAACGGTCTGGCCGGCGGCGTGGGCATACTGATCGCCCAGGCCTTTGGCGCCGATCAACCCGCCACGGTCAAGCGGGTGATCACCAATGCCGTATACATCATGGTCGCCTCGGCGCTGATCATGGGCGCACTGGGCTTTTGCCTTTCACGGACGGTGCTGGGGCTGCTGGGGACGCCTGAAAACATCATCGACCAGTCCGTCGTCTATATGCGGGTGATGTGCGCGGGCGTGGTGGCGGTGTCCATGTACAACTGCATCGCGTCCATATTGCGGGGCGTCGGCGATTCCAGGACGCCGCTGTTCTTCCTGGTGGTCTCCAGCTTCCTCAACGTGTTTCTCGATCTGTTCTTTATCAGGCGCTTGCGCTGGGGGGTGGGCGGCGCGGCGGCGGCCACCGTCATCTCCCAGCTGCTCTCCGCCGTGGGATGCATCGTATACGCCTTGGGGCACAACCCCATGTTCACCATAGACAGGACCCTCTGGAAGCCGGATGCGACGCTGATACGGCAGTGCTTTCGCATCGGCGTGCCGCTGGCGGCCCAGTCTTCCATGATCGCGCTGTCGCTGATCGTGCTTCAATCGGTGGTCAACAGCTTCGGCTCGGTGGTAGGCGCGGCCTTTACGGCCACCAGTCGCGTGGAGGCGCTGGTTCAGCAGCCCTACGGCTCGCTGTTTGCCGCGCTTTCCACCTTCACCGGCCAGAATATTGGCGCCAACCGGCAGGAGCGGGTCAGCCAGGGCTTTAGGCAGGCGCTGTTGCTCATGCTCGCCTTCTCGGCGGTCATCACGCTGCTTCTGCAGCTGTTCAGCCCCCAGGTGATGCGTCTGTTTGTGGACGCGGAGCAGGGCGCGGAGGTCATTCGCTATGGCGCCCGCGGCCTCAGGCTCACCAGCTGGTTCCTGGTCGCCCTGGGTATGATCTACATCTGCCGGGGCGTGCTGAACGGGGCGGGGGACAGCGCCTATTCCCTGATCTCCGGCGCATGCGAGATGACGGGGCGCATAGCCTTTCCCAAGCCACTGACGATGATCCCTTCCATCGGTGTCTGGGGCATCTGGCTGGGCACAGCCTTCACATGGACGCTGGTGGCCGTTGCCAGCTACCTGCGCTATCGCAGCGGCACCTGGCGCAAAAAGGCGGCGATTACACGTCAGCCGAGCGACTGAAGCATCGATTGCCGCCTTCCTCATGAGCAGGATCAGGAGATTTACTGCCGGTTCGAATTGACGATGGGTAGAGCGCTCCCTTCCGATCGGCGGATATATGGAGGTTTCCAATAATGCAGAACCAAAACAGCATGCACAGACAAAACAGCGCGCGTAGAAAGTACGCCTTCATACTGTGCCTGATCGGTCTGGCCATCAATTACATTCTCGCGCATCTGGCGACGAGCCTGAAGCTGCCGCTTTACCTCGACAACATCGGCAGCGCCATGTCCGCTGCCCTGGGTGGATATATCCCTGGAATTATCGTCGGCTTTTTCACCAATTTGATCAATGGCATCGGGGATTATACCACTACATACTACGGGTCTTTGACGATCCTGATCGCCATTGTCTCCGCGTGGTATTCCAGCAAGGGTTACTACAGCTTCAAAAAGCCGTGGCGGCTGCTGGCCATCATTGCCACCTTTGCGCTGATCGGGGGCGGGCTTGGTTCGGTGCTCACCTGGACGTTGTACGGCTTTCAATTTGGATCCGGTCTGTCTGCGCCGCTGGCCATGCGCATTCATGCCGGCAGCGGCTTGAGCGAATTTTGGTCCCAGTTTACTGCGGATATGCTGATCGACCTCGTAGACAAGACCATCACGGTGCTGGTCGTCGCCATCATTGTAAACGCGATACCCACGTCCTTTAAGGATCGATGCTATTTCACGGGCTGGCAGCAATCCCCTCTCTCCAGAGAGCGGCGCCTGGCTGCCGGTAAGAAGCGGTTGCGTTTTCTCTCCCTGCGCTCAAAGATCGTCCTGCTGGTGACGTCGGCCATGCTGATCATTGCCGCCATCGTTACGGTCATCAGCTTTGGCCATTTCAGAACGGCGGCCATTGAAGACCAAAAGGCACTGGCCTGGGGCGTGGCCAATGTGGCGTCTGACGCCACCGACGGGGACCGCGTGCCGGATTACCTGGCCCGGGGTGAAGCCGCCGAGGGCTATGCCCGTGTCGACAAGCGCTTCAACGACCTTGCGAGAAGCACCGAGAGCCTGCAATATGTTTATGCCTATCAGATCCGCGAGGATGGCTGCCACGTGGTATTCGACGCCGATACACCCGATACCCCCGGTGGTGAACCGGGAGACATCGTTGAATTTGACGAGGATTTCAGGCAGCAGCTGCCAGATTTGCTGGCTGGAAAGGAAATCGAACCCATCATCGCAAACGGCCAGTTCGGCTGGCTGCTGACGGTATACAAGCCGGTATACGACAGCCAGGGCGTCTGCCAGTGCTATGTGGGCGTGGATGTCAGCATGGCGCATATCATCAAGAACGGGTATGAATTCCTGGCCCGCGTGGTATCCCTGTTCTTCGGCTTCTTCCTGATGCTGTTGACCGTCGCCATCTGGTTCGCAGAATACAATATCATATGGCCGATCAACGCCCTGGATATCGCCACAGGTTATTCCTCCTATGCCAACCAGGAAGCCCGGGCGGATACCCTGAAGTGCATACGGGAATTGGATATCCACACCGGGGATGAGATCGAAAACCTGTATCACTCGGTAACCCGGACGACCGAAGATATGGTGACCACCATCGAGAGCATGGAGCACCAGAGCGAGGTCATCTCGAAACTGCAAAACGGCCTGATCATGGTGCTGGCGGACATGGTGGAGAGCCGCGACAAGTGCACCGGCGACCATGTGCGCAAGACCGCCGCCTATACGGGCATCATCATGCGCCAGCTGAAGAAGGAGGACATCTACACCGACCAGCTAACGGAGGAATTCATTTACGATGTGGTCAATTCAGCGCCGCTGCATGACATCGGAAAGATTCAGGTCTCCGACGCGATACTGAACAAGCCCGGCAAGCTGACGGACGAGGAGTTCGAGATTATGAAGACCCATACCACCGCCGGCGCGGAGGTGATCGCCCACGCCATGGACATGGTCTCCGAGGAAAACTCCGGCTACCTGATGGAGGCGATGAACCTGGCGCACTACCACCACGAAAAGTGGAACGGCGCGGGCTATCCCTGCGGCCTGAAGGGGGAGGATATACCGCTGTCGGCGCGCATCATGGCCGTGGCCGACGTGTTTGACGCCCTCGTTTCCAGGCGCAGCTACAAGGACGGGTTCCCCTTCGAAAAGGCCATGGCGATCATACAGGAGGGCTCCGGCAGCCACTTCGATCCCAAAATCGCGGAGGCGTTCATGCATGCCTCGGACGAGGTGCGCGCCGTGATGAACAGCAACATGGAGATAAAGGATATGCCGCGCAGTTAAGGCGGTCGGAAGGCGAGTGTTTTTCCGCTGCGAAGCAAGTTCCTAAAGGACTTGCTTCGCAGCGGATAAGGCGTCGCCGGATTTGCCGACGTATTGCGCGGTGTTTTCTTGAGCGATATTTCTGTGGGCTTTTTTTCATGCTTGCCGCGTCATGTCCCTTGAGCTTTCGCCCGCCGGTCTTCGGTATCGCGCCTTGCCGGAGGAAGCCGAGCCACAGCGCCTGCGCTGTTTCAACCTGAGCAGTACAAGGAGAGAGGATCCATGAATCCAGTTACGATCCCGGATCTGATGGATATCGCCTTTGTTTCCGGCCCCGTATTGAGCCCGGATTGCAATCGGGCCGCCTACGTGACAAAACGGCAGAACCATAAGAAGAATATATATGACACCTTCATTCACCTGCTGGATTGCGAAACCGGAGTATCCCGCCAGCTGACCTATGACGGAAAAGCCTCTGATCCAGTGTGGGAGGACGGGCATACCTTGCTGTTCTCGGCCGAGCGGGGCGAGGACGACAAGCCGAAGAAGCACGGGAAGAAGACGGTGTTCTATCGCCTGGACGTGGATGGCGGCGAGGCGCGCCGCGCTTTTGAGCTGCCGATGGATGTGAGCGATATACGGAACCTGGGCGACGGACGCTTTGTCATTCTCGCCGAGGTGGACCTGAATGCGCCGTCCGGGGAGCTGGACGAGACCCAACGGGAGGACTGGGAGAACTGCCACGTCATCGAGGAGATTCCTCTGTGGGCCAACGGCAGGCGCTTTGTCTCCCGGCTGCGCGCTTCGCTGTTTCTGTTTGACCCGCGTGACGGTGCGTATAGGAAGCTGACGCCGGACTTCTTCAATGTTAAGGTATTTGATGTGAAGGACGGCAAGATACTGTATGCAGGCTGCGAGTACCGGGATGTGATTTCGTCATACAGCGAAGTACGGCTCTATGATCTGCATGTCGATGAGGACCGCGTTCTGGTGAAGCCGGGGCGCTATCATGTGGGCGAAGCGCTGTTGACCGAAGGCGGGGCCGTGCTGTCGATGAGCAGCCTCGAGCCCTGGGGCACAGGCCAGTACCACGACTGGTACCGGTGTGACACCGCCACCGGCGAAATCACGATGGCGGCGGCCATGGATCGCTGTATCGGCTGCGCCGGGGTGACGGACATCGTCAATGGCAGCGGAAAATCTGCCATAGCGGCAAACGGTTGTGTCTGGTTCATCGCCCAACGGGAATATCGCGCGGAGGTATGCCGATTAAACGCCGATAACACCGTGGACACGGTAGCGCCCTTCGAGGGCACCGCGCTGTGGCTGGACACGGACGGGGAGCGCGTGCTGTTCACCGCCTGCGCGCCGAACGGACTGACCGAGCTGTACACCGTCAGGGAAGGCGAAATCGCAAAACTCACGGACCACAACGACGCTTTCCTGAACGGCCACGACGTGGCGCAGGTCGAATACATGCCATTCACCAACGCCGATGGCCATAGCATCGACGGGTGGGTGCTTAAGCCCGCGGACTTCGACGCTGATAAGCAGTATCCCGGGGTGCTGGAAATCCATGGCGGTCCCAGGTGCGCCTACGGCACGCCCTTCGTGCACGAGATGCAGGCGCTCTGCGGCGCGGGCTACGTGGTGTTCTTCTGCAATCCCCGGGGCAGCGAGGGCTACGGCGAGGCCTTCGCAGATCTGCGGGGCAGATACGGAGACATCGACTACGCGGACCTGATGGCCTTTACCGACCACGTCCTCGAGGCCGTGCCCCAGCTGGATGCCGCGCGGCTCGCGGCCTGCGGCGGCTCCTACGGCGGCTTCATGTGCAATTGGATTGAAGGCCACACCGGGCGGTTCGCGGCCTTGGCCTCTCAACGGTCGATATCAAACTGGGTGTCGGACTACGGCTCCAGCGAGATCGGCCTCACCTTCGATGTCAACGCGCTGGGCGGCGACCCCTGGTCGTGCCATGAGGCGATGTGGAACCAATCGCCGCTGAAGTACGCCGATCGGGCGAAGACGCCGATACTGTTTATCCACTCCCTCCAGGACTACAACTGTACCGTGGACCAGGGCATCGAGATGTTTACCGCGATGAAGCGCTTCGGCGTGCCCGCCCGCATGTGCCTGTTCGAGGGGGAGAACCACTCCCTGTCCCGCTCCGGCAAGCCGCGCCATCGAATACGCAGGTTGGAGGAGATCTTCAGCTGGTTCGGGAAATACCTGAAACCTGCCCGGGACGATCAGGCACATTCCGCAGATTAGTTGGGTTTGTTTCCTTATCCGCTTTGGAGGAAGAGCTATGAGCAAAGAGAACAGAGGAATTCCGGGGGCCTGCGTGTCGATGCGCTGGTACGAGTGTGCTCCGGGCATTTTTGAAATCGACGAATTCGACTGCGCCAGCTGCTTTCTCGTCGTCGGAGAGAAAGCGGCGCTGCTGATCGACACCGGCGTCGGAATCGGTGATTTGAAGTGGCTGGTGGAAAACGAGCTGACGGACAAGCCCTATGAGGTATTGGCCACCCATAATCACGGCGACCATATCGGCGGCGCAGGGTGGTTTGATGACATCTGGATCCATCCGGCAGACGCGAACTGGAAGCACGACCATACCGAACCGACCCTGGCGTTTCGCAGGGAATATGCGGCGCTGATACGCAGGCGCGAGGGGAAGGTCTACGACTACGATCCGGACGCAGATATTCGCCCCTGGCCAAAGGAGCCGACTTTTCGCGCCGTCACGGATGGCCAGCGGTTCGAGCTGGGCGGACGTACGGTCACGGCGTACCATTGCCCGGGCCATACCCCCGGAGAGCTGGTGCTGGCGGACAGCCTGACGAAGACTCTGCTGTGCGGGGACGCCTGCAACTGCAACTGGCTGCTGAACGGCACGCTGTCGCCTACGCTGCGGGGCTGCATCGAGATAGCGCTGGAGGCCCTTCGGCGCATCACGGCCATGCAGGGAAAGGCGTACGATCCTGAGAAGGTCTACAACTTCCACCACGATTTCAGGCCGGTGGGGAAGCCCCTCGCCCCCAACGTGCTGCCCGACCTGGTCGCCTGTCTTAATTCCCTGCTGAAAGGGACGGCTCGCTTTGAACGTATGCCGGACCCGTTGTCGCCCACCGGAGGGGACAGGAGCGTGGCCCGTTACGCAGATGTGATGGTTTCCTGCATGAACGTGGATTTGGAGAAGGGGATGGGCGGGGAATAGGAATGTGTTTTAGGGCAGCATTTGTTTTTTTCCCAAGGATGTGATATAATAAAATAGATATTGTGTATCCTGCCCCAGGGCAGGCGGCAAAGGAGAGTGCGCTACATGGCTGAGAAGATCGTCATACTGGATGGATACAGCCTGATGTACCGGGCGTTTCACGCGCTGCAAACCCCGATGACCGCACCGGACGGCACCCCCACCAATGCGGTGCACGGGTTTGTGATGATGCTGCTGAAGGTGATCGAGGACGAACGCCCGGACAGCCTGGCCGTGGCCTTCGACATGCACGCGCCTACCTTCAGGGCGAAGCTTTACGATGGCTACAAGGCCACGCGCAAGCCCATGCCGGATGAACTGCGGGCCCAGGATCCGGTGATCCGCGAGCTGATTGGTGAGATGGGCATACCGATCCTCGAAGTCGAGGGCTACGAGGCGGACGACATATTGGGGACCGTTTCCCAATATTGCGAGCACGAGGGCCTGGAAGCGTTGCTGGTCACCGGCGACCGGGATTCCTTTCAGCTGTCAGGGCCGCGGACGACGATACTCTACACCAAGAAGGGCATCACCGACACGGTGCGGGTAAACCCGGAATACATCCGTCAGACCTATGGCATCGAGCCTATCCAGCTGATCGACGTGAAGAGCCTGATGGGCGATGCTTCCGACAACATTCCCGGCGTTCCCGGGGTGGGGGAGAAGACGGCGCTGAAGCTGGTGCAGCAGTACGGCAGTCTGTCGGCGGTGTTGGATGCCGCGCCCACGGAGCAGAAGGGCAAACTGCGGGAGCGGCTGATCGAGGGCCGGGCGCTGGCGGAGATGAGCTATACCCTGGCAAAGATCGACAGAAACGCGCCTGTAAACGTCGATCCCGAAGCCTGGAGGCTGGGCGATATCACCGGCGCGCTGCCCCGCCTGAGAGAGCTGCGCATGAACGCCGCGCTCAGGAGACTGACGGACGTGGCGAGCGCCTTCGCGCCTATAGAAAGCCGGACGGTTGCGTCAACGGAACCCGTCGAGGCCGAAACGCTGCCAAAGGTCGAATCCTTCAACGCACGGGACGACCTGGCCGGGCGTATTATGCCACTGGCCGGTACGGCGAAGTGGGCGGCGTTCCACCTGGACGACCGATTCACGGTGGCCACCGATACGGCGCGCCTGTCCATGCCCATGGGCGGCGACCTGCTCTCGCCCGGCATCACGAGCGATGAGGCCTGGGAGGCGGCA
>JAZTZK010000138.1:0-4273 GCA_045637485.1 Clostridia bacterium
TCCCCCGAGTCCGACCACGCGCTGTACGCCTCGGGCCAGCGCACCATCCCCTCGGACACTGCCTGCTATCCCGCGAAGCTGATGCACGGCCACGTGGAGTGGCTGCTGCGGCAGAATGTGGACGCCATATTCTATCCCTGCATGAGCTACAACCTGGATGAGCACCGGGGCGACAACCACTACAACTGCCCGGTGGTGGCCTACTATCCCGAGGTGCTGCGGCTGAACGTGCCGGGGCTGAAGCAGACCCGGTTCATCAGCGACTACCTGGGCATCCACCGCCCGAAGGACTTCGAAAGGAAGCTCCCGGCGATACTGGAAAAATACTTCCCCGGCATCCCTGCCCGGGAGGTGAAGGCCGCGGTGCGCGAGGCCTACGGGGCCTACGAGGCCTATATGGCCCGGGTGCGCGCCAGGGGCGCGGAAATGCTGGCGGAGGCCCGGGCGAAGGGCCTGCCGGTGGTGGTGCTCTGCGGACGCCCTTACCACATCGACCCGGAGATCAGCCACGGCATCGACCAGCAGATCGCCCAGCTGGGCGCGGTGGTGGTCACCGAGGATTCGGTGAACCTGAACGAGGAGAAGTTCAGCGTGAACGTGCTGAACCAGTGGACCTACCACTCCCGGCTGTATTCGGCGGCGAAGTACGTGGCCGGGTGCGGCGACAGCAACGTCAACCTGGTGCAGCTGGTGTCCTTTGGCTGCGGCGTGGACGCCATCACCACGGACGAGGTGCGCAGCATACTGCAATCGGGCGGACGGCTGTACACCCAGCTGAAGATCGACGAAATCTCCAACCCCGGCGCGGTGCGCATTCGCCTGCGCAGCCTGTTCGCCGCGCTGGAGCAGTAGCGGCAACCTGTCGCCACGCCCTGTAGCGGCGGCAATCTGCCGCCACAATCCCCAAAACCCAAGAACGAAAGAACGCTAAACCTATGCAAGACCGAATCGAATTCACCCGGGAGATGAAGCGGGATTACACGATACTGATCCCGAATATGCTGCCGGTGCACCTGAAGCTGGTGCGGGACGTGTTCCAGCTGCACGGCTACAACATGGAGCTGCTGCAGAACGAAGGCCCCTCCGTGGTGGAGACGGGCCTGAAATACGTGCACAACGACACCTGCTACCCGGCGCTGCTGTGCATCGGCCAGTTCATCGACGCGCTGCAAAGCGGCAGATACGACGTACACAGGGTCGCCCTGATCATCACCCAGACCGGCGGCGGCTGTCGCGCCTCGAACTATATCTTCCTGCTCCGCAAGGCCCTGGCCAAGGCGGGGCTGGGCTTCGTGCCCGTGATCTCCCTGAACCCGGTGGGCCTGGAGAAGAACAGCGGCTTCAGGATGACGCTGACGTTGCTGCTGCAGGCCATCATGATGATACTCTATGCCGACGTGCTGATGTGCCTGAAGAACCAGGTGGAGCCCTATGAAAACGAAAAGGGGACTTGCGCCGCGCTGGTGGACGCCTGGGCGGATCGCCTGACCGAGCAGTTCCGGCACAATCCCCGGGCCGCGGCGCTGCGGTTCAGGGGGAACGTGGCGAGGATCGCGAAGGACTTCGAGGCCGTGCCCTACACCCCCGCCGAGAAGATCCAGGTGGGCATCGTGGGCGAGATCTACGTCAAGTATTCCCACATGGCCAACAACCACCTGGAGCAGTTCCTGCTGGACCAGGGCTGCCAGGTGAACGTGCCGGGGCTGATGGGCTTCCTGCTCAACGCCCTCGATCACAGCATCGACGACGTGGACCTGTACGGCGGCAACAGGTTCAAGCAGTTCGGGTTTAAAATGGTGATGTGCTATGTGAATCGCGTAGAGCAGACCATCGCGAAGGCCATCCGCGGCAACAGCCGCTTCAGGCCCCCGGCCCCCTACAAGGTTACCCGCGAGGAGCTGGGCGACGTGCTGGGCGTGGGCTGCAAGATGGGCGAGGGCTGGCTGCTGACCGCCGAGATGTGCGAGCTGATCGACTCCGGCGTGCCCAACATCGTGTGCGTGCAGCCCTTCGGCTGCCTGCCCAACCACATCGCCGGCAAGGGCACCATCCGCGCCCTGCGGGAAGAGTACGCCAGGGCCAACATCGTGCCCATCGACTACGATCCCGGCGCCACGAGAGTCAACCAGGAAAACCGGCTGAAGCTGATGCTGGCGGTGGCGAGGGAGGAAAAATAGGCAAAGGAGAATGATCCATGGCGAGACAACAGCAGAAGGGAAACTGCTATCTCTGCGGGGCCGAACTGGGCAAGGTGGCGATGAAGAACCACATTTTCAAGGTGCACAGCGATATTGCCGATGAGCAACAGTGCCGGCTCCTGAAGGTGGAGGGCGCTGACAAGCGTTACTGGCTGTTCCTGGACGCGCCTCTGACGACGTCGCTTCAGGACCTTGATGATTTTTTACGAAGAATCTGGCTGGAATGCTGCGGGCACATGAGCGCCTTCATGGGTCCCGGTTATGAGGAATATCCGATGAACCGCAAGCTGATTCGCTTTCCCGAAGGAACACAGTTGCTTTACGAATATGACTTCGGTGATACCACCCAGCTGCTGGTCAGCTTTTTGGGCAAGACTCGCCGTAAGCCGGAGAAAAATCGTGTGCGCCTGCTGGCAAGGAACAGACCCATCGAGTGGAAGTGTGCCGAGTGCGGCCAGCCCGCGGAGTACATCTTCCCGGAGCGGTTCTACAGGGACGAGAATCCGTTCCTCTGCGAGGCCTGCGCCGAAAAGCTGGACGACATGGAAATGGAAATGAGCCTGCCCGTCACCAATTCTCCCCGCATGGGCGTTTGCGGCTATGAAGGTGATTATGACTGCTATGGGTTTGAAGAATACGCGGAGTGCAATCAAAGTGAATGAACCCCGCAAGCACAAGTGAGCGGAGACCGTCACGGCCTCCGCTCACTTGTGCGTTCCGCCGGTTGATTGGAAACGGTCCTGTTTTAGCAAATGCTATTTGAGAAAAATATAAGAATACTGTTATACAGATTTGCATAAAAGAGGATAAATTCTGATTTTGTTGCACAGAATTCCAATAGAATAGGGATTTGTTCAATAGAGTCACGGGGACAGGTACGCTGGATTATACGAAATAAGTCAAGGAACCTGTCCCCATGACTCATTTAGCCATTCTTCTGGTTGTCAGAATTAGTGTCAGCTTCAGGCTGTGGTAAAGTTTTCGTTTCTGATAATTCTTCCTTCCTACCAAGAACAAACGGTGATTGAAATTTAATCTGAGGCAAATCAATCTTGGGCAGTTCAACTCTGGGGAGCTGGATATTTATCTGTGGCATCTGAAACAACGGTTTCTTTGCCTGTTCTGCACTTTCCAGATCACGTTTGACCTGTATTTCATTATATTTTTCTGCTAAGAAACGATATGCTGATACCACTTCTTCGTTGGAAGCATCAACACCGGCGCCAAAGAGTACATAGTTCTTCTCCTTTGTCGTAAGCATCAATGCAGATGAACCTACATTGGTTACAGCGTAAGGACTCCCCCCTTGAAAATCAAATCCGGGACTGCTTTTAAACACATCTACCCATTGACCATTTAATAGATGAACCTTTGCAGGTATTTCTCTAATGGATGTTTGCTTTACATTTCTGCCAGATTGAAGGATTCTGTATTGTCGATCGCCGGAAATTTCGATTTTTTTACAGTTCAGATATATGGCCAGTAAGGTTTATTCCTGCTCCGAACAAACCTTTTAGTAGCCTTTCGATTGCTGCTTCTGCATAGTTTACAGCAAAGGAGGCAGGATCGGGCTGCTCTGCATCCGCTATGATTATACCGTATGGTTCTTGATGATCGAATCTAACAATGTGTTGGTCTGGTGATGTAGAGCGCCTGAAAATGGATTTCGATTGCGCTACTTCTTGAAACACAGGATAAAATACAGAAATACGCTTCTGTAACAGTATATCTGTAATGGTTTCTGGATCAATAAACAGTCCAAGAATATCAATCTTCTGAGGCATCTTAAACATTCACTCCATGTGTAGAATATAATCATGAGTCACGGGGACAGGTTCCATGACTCATTATACCTTCAATTCCCACGCCCTCACATTGAACCGCGCCTTCCCGTCGCAGAAGAACGATATTCCCTCCGCGCCCGTGTCGGTGCTGACGGTGGCGGACATCACCTTTTCGCCGCCGTTGATGAAGGCCTCCACGCTGAAGCGGTCCAGGATCAGGCGCAGCTTCAGGCGGCCGTTTTCATGGTCCACCTTGGCGCGGCGCTGGTGGATGATGGCCCGGCGGCTGCC
>JAZTZK010000139.1:0-17970 GCA_045637485.1 Clostridia bacterium
CATGGCCGTGATGGGGCGCATCGCCGGTCTGCCCACCCGATATGTGGAGGGCTACCTGGCCCGCCCCGGCGTGGAGGTGCTCACCGGCGAGAACGCCCACGCGTGGGCGGAGGTGTACTTCCGGGGCGTGGGCTGGATACCCTTCGACGCCACCGGCGGCAACAGCGGCAACGGAAGCGGCGGCGACGTCACGCCCCAACCGCCGGAAGCGGGGGATACCGGGACGGGTGACACCGCCGAGGGCGGCGGGCTGGGCTACGACGGCGATTACAATCCCGCCGGAGACGCGCCGACGCCCAGCCCCGAGCCGGACGGCGGACTGCCGCCGGAGACCCCCGGGAACACGCCGACCCCCGAGCCGGGTGAAGCGCCCGACGGCCAGGACGAGGACACGCCTGAAGAAGAGCCCGATGACGCGCCCGATGAAGCGCCGCCGGAGGACGACGCGGGGACGGACGTCCCGCAGGCTGACGCGCGGCGCGGCGGCGGCCACTGGTGGCTGCTGCTGGCGCTTGCGGCGATCGCGCTGACCGTGGCGGCGGTCAGGTGGGTGATGAAGCGCCTGCGCCTGAGCGACCCCGCCGCGCTGTGCGGCAGGGTGCGCAGCTATGGCGAGGCGGCGATGATACTGTACCGGGCGAACCTGACGGTGCTGGCCCACCTGGGGCTGGCCCCCACGGGCGGCGAGACGCCCGCGGCATTTGCAAGGCGGGCGGCGCAGCCGCTGAAGAACGACGATTATACCGCCTTCGTCACGGCAGTGTCCGATGCCAGCTACGGCAGGCAGCCCCTGAAGCGCGAGGACATCGACGCGGGGCTGCGGGCGTATGAGGGCTTCAGGAAAGCGCTGGGATTGAAGGAAAGACTGAGGTTTATGTGGACGAGAGTCTTACACGGATTGGGAGATTTTGACAGGATACCGTAGAAGATTCCAGAACTGCTTCTTGCGGCGGATCAGAACTACCAGCCCCACAACAGGAGGTAAACGATCATGGAAAACCAGGTATTCAGACAGAAGAGCGTCGAGCGGATCTCTTCTCCGGAGCAGCTGCAGGATTACATGCGGGTCACCACGCCCGGGGTTTGGATGGTACTGGCGGCGGTGATCCTGCTGCTGGGCGGGCTGATCCTGTCGTCGGCGCTGGTCAACGTGGAATCCAAGATCACGGAGCAGGGCGTAGTGACAGAGGACGGCAGGATGCTGGATATCACGTTGCCGCTTTCACAAAAATCCCTGGTGGCCCCCGGCATGCTGGTGCGCGTGGCCGACCGGGAGGTGAAGATCGACATGGTCTTCCAGGCAGAGAACGAGTTCGAGGTGATCGCTATGCTGCCGGAGGACGGCGCAAAGCTGGCGCCGGGAACCTATGACGTGGAAATCGTCACGGAGACCGTGCGGCCCATCAGCTTCCTGTTCAGTCGGGATACGGAGGAAGAATAAATGCCTGACAAGAAGACCATACAGCCCCTGAGCAAGGGTGTGGCAAAGGTGCCGATGGTCATGCAGATGGAGGCGCTGGAATGCGGCGCCGCCTGTCTGGCCATGGTGATGGCCTACTATCGCAAGTGGGTGCCCCTGGAGCAGGTGCGCCTGGATTGCGGCGTGTCGAGGGACGGCTCCAACGCGAAGAACCTGATGCTGGCCGCCCGGCACTACGGCTTCGAGGTGCACGGCTACCGCATGGAGCTGGACGCCCTGAAGGAGAACGCCACCTTTCCCTGCATCGTTCACTGGAACTTCGACCACTTCCTGGTGCTGGACGGCTTCAAGGGCAACCGGGTGATATTGAACGATCCGGCCCGGGGCGTGGTGAAGCTGACTATGGAGCAGTTCGACGAGGGCTTCACCGGCGTCGTGATCACTGTGGCGCCCGGCGAGGGCTTTGTGCCCTCGGGCAAGCCCAAGAGCATGCTGGGCTACGCCCGCATCCGGCTGAAGGGCGCCGGCGCGGCGGCGGCGTTCGTGGCGGTGACTACGATCATCGCCTACCTGTTTGACATCATCAAGCCGGTGATGTCCCGCATCTTCTACGACCGGCTGCTGACCGGCCGGGACGTGGCGTGGCTGAACCCGTTTATCGCGGTGATGGCGCTGCTGTGCGCGCTGGAGCTGGTGGTGGAGTGGGCCCAGCGGGTGTACAGCCTGCGCATCGACGGCAAGATGGCGGTGATGGGCAGCACCACCTACATGTGGAAGGTGATGCGCCTGCCCATGTCGTTTTTCTCCCAGCGGCTGACCGGCGACATACTCCAACGCCAGACCTCCAACGGCAACATCTCCGCCGCCATCGTGAATACCGTGGCCCCGCTGGCGCTGAATACCATCATGATGGTGTTCTACCTGGTGCTGATGCTGCGCTACAGCCCGTTTCTGACGTTGATCGGGCTGGCTTCGATGCTGGTAAACCTTTTGATGGCCCGCATCATATCGAAGAAGCGCATCAACCTGACTCGGGTGCAGCTTCGGGACGAGGGCAAGCTGGCCTCCGCCACGCTGGCGGGCATCAGCATGACCGAGACCATCCGCGCCGCGGGGGCCGAAGCGGGCTTCTTCCGCCGCTGGGCCGGCTACCAGGCCTCGGTAAACACTCAGAACGTGAAATTCTCCCACATGAGCGCCACAATGGGCATCATTCCCGCCTTCATAGGCACTGCGGCCAACTACATGGTGCTGTTCTTCGGCGTGCTGTTCGCGATGAACGGCCACTTTACCGTGGGCATGATCGCCGTATTCCAGGGCTTCCTGAACGCGTTCATGGATCCGGCCCGCACGCTGATCGAGGCGGGCCAGACCATTCAGGAGCTGCGCACCGACATGGAGCGTGTGGAGGACGTGATGCAGTACCCCGACGACCCCTATGTGCGCGGGACCGCTGCCGGTGAAGGCGCGGATTTCGCCAAGCTGAAGGGGCATGTGGAGCTGAAGCACGTCACCTTCGGCTATTCCCCGCTGGGCAACCCGGTGGTGCAGGACTTTTCGCTGGACATTCAGCCCGGCAGCAAGGTGGCCATCGTGGGCGGCAGCGGCAGCGGCAAATCCACGATCTCCAAGCTGATCTCGGGCCTCTACCAGCCCTGGGAGGGCGAGATACTGTTCGACGGCAAGCCCATCGGCAAAATTCCCCGGGCGGTGTTCACCGGCTCGGTGGCCGTGGTGGACCAGGATATCATACTCTTCGAGGACACCATTGCGAACAACATTCGCATGTGGGACAGGAGCATCGCGGACTTCGAGGTGATCCTGGCCGCCAGGGACGCCCAGCTGCACGAGGACATCATGCAGCGCCAGGGCGGTTATCAGGCCATGCTGACCGAGAACGGACGGGATCTCTCCGGCGGCCAGCGCCAGCGGCTCGAGATCGCCCGCGTCCTGGCCCAGGATCCCTCGGTGATCATACTCGACGAGGCCACCAGCGCCCTGGACGCCAAGACCGAATACGAGGTGGTCAAGGCCATCCGCGACCGCGGCATCACCAGCATCGTGATCGCCCACAGGCTCTCCACCATCCGCGATTGCGACGAGATCATCGTACTGGAAAAGGGCGTGGCCGTGGAACGCGGCACGCATAAGGAGCTGATGGAGCGCGGAGGGGCGTATGCGAGGCTGGTTGTGAGCGAGTGAGATATTAGGTTTTAGGTTTTAGGGGTTAGGTTTTAGGGGAATAGTGAGAGTGTGTATGATACATAGCTATAAGGATCTGATGGTTTGGCAGAAGGCAATGGATTTGGTTGTTGAGGTCTATCGCATTGTGCAGTTGTTGCCGAAGGAAGAGACGTATGGGCTGTCTGATCAGATGAGAAGGGCAGCGGTTTCCATACCTTCCAACATAGCGGAAGGTAAGATGAGGAATACGAGAAGGGAATATATCAATTTCCTGTATATGGCCCGAGGTTCCAACGCCGAATTACAAACACAGTGTTATATATGTGCACGAATTCACTATGTCACTGAAAAAGAACTGATTAAAACGTTGTCCCTCTCCAATGAGGTTGGCAGGATGATCAACGCCTTGATCCTCTCACTAACCAAACCTAACCCCTAAAACCTAACCCCTAAACCCTGTTTTCGACTGAAAGGAGAAAACCCATGGGATGGTTTGACGACCAGATCCGCGAGCGAATGCGGAGTGACCAGGAGGTCTTTGAGGATTCGTTTGTGCGGATCGCCGGGGCGGTGCTGGGCAGCCAGGAGGCCCAGCGGCTTCAGGACGAACGCCTGATCGCCAAGGCAGCACTGGATGAGATACTGAAATATTACCATTACAAGCCCGTGGAGATACCCGAGGACATCGGGGATTTCGACGAGCAGATGGCGTATGTGCTGCGACCCCTGGGGCTGATGACCCGTGACGTGAAGCTGGAGCCGGGCTGGTACAGGGACGCCTTCGGCCCGATGTTGGGCTTTTTGAAGGAGGGCGGCATGGCGGTGGCACTGCTGCCCCGGGGCCTCAGCGGCTATTGCTATGTGGACCCGTCCACAGGCAAGCGGGTGGCGGTGAACCACAGCACGGAGGGATGGCTGTCGGTGAACGCGCTGTGCTTCTACCGCCCCCTGCCCATGAAGAAGCTGGGCATACCGGACCTGCTGCTGTTCATGAAGAACTGCATTTCCCGGGGCGACATCATCTGGATCGTGCTGGCGACGCTGGCGATGACGCTGGTGGGCTTCATCGAGCCGAGGCTGTCAGCGGGCATGACGGGGCCGGTGCTCAAGAGCCGGAACGTGTCCCTGCTGGTGGGCACGGCGCTGTTCCTGCTGTCCGCGGCGCTGGCGAACATGCTCATCGGGGCGACCCGCAGCCTGCTGATGGAGCGCATCTCCACCAAGACCCAGCTGGCGGTGGAGTCGTCGGTGATGATGCGGGTGCTGTCGCTGCCGGTCAACTTCTTCAGGCGGTTCTCCTCCGGCGAGCTGAGCAACCGGGCCAGCTCGGTGGGCTCGCTGTGCGACATGCTGCTGGACAACATACTGTCCACAGGCCTGACCTCGCTGTCGTCGCTGCTGTTCATCTTCCAGATTTTCACCTTCGCGCCGGCGCTGGTGCTGCCCTCGGTGCTGGTGGTGCTGGCGACCTTCGTCCTGAGCGTGGCCACGTCGCTGGCTCAGGTGAGCATCTCCCGGCGGAAGATGCTGCTGGCGGCCAGGGAATCGGGCATGAGCTACGCGCTGGTCAGCGGCATCCAGAAGATTCGCCTCTCCGGGGCCGAGAAACGGGCCTTCGCGCGCTGGGCGGACGTCTACGCCAGGAACGCCGAGCTGGAATACAACCCCCCCGCGTTCCTGAAGCTCAACGGGGTGTTTACGAAGGCGATTTCGCTGGTGGGCACCATCGCGCTGTACTATATCGCCGTCAAAACCGGCGTGCAGCCCCACGAATACTACGGCTTCAGCGCTGCCTATGGCGAGCTGATGGGGGCCTTCACCGCCCTGGCGGGCATCGCCGTGTCGGTGGCCGCCATCAAGCCGGTGCTGGAGATGGCCGAGCCGATCCTGAAGGCCGAGCCCGAGGTCAGCACCGACAAGGCCCCGGTGACGAGCGTGTCGGGCAGCATCGAGCTGAGCCATGTGTCGTTCCGCTACGAGCAGAACAGCCCCTGGGTGCTGCAAAACCTGTCGCTGAAGATTCGCGCCGGGGAATACGTGGCCATCGTGGGGCGCACCGGCTGCGGCAAGTCCACGCTGGTGCGGCTGCTGCTGGGCTTTGAAAAGCCCGAGAAGGGCGCGGTGTACTACGACGGGCGGGACCTGAACAACATCGACCCCCGCTCGCTGCGCAGGAAGATGGGCGTGGTGACCCAGAACGGCCAGCTGTTCCACGGGGACATCTTCGCCAACATCACCATCTCCGCGCCTCAGCTGACCCTGGAGGAGGCCTGGGAGGCGGCGGAGATCGCCGGCATCGCCCAGGACATCCGGGAAATGCCCATGGGCATGCAAACCCTGATCTCCGAGGGACAGGGCGGCATCTCCGGCGGCCAGAAGCAGCGCATCATGATCGCCCGGGCCGTGGCCCCGAAGCCGAAGATCATGATCTTCGACGAGGCCACCAGCGCCCTGGACAACGTGACCCAGAAGCAGGTCTCCGACGCGCTGGACGCCATGAAGTGCACCCGCATCGTCATCGCCCACCGTCTGTCCACCATAAGGCACTGTGACCGGATACTGGTCATGGACGGCGGCAGGATCGTCGAGTCCGGCAACTACGAGGAATTGATCGCAAGGAAGGGTATGTTCGCGGACCTGGTGGACAGGCAGAGGTTGGAGGAAGAGAAATGAGAGGGGTTAGGATTTAGGTTTTAGGGGTTAGGGAATAGTAGCGGCGGCAATCTGCCGCCATGGTACCCCCAGCCATGTCTTCCTCGATAAAGGACCGTCCACTGAAAAAATTCAAGAAAATGGCGAAAATATATATAAAAACGACGGAATAAGTGATATAATAGAAGCATCAAGCGAAGGAACGAAGAAAGGCTTTTGAAACGAACGGGTTTGACAGGATGATCGCTGTGGAGTGATCCCAGGACACAGGGTAAAGTCAAGTCAAAAGAACGGTTTCCCGCTGACCTATACACATATAACCAAATTGCGCAAAACGGGAGGGTGTCAATGAAAATACAGCGTATGATCGCGATCATGATGACGATTTGCCTTTTGATGGCCGCATCTGCGATGGCCGAGGCGGATGACCCCATAGTGGTCCGGGTGGGCGATTTCACTTTTGCAAGAAGTCAGCTTCAGACCGCCATCGATACGGACATCGAGTTCACCGAATTGCTTTCGCAGGAAACGCTGACCGACGAGGAGCGGCAGGCCCAGCGCGACGACACCATCGAGCGCTTCATCGACGAAGGCCTCTTACAGTGCAAGCTCCGGGAGGCTGGACAGAACGACTTTACCGCCGATGAGGAGGAAAACCTGAAGTCCGCCGCCCGCAACCTGTACAATCAGCTTTGGCAGGGGCTCTGGCAGCGGGCGCAAGACAGCAGTGAAGACTTCACGGAGGCGCAGGTCACCGAGTATCTTGAGGAATCCGGCTACTCCATCGAGGCCATCTACGAGGAATACAAGGCCATGGAGCGCCGCTATCGTGCCATCGACCTCTACTGCCCCGCCATCACCCTGACGGAGGACATGGTCCGCGAGTATTACGAAACCCAGTTCCTGAATCCCGACCGGGAGCGCTACGAAAACGACATCGACCTCTACGAGCGGGAGATCCTCGCCCTGCAGAACGAATCCTTCTACACCCCCGCGGGCTACCGGGCCATTCAGCAGATCCTGATCGAATACCCGGACGAGGTCAACAAGGGGCTTGCGAAGGAGAAGGTGCAGTTTTCCCAGGCGGCGCAGGCGGTCGCCTCGGCGCTCCAGCCGCTGGCGGACGCCGCGGCCACGGCCCGGGGCTGGGATGACATCTCCGAGGCCTGCGCAAATTACGCCGAGGCGGCGAAGGCGCTGGAGGCGGTTCGAAAGGCGATCGTTGAAAAGCGCGAGGCGTTGACCATGCCGCTGATACAGGCCAGAGTGGATGAGATCAGGACGGCCTTCGACGCCGGGATCGACTTTACATCCCTCATCGGCAGGTACAGCGCGGACACCAACGCGCAGAATACGGAAAAGGGCGGCTATCCCGTCCATCCGGATTCCAGGAACTGGCCCGCGGAATTCCTGGAGGCTGCGAAAGCGCTTCAAAAGCCGGGGGACATCTCCGGGCCGGTATTGACCGATTTGGGCGTCCACATCCTTTACTATGCCTCGGACATTCCCGAGGGGGAGCACGAATTGACCGGTGAGGAACGGGAAACCCTGAACGCCTCGGCCCTCACCTATTATCAGAATCTTGAGCTTGAAGCGCTGATGAGTGACTGGCGAAATGAATACGAGATCGAGACCCACCCCGAACTGCTGGACGAGTGACAGGAGCGTACAAACGATGAAAAAATGGATTGCCGCAATACTGACCCTTGTGATGCTCGCCCAGGCGCTGCCCTGGACGGCCTTTGCCGACGCCGTCGCCGCGGGGCAGATGATCACCGATACTGAGCTTCAGCGCGCCCTGCAAATCGCGGGCCTGCAAAGCGCCTCCGGCGGCGTTTCCGCCAACGCGGAGGGCAGCCTGCCCTTCCGGCTCGAGGGGAAGGAAAGCGCCTACCACTCCGGCATGACGCCGAACGAGACCTGGGACGCCGGCATGCTGATGGACTGGCTGGACGACATGCTTTACCGGGACCTCTACCACGTCACCACCGTGTTCACCCGCGCCGAGACCCGGCTTGCGCAGCTGAAGGCCGACGATCCCGACGCCTACGCCGGCTTCACCGAAGGCGCCGCTTACGCCGGGTTTGTCCAGGAATGCCAAGACGCCCTGCTGGCCTCGGAGGCCATCGAGGAGAAGGCCCGCTTCCTGCATGCCTCCATCGCCGAGGAGGCCACGCTGATCGAGAACAATACCGAGCGGCTCGCCAACTTGAATGACCGGCTGTTCGAAAGCGAAAAGGCCCGCCTGTCCGAACAACTTCGCGAGGCTACCGATCATCTGGAGGACCTGCGCAGCCAGGTGCTTTCATTGAACGACCAGGAGGTGAAGGAGAGCCAGGCCCTCCAGGCCATCATCGACGGCAAGTCCAAGCCGGAATTCTCCCAATGGCTCCACGCAGTGCTGTCCTCCGGGGAGGGCGTGCGGCGCGCCAATGTGTCCGCCAACGCCATACAGCTTTCCGACGTCGGCAGCCGCATGTCCCGCATGGCGTCGGACCGCCGCGTGCTGTCCAACGACGAGACGCAGGACGTGGGCGTGCGGGTCATCAACAAGAACCAGTTTTCCATCGAACTTCACGGCGTGGACAACCAGCCGGTGGGCGGCGTGAAGATCACCGTCAAAGACCTGAACGGCACGACCAGCATAACCCAGACCACCGACGCGAAGTATGGCTCGGTGGTGTTCGACGCCAACAGCTTCGTCAATGACTTCGACTACACCATGGAGGTGTCCATCGAGGCGGATGCCTCCGGCACGGGCTACCGCAGTTTCTTCATCCCCTGGACGAATATGACCCGGGGCGACGTGCGGCAGGAGACGCTGGTACTGCTGACCGGCCCGGAGAAGAAGGCCGCAAAATCCAACGGGACGAAGGCGGAAAAGGAGGCGCTGGCCGTCAACGCCGCCGCCAGCGGCCAGGTCAAGCCCTACGCCTATTCCTGCATGTTCAACGGCCTGGACATCCTCCGGCAGGCCGTGACGGCCTATATCTCTCCGCTCAACGACGCCAACCTGGATATCACCCTGACCGTGATGCACGCCGCGGGCGAAGATCCCGGCGACCCGGTGATGCACTTCCGCTATTTCGATAACGACAGCAAGGATACCGGCGATGGGACGATGAAGCCCACCCACGTCAACCCGGTTTCCGATACGCAGACGGAGTACATCTATACCCAAAAGTGGAAGCAGTACCTTGAGCCGGACGTCGGCGAGGAGCAGTGGCCCTATTTCGTGATTCCCTCCACAAAGGAGCGGATCAACACCAAGCTGACCCCCGTGCGCAGCAAGGTCGACCAGCCCATCTACACCGGGCAGGAGGCGACCAACCCCTTCACCACGGTGTTCACCCAGGGCTTCGGCGTGGATCTCGAGATTCCCGTTATCGGCGGCAAGCTGGGCTTCAACCTGCCCTTTGACGAGTACCTGCCGAAGGTCAGCTACAACCCCATCGGCTATATCACCGTCGCCTGGGGCAGCCAGATGATCGACCCCGATGATCCCGTGGAATGGAAGAACACGGAGGCCAAGGCCTACGACAAGGCCATGAAGAAATACCAGCACGCGACCACCCTGGCCCAGAAGAAGCAGGCCACGGGCGCGGCCAGCAACTTCTACAAGGGCATCTTCCCGAACAAGGGCTATGCGCACCTGAAGCTGGACGTCGGCTTCTTCGTCATGGGCTCCGGACGGGTGCAGGTGCAGAAGGACGGCCCGCCCCTGTGGGGCTTCTCCGCCATGCTGGGCATCGAGGCCGTGGTTTCCTTCGATTACACCCAGATGATGCAGATCGGCATCGTACCGCTGTACCTGAACCTCAATCTCGCCCTGTCTGTGGGCGTCGGGACGGACGCCATCCACGTCACCTGGAAGACCGACGCGAACGGCAAGCCCACGGACGCCAAATTTGACCTGATCAACAACATCACCGTCGACCTGCGGCTGACGATGACGTTCACGGTCGGCGTGGGCATCAAGGGCCTGTGTTCGCTGTGGGTGGCCGGCTCAGGCATGCTGAATTTTATCCTCTCGCTCAACGTCAGCGCGCCGACCACGTTGCAGGTGTACCTGGAGGCCAACGTGTCCGTCGGGTTTGAGATCTTCTGGATCAAGTATTCCAAGGTCATCTACACGTCGCCGCGGATCAAGCTGATGGACGAGACCCTCAACGACAAATGGGCTTCAAACCCGGCCCCGATCAGCCTGTTCGACGCCTACGCCGAGTCCAACAACGATCCGCAGCAGGCGGACGTGGTGCCGCTGGAGCCTGCGCGCTACCCGCAGCTCGCGCCGGAGGCGGAGCTCGTGGACGACGAGGACGTCGAGGACTATGACCTGAATAAAGACCCGAAGGTCGTGCGCTACAAGAATAACGACTTTATCCTGTACATCGAGCGGCTCAATAACTTTGGGAAGCTGTTTTGGAACAGCATGAGGTGGGGCTTTACAGATTCGGCGCAGAAATACTTGTGGGATTTATTTAATAAGAATAATCTGGACATCAAAAGCTACAGCACCTATGACTACGACGTCTACAGCGACGGCGAGCGGCTGCATCTGCTGATGACCATGGCCAGGTCCTTCGACGAGCAGGGCCAGCCCGTTCCCGGCGGCCCGAAGGAGCAGCCTAACATCATCCTCGTTTACATGGAATTTGAAGGCCTCTGGGGAGGGGGAAATCCTTTTCTCCCCAGCGTCCTCCCCAAGTTCAAAACCGCTATGCTGTACCGCTGGATCGTCGAGGAAAAGAACGGCATATCGCCGATCTGCTCCAATCCCCACATCGAGGGCGTCCAGATCACGGACGGCCAGCCGATCGTGCTGGGCACGCTGTACGGGCAGAGCGAATACGAGGATCGATCCCAGTACAACACCTTCTGCATCCGTCCGGACCGGCCGGAGCCGGTGCGTGAGGATGATGATTTTCCTTACGACCCGAGCTTTGCGGTCTGGGGGGACGTGACAGTTAACAGCCGGGGGAAGAATTACCGGCGCGTGGCCATGAACGCCAGCCTGCGCAACTGGATGGAGAACGACGACTCGATCCATGCCGAGCAGTATACCAAGTACCACTGGCGCTGGGACGTGCCCAGCATGGGCTTCGTCGCGCTGGAAAAGCCCAATGACGGCGCGGGCGACAGCTATATCGAACTGTTTGACTACTATCAAAACATGCAGACCACCGCGATGAACGGCTGTGGCCAGCAAGTTGACGGTCATTGGGAATACACCACAGCTGATTACCGCCGAGAATCCATCCAACTGGCCAAGGGCGAAATCGGGGCCTACGAGCTTTTGCAGATGGGCATCGGCGACGCCGATCCCTCCCAGACCATCTTCTACACCCAGAAGGAAACCTCGGGGGAACGGGAGGGCTACCGGCTGAAGGGGATCTACATGGCGCCCAGAAAGATGGATAGAAGCATGGGGTACAATGTGACTTACGATTTTGTCTACAACGACTTCGACCTGTCCCTGCCCACCCCGGATTTCCACTCCGTGACCATCGGCGTCTCCCAGTACCTGTACTGGCTGTCCACCGCGCCTCGGGAGAAGGAGACCGATCCGAAGGTCTGGCGCATCAGCGGCGTGTATTACGACCGGGGCACCGATTCCATGTCCGACGAAATGGTGATCGCGGAATTCACGCTGCCCCAGGTCGACTACAACGGCAAGCAGTACGACGGCCTGCCCCAGCAGATCACGTTGACGGACGGGGGCGTGGGCTACATGACCGTGGTGCCCGACGTGGGCGAGGGCGAGCACAAGGACCTGCCGCAGATGCTGTACCACTTCCCCATCACGCTCAAGGCCCACTTGACACTGCAGAAGGCGGCGCTGATGGAGACCACCGTGGTGCAGGGCGATTTCATCCACTCCGATCTCTCAGTGATGAACGACAGCAACATGGGCGTCGGCAGCTTCGATGTGGACCTGGTGCTCATGAAGGACGGAAAGGAGCAGCGGTGCGTCGAGACCCTGCACGCCGATCTGCTCACGCCCTCGAACAGCAGCGTGACGCTGCACCCCGAGAAGAAGGACAATGAGAAGGACAAGGAGGAGGACGAGGAGAAGGACACGGTCGTGGCCACCGGCGAACAGGCCTTCTACCGCGACAAGGATTTCACCTATTCGCCCAAGCAGCACGACTGGCTCGTGAAGTCGAACAGCTATTCCGTAAGGATATTTGACGGCAACCTGAGAGAGACCAGGACGGGCAAAGTCAAATCCAACCACGTCGTCACCAACGTGCTGGTGCCCGGGGCGCTGGGCGTGTTCTCCGGTTCCTTCAAGATCCCCAACGACTGGAACGGCGCCTACGACCTGCGACTGAAGGTGAAGAACTATTCCCCCTACACCAACTGGCTGGCAGCCTCCGCCCTGGCCAAATCGAACCCGGAGCTGTTCGCCGAAGGACCCGGGATCAGCGCCAACGCCGTCCGGGCAAACCGCGAAAAGCTGCGGGAGTTGGGCATCGTGCGGCTGGACTACGCGCTGGACGAGAAGACCGGCAAGATGGTGCTTCAGAACCCGGAGGCGCTCCGTGCCAACGGTGAGGATGACGCGGTCAGCCTCTACGCGCTGGAGGTGGACGCGCCCGAGCCCGTGGACATCAACTGCGAGGTGCACGACCTCCAGGTGGATCACCGCCTGTGGGACGATTACTACGGCGAAAAGATGCTGGACATCGCCCTGCACAACTACTACCACAACAACCAGTCCCTCGAGCTGACCTGTGCCATGTACCTGGACGATTCAACCACGCCCGTCTACGTGAGCCTGCCCTATGACCCGAACGCCCTGTCCGCCGACAAGACCACCACCATCACCGTGCCCGTGGCCACGCTGTTCGATCCCACGGCCCACCGGAGCGCACGATTCGTGTTCACCCCGAGGGGCGTCGAGGAGACCGCGGATGTGAACAACGAGTTCACCATCTACACCGGCGGCAGCCCCGAGCTGCGCTTCACCCAGGACATCTGGGCGGAGATCATCCGCGACGGCGAGGTCGTGACCTACACCGAAACCATTCCGGCCAGGGAAGGCGAGACCGTGACCCTGCACACCGCCGTCGCCGGAGGCACAAAGCCATACAAATACCAGTGGCAGGTCTTCAATCCGGCCACCGGCGAATGGGTGGACCTCGAGGACGGCGCAGCGATCTTAGACGCGAATGCCGATGTACTGACGCTTCAGGGCGTCAGGGCAGAGTGGGACGGCAGGCAGGCCCGGTGCGTGGTCACCGATTCAAGCGGCAACACCATAACCTCGGATCCCATCACCCTGCGCGTGGCAGCATCCGCCGAACCCACGCCGCCCGACACCGGCGATCACACCAACCTGCCTCTGTACCTCGCCGTTGCGGCGCTGGCGCTGGTGGCGCTGATCCTGATCCGGCGCAGAAGGCGGGAAAACTAAGGAAAAAGGTGTTGGGAAACGCAGGGGGACGGCCCTTTTGTGTTGGCACAAAAGGGCCGTCCCCATGTGTTTTTGATCGGCAGGACGATGTGGGATAGAAGGCATTCAACCTTGTAATTCAGGGTTGCGCCGTCCCTTAATATAAAATGTTGTCAAACCTCATAATCCTGTGGTATAATGAACAATAGGCTGTAATATGCCGTATTATGGCAACCGGCGGGCGGCATTTGCCGCCGCAATTCATAGATACAGAACCCGGAGGACGACCGATGTTTGATTTTTTGAAGAACCTTTTAAAGACCTCCAACGATTCTCAGATCAGGAAGCTGCAAAAGACGGTGGATCAGATCAACGGGCTGGAGGGGCAGACGAAGAAGCTGACCGACGACCAGATGCGCGAGCGCATCGCCGACCTGCGCAAAAGGGCCCAGGGGGGTGAGGCGCTGGACGCGCTGCTGCCCGAGACCTACGCGCTGGTGCGCGAGGCGGGCGTGCGGGTGCTGAACCAGCGGGCCTTTGACGTGCAGCTGATCGGCGGCATCGTGCTGCACCAGGGCCGCATCGCGGAGATGCGCACCGGCGAGGGCAAGACCCTGACGGCCACCTTCCCGGCGGTGCTCAATGCTTTGCCGGGCAAGGGCGTGCACGTCGTGACCGTCAACGACTACCTGGCCAAGTTCCAGAGCGAGTGGATGGGCAAGGTGTATCGCTTCCTGGGGCTGAGCGTGGGCCTGATCGTCCACGACCTGGACGCTTCCGAGCGTCAGGTGGCCTACGCCGCGGACATCACCTACGGCACCAACAACGAATTCGGCTTCGACTACCTGCGGGACAACATGGTCACCTACAAGGAGCGCATGGTCCAGCGAGCGCTGAACTTCGCCATCGTGGACGAGGTGGACTCGATCCTCATCGACGAGGCCCGCACACCGCTGATCATCTCCGGCCAGGGCGACAAGTCCACCGAGCTGTACAACCGGGCCAACCAGTTCATACTCACCGGCCTGACCGAGGCCAAGGAGGACAAGGAGGACCGGGAGGGCGGCCTGGCCGTGGAGGGCGACTTCCTGCGGGACGAGAAGGACAAGACCCTGTCGCTGACCGAGCGGGGCGTGCGCAAGGCCGAGCGCTTTTTCGGCGTGGAAAACCTGACCGACCCGGAGAACCAGGAGCTGTACCACCACATCCTGGGGGCGCTCAGGGCCCACAAGATGATGAAGCGGGACGTGGACTACGTGGTCAAGGACGGCCAGGTGGTCATCGTGGACGAGTTCACCGGCCGCCTGATGGTGGGCCGCCGCTATTCCGACGGCCTGCACCAGGCCATCGAGGCCAAGGAGGGCGTGAAGGTGGAGCGGGAGTCCAAGACCCTGGCCACCATCACCTTCCAGAACTACTTCCGCATGTATAAGAAGCTCTCCGGCATGACCGGCACGGCCAAGACCGAGGAGGAGGAGTTCAACGGCATCTACAAGCTGGACGTCGTGACCATCCCCACCAACCGGCCCATGATCCGCAACGACATGAACGACGCCGTGTTCGTCACGATGAAGGCCAAGTACGCCGCCATCATCGAGGAGATCGTCAAGCGCCACGCCACCGGCCAGCCGGTGCTGGTGGGCACGGTCTCCGTTGAAAAGAGCGAGCTGCTCAGCGGCATGCTGGCCCGCCGGGGCGTGGAGCACGTGGTGCTGAACGCCAAGTTCCATGAAAAAGAGGCCGAGATCGTGGCCCAGGCCGGCAAGGTGGGCGCGGTGACCATCGCCACCAACATGGCCGGCCGCGGCACCGACATACTGCTGGGCGGCAACGCCGAATTCATGGCCCGCAGGGCCATGCGCCAGCTGGAGTACGACGAGGAGGTCATCGAGGAGGCCATCGGCTTCAACGAGCACGTGCCCCAGGAGGTGCTGGACGCCAGGAAGGTGTTCCGGGACCTGCTGGCCAAGTACGAGGTGGAGACGAAGGCCGGCCACGACGAGGTGGTCAAGCTGGGCGGCCTGCACATCATCGGCACCGAGCGCCACGAATCCCGGCGCATCGACAACCAGCTGCGCGGCCGCGCCGGCCGCCAGGGCGACCCCGGCTCCAGCCAGTTCTTCATATCCTTTGAGGACGACCTGCTGCGCCTGTTCGGCAGCGACCGCTTCCGCCCGATGCTGGAGAAGCTGTCCGGCGGCGATACGGAGGAGGCCATCGAGTTCGGCCTGGTCTCCAAGCAGATCGAGAACGCCCAGAAGCGGGTGGAGAGCCGCAACTATGACATCCGCCTGCATGTGCTGCAGTACGACGACGTGATGAACCAGCAGCGCGAGATCATCTACGGCCAGCGCCGGGACGTGCTGGAGGGCGGCGACATGCATGACAAGATCATGGAGATGCGCCACACACTGATCACCGAGGCCGTGGACCGCCACATCGCCGACGAGGGCGACCGGGACACCTGGGACATCGCCGGGCTGGACGAGTACCTGTCCAGGCTGTGCCTTGACAAGGGTGGCGTCCAGGCCGTCTATGACCAGCTGGGCGACAAGACCAAGGCCAACCTGGTGAAGGCCATCGAGGAGAGAAGCGACCGCATCTACCAGCAGAGGGAGAAGATGTGGACCGACGCCAACCTGGATATGCGCGAATTCGAGCGCGTCGCGCTACTGGGCGCGGTGGACCGCCGCTGGATGGACCACATCGACGCCATGGACGAGCTGCGGGACGGCATCGGGCTGCGGGCCTACGGCCAGAAGAACCCGATCATCGAGTACAAGCGCGAGGGCTACGACATGTTCGAGGAGATGGTCCACCTGATCCAGGAGGACACCCTCAGGCGGCTGTACTTCACCGTGCTGGCCAGACCCGTGGAGCGCAAGCAGGTGGCGACCCCCACCGCCGCCAGCCACGGCGAGGAGGAGAAGAAGGCCCCCGTCAGGAAGACCGACAAGAAGGTCGGCCCCAACGACCCCTGCCCGTGTGGGAGCGGGAAGAAGTACAAGAAGTGCTGCGGGAGAGGAGAGTAGAAGGGGTTAGGTTTTAGGGGTTAGGGAAGAGGACGACCTCTTCCGTCTTTCCTGGAACAATGCAAGCATTTTCCAGGAAATCCCCCGGGGCCTACAGGCCCGTTCTCACTGAAAACAGTCCACTGGACTGTTTTCCGGGCGTTCGAACCCTTCCCCTGAATCGCTCCCTGCGGTCGCTGGGGAAGGCAAATCTTCGTGACATTCTAAAGCCTTCCCCAGCAAGCGGAGCTTTCGTTTCAGTGGAAGGTGGGCCGACCTCAAGGATGAGTCGGAAGAGGTCGGTCCCCATGCGATTTCGCTGGTATTAATCCCTGAATTTTGCTTTATCTGACTGAAAAAAACAACAAGAATTATTGGTCAAAGCGTCATCATTTACAGTGCGAAAGCGAGGGTATTATATGATTGAATATTTTGAAATCAATAGTACACCTATTAAGCTATCAGAAGTAAGAGACTTTCGTGTAGTACAAAGAGATATGGTAATGCGACCAGTTTTTAGAGAGGTGGACAGTTCGGTAGCAAAGTTTTTTACGGGGAAGAGATTTCATTTCGAGGCCATGGAACCCTATGGTGTTATTATTGATGGAAATGGCAATGATGCGGCTACTGCAAAGTTTAAACCTCTAGAATTGGTCGATTCGGTTGTCAAAGACGTAATGAGACCAGTTAATGCTGTTGTGGATTCGATTGGCGATGTGTTGAATATCAAGACAATAAAATATATAAAATACAAGATTAGATTATTGTCAGACAGAATAGAGGAAACATATTTGGCAGATATTCCAGCACAGGTATTAACAAAAGACCATCGATTGATTGATGTTTATCGAAACAGTCCAGAGCACAAAGAATTAGGCGAGAAGACAACATCTGCAATAGAACTGGTACAAGCCCTGCAGATTGTATTTAATGACAACAAACAGGAAATGTATTTTTATGGAGTTGGGTTTCACCCTATCAATGTCTCTGCTGTATATGAGCAATTAAAGATAGCCATGTATTCTTATTGTGAGAGCGTTAAGCAACTGGAGGAGAGGAAGAAACAAGAAGCCTCGAAAGGATTGTTTGGAATTCCCAGTATTAGGATGCCGAAGATAGAATTACCAAGTATAAGTTTTCAGATTGGCAAACAGAAGATAAGAGACAGGTTGATGTTCCTTTGTTAAGCGAGTAAGGAGAAAAACAGGACAACGAAGAAAAGACAGACGGGATATAAGATAGTAATAGTGAAAATCTCAACTATGAAATTATAACAGGATGTGATAAATATGTTGGAAATGGAC
>JAZTZK010000140.1:0-5947 GCA_045637485.1 Clostridia bacterium
ACTTTACCCTCAGCTACCTTCTGGATATCATGGCCGCGCGCGAGCAGAAGTCCTAAGCTCTGCCTGCAATACAGGCTGACTTAGGTTAGATACTTCTCAAGAAAAGAAAGGAGTTCGAAACATGAAAAGGGAATTCAAGGATCTGATGATTTTCAAGCCTTACGACTGCCTGAACAGCGAAATCACGGGGGACTACGACAAGACCCATGCCGTGAAGTGCGTGAACGGCACCTTCGTCGGCACCGAGGAGAACGGGGTCGCGTCGTGGCTGGGCATCCCCTACGCGAAGGCTCCCGTGGGTGAGCGCCGCTTCAAGGCGCCGGAGTACGTGGACGCCAGCGACCGGGTCTTCGAGGCCAGGTACTATGGAAAGGGCGCTCACGGCTCGCTTGGCTACGGGGATTGCATGCAGCAGATAGAATCCGAGGACTGCCTCTACCTGAACATCTGGGCCAACGCCGACGACAAGACCGAGAAGAAGCCGGTGATGGTCTGGATCCACGGCGGGGCCTACGTCGTCGGCTCGGGCTCGCAGATCTCCTACAGCGGGGCCAACCTCGTCCAGAAGCAAAGCGACATCATTATGTTGACCATCAACTACCGCCTGAACATGTACGGCTTCATGGACTTCTCGTCTGTACCCGGCGGCGAAAGCTTCGGGACGGCGCCCTGCAACGGCCTGCTGGACCAGGCGATGGCGCTCAAGTGGGTGCACGAGAACATCGCCGCTTTCGGCGGCGACCCCGACAACGTGACCATCTTCGGACAGAGCGCCGGCGGCGGCTCGGTCTCCATTCTGCCGGTCATGAAGGAAGCGAACCAGTATTTCCAGAAGGTCATCGCCCAGAGCGGCTCGACCGGCCTGGCCTTCCCGGTGGGCTGCGAGGCCGCGCAGGGCAAGACGAAGGCGCTGCTCGAGTACACCGGCTGCAAGACCATGGACGACATCATGGCGCTGAGCGAAGAGGCGCTCCAGAAGGCGTATGTCGAAGCGGTCGGCAAGTTCACGTCCTGCCCCTACTACGGAACGGAGGTGCTCCCCGAAGCGCCCATCGAGCTGTACAAGAAGGGCTATGCAAAGCACATAACCATCATGGCAGGCAGCACGGCCGACGAGGCCAGGCTGTTCATGGGCGAGGGCCAGACTCTGACCCTGGAGGAGCAAAAGCTGTTCGCCCAGCGCGCCGTGGGCGACGCAGTCCCCTACCTGAAGGAAGAGGACAGGAAGTATTACGAGGAATTCAAGCGCGTCTGCAGGTTCCAGGAGCCGGGCTTGATCGAGACGGAGTTCATCGATGAGCTCATGTTCAGGGTCCCCATGCTCCAGCAGCTTGACGCGCAGAGCGCGTTCAACAAGACGTTCTGCTACTACTGGTCTTACCCGGGCAGCAATCCGGATATAGGCGCGGCGCATTCCGTGGAGCTCCTGTTCGTGTTCGACCTTCGCTGCGCCGGGACGGGCAGCGCCTTCAACGGCACGAACATCCCCGAAGAGATCTTCTCGGCCGTTCAGCAGACGTGGACCAATTTCGCGCGCTGCGGCAACCCGTCCACAGACCAGATCGAATGGAAGCCGTACTCGGCGGACGACCAGAACGTACTGGACATCGCCGGACCGGGGGACATTCGCATCAAGCAGGGCCTGCTGGTCGAGCAGTACAAGGCCGTGCTCCCCCTGGTCGGCTACTACCAGTTCATGGACAAGTACTTTACCCCCCACTATCTCTTGGATATTGTCGCCGCGCGCAAGCAGAATTCCTGAGCTCTGCCGGCAATACAGACAAATTTCTGTAAAAAACGAGAGGAAGCAAGGAACGACATGGACAATAAGATCAAGTGCAACAACGGGTCCTTCGTCGGCAAGGCGACCGACGAGCTGATTATCTGGAAGGGCATCCCCTACGCAACTCAGCCGGTGGGGAAGCTTCGTTGGCAGAAGGCGCTCCCCGCCGCAGACGATGACGGCGTGTACGACGCGACAAAGCCCGGCCACGTTCCGATCGGGCCCCTTAACGACTCGATGGGAACGACGGAGTTCGGCGAGGACTGCCTCGTGCTGAACATATACTGCAATACAGGCTGCGCGGACGGCAAGAAGCCGGTCATGGTGTGGATCCACGGCGGCGGGTTCTGCGCCGAATCCCAGGCGTCACCCCTCTACGACCTCACCAGCATCTCCAAGCAGTGCCCCGACATACTGTTCGTATCCATCGACTACCGGCTCGGCTTCATGGGATTCATGAACTTCGAGCGGGTGCCGGGCGGAGAGAACTTCAGGGAGGCGGGCAACCTCGGCCTGCTCGACCAGCTCGAGGCCCTCAGGTGGATACAGAAAAACATCGCCGGGTTCGGCGGCGATCCGGACAACGTGACGATTTTCGGCGAATCCGCGGGCTCGGCCAGCGTCACCTTCCTCCCGCTCATCGACGGGAGCGAGGGGCTCTTCAAGAAATGCATCGCCCAGAGCGCCAACATCGCCTACTGCGACACAATGGAGCACGGCATCCACGTCACGCAGAACTTCCTGACCGCGACGGGCTGCCAGACCATGGACGAGCTGATGGCGCTCACCACCGAGCAGCTCGTTGACGCCTATGCGAAAGCGAGCGCAATTGACAAGAACTGCCTTCTCGGAACGGCCAACTTCCCGCTCCTCGACGGCGTCACGCTGCCCGAGGATCGAGCGGACATGTACCGGATGTGGGGAGACGAGAAGCGGGCCAAAATCGATTTGATGATCGGGTCCAACCTGGACGAAATCAGGTACTTCGTTCCGACCGAGGGCGGCGAAGAGGGCTTTGCGAATACGCTGAGGTGGATCGCGAAGCGGGATCGCGCGCTGCTCAACGACCAGGAAAAGGCCATGTACGACGAATTCATGGCCACGCTCGCAGGCGAAGGCGAGTTGGGCAGGCTGGAGCAATACTGCAACGACATCAACTTCCGCGCCGGCAACACCAATATGGCCATCCGACACTCTGCCGCCGGCGGCAACACCTACATGTACTTCGTCAGGAAGCCGGTGACAACCCCCGAGCTCGGCGCGATACACGCGTGTGAGATTCCGTACCTGTTCGACACTTGCATGGAGGATCCGATGGGGAGCGGAAAGATCGTTTCGACTGACGAGTGCGAGTTCCGCCACGTCGTCAAGGAGATGTGGACCAACTTCGCCCGGACGGGCAACCCCTCCACCGACAAATACGAGTGGACGAAGTTCTCGGGGAACGACCGCCAGACGATGGTCTTCGACGATGCCATCGGCATGCAGAAGGATCTGTTCGGAAGGCGGGAGGACCTGATGATGCCCTGGGCCGAGCGCCTTGGGAACGGGTCGTCCAAGCGGGTCTGCTGACGCGGGCGCGCGGCTTGATACACGATTCAATGACGGCGGGGGCCTTCCTCGCCGTCATGCTGTTTGGAATGATAACCATGAAATCACGGATTCATCTGTCAGAGCATTTTACCTTCAATAAGATGCTGCGGTTTACGCTGCCGTCCATTGTGATGAATGTATTCTCCTCCCTGTACATCGTTGTGGACGGGTATTTTGTCGCCAGCTTCGTCGGCAAGACGGAATTCGCGGCGGTCAACCTGATCATGCCCGTGCTGAATATCATGGGCACCATCGGCTACATGTTCGGCGTCGGCGGGAGCGCCCTGATCGCAAAGACGCTGGGAGAAGCGGATCATGAGCGGGCGAACCGCCTGTTTTCGCTGATCGTGCTGTTCTCCTTCGGTCTGGCCGTTTTGATGCTTGTGCCGGGCTTTATCCTCATGCCCCGGATCGCGGCCCTGCTGGGCGCGGATGGGGCGCTCCTTGAAAAGAGCGCGCTGTACGGGCGGATCTTCATTCTGGCCCTGCCCGCGTGGATATGGGTGTATGAGTTCCAGCTCTTCTTCGTCACCGCCGAAAAGCCCAGGCTGGGGCTGGCCGTCACGGTGTGCGCGGGGCTTTGCAACGTCGCGCTGGACGCGCTGTTTATCATCGGCTTTAAATGGGGCCTTGCGGGCGCGGCGGCAGCCTCGGCATTGACCCAGCTCGTGGGCGGCGTGTTTCCGCTGGTCTACTTCAGCCGAAGGAATGACAGCATCCTCAAACTGGTGAAGCCTGTATGGGACGGTAGGGCGCTTGTCAAATGCTGTACAAACGGAGCCTCGGAATTCATGGCGGAGGCCGCCGGGTCTTTTGTGGGAATCATCTACAACGTACAGCTTCTTCGGTATGCGGGCGAGGACGGCGTCGTCATTTATGGCCTGCTGATGTATGTCAGCCTGATCTTTACCGCCATCTTTGTGGGGTATTCCAACGGCATCGGGCCGGTGATCAGCTATCATTACGGCGCGCAGAATCACGGGGAGGTCAAAAACCTGCGAAAGAGGAGCCTGACGATCGTCGCCTTTACCTCCGTCGCGATGTTTGCGCTCTCCGAGGCGCTGGCCCATCCGTTTTCCGCCCTGTTCCTGCAAGGATCGGAGAAGCTGCTGCCAGACGCCGTACATGCGTTCAGGATTTTCTCTCTCGCGTACCTGTTCACGGGCATGGCCGTCTTCAGCTCGGCCTTCTTTACCGCTCTGAACAACGGGAAGGTATCGGCGCTGATCTCCTTTTTGCGGACGTTTGTGTTCGACCTGGGGGCGGTGCTGCTGTTGCCGCTGCTGTTGGGCGTGGACGGCATATGGTATTCCGTCGTTTTCGCGGAGCTGATGGCGGCCGCCGCCGGGGGCGTCTTTATGTGCGCGCTACAGAAGAATTACCGGTATTGAGGCGGTCCCTTTTCAATCACCCTTCCCTCAGAAACACCGCCCCGGCCACCTCGACCGGGGTCTCCCCCAGCCTCTTCAGCAGCTCCGGAGGCAGGCCCCCGCCTTCGGCCAGCTTCCGGTACACGAACGCCAGCAGGGCGCGGCTGCCCCGGCGGCGCACGGCCTGCAGGCCGCCGTCGTCGAAGCGCTCGGTGAACTGCTGCCCCTCGCAGAAGGCCCGGGCCCGGCGGATCAGCGCGTCGGCGTCGTAGATGGCGTCCTCCCGCTGGCCCAGGGCCTCGGCGACCAGCTCCAGGCCACGGATCCACACATCCTTCCAGCCCAGCGCCCTCTCCCCGGTCTCCCGCTGCAGCGCCGAAAGCAGCGGCGCGTTGACGGGCTGTAGCCTGTTGATCAGCCCCCGGCGGATCAGCTCGCCGTCCAGGCGCAGCAGCGCCTCCATATACCGGTGCGCCCCGTCCGCCACGGCCAGGCCGTCCACCCGCCTGAAGGCGTAGCGAAAGCCGTCCAGCCGTCCCCAGCGCTTCAGCGCGTCCTGGTAGCCCATCAGCCGGCTACGGCGCAGCAGGTCCGGGTTGAAGTCCAGGAACCCGCCCAGGCTGTGCAGCGGCCGGATGCTCCTGAGCCAGGGCATCCGGGCGTACTCGGGGTGAACCTGCTCCGGGCGCAGCTCCACCGCCACCACCTCGTCCATGCCGTCCGCCAGGGCCATGTCGACGGGCAGGTTGTCGTAATACCCCCCGTCGATGTAGCGCTGCCCGTCGATGCTCCGGGCCGGGAATATGGGAAAGCAGCTGGCCGAGGCGATCACCCAGTCCGCCAGGCTCCCCGGGGCCATGTCCTCCAGCAGCACCGGCGCGCCGCTGAGCTGGGGCGCGCGGGTGGCCATCACCCCCAGGCGCATGCCCCGCGCCCGTATCCGCCCCTCGTCCAGCCGCGTCCGGGCCAGCGCCTCCAGCGGGGAGATGTCCATGCGCAGGTGCCGGGCGTTCTCCGCCAGGAAGGGCAGCACGTCCCGCTTCCGGGACAGCATGCGGTCGATGGCGAAGTCGTCGTCGTCCTCCACGGCCATGATCTGGCTCACCGTGATGTTGGACCACAGCTCCACCGCCCCGGGCAGGTCGCCCTGGGCGAACAGCGCCGCGTTCAGCGCCCCGATGGACGTGCCGTACACCGCGTC
>JAZTZK010000141.1:0-7917 GCA_045637485.1 Clostridia bacterium
GGAGACCATGCGCTCGGCCGTCATGGGCGAAGCCATGAAGCGGGTGCTGCCCGTGGTGGACCCGGACGGCAGCGATTCCCAGATGCTGGACAACACGCTGGAATTCCTGGCCATGAACGGCTTCCCGCTGCCGCTGGCGGGAATGGTCCTGCTGCCGGAGCCCTGGCAGGGGGAGAGTGAAAAGAAGCCCTGGCACGATCTCTATCGCTACTACGCCACCATGATGGAGCCCTGGGACGGCCCCGCCGCGATACTGTATTCCGACGGCGACTGCGTTTGCGCGTCGCTGGATAGGAACGGGCTGCGCCCGCTGCGCTGCGCCCTGACCGACGACAGGCGGCTGATACTGTCCAGCGAGGCGGGCGTGCTGTTCGAGGAAAACGCCCACATCCGCCGCCGCTGGAAACTCAAGGGCGGGGATGTGCTGATGGCCGTCCTGGATACCGGCGAGCTGCTGGAATCGGACGAACTGAAATCCCGATTCGCCGCGGCCCGGCCCTACGGGGAATGGGTCAGGCAGATCGTCCGGCCGGACGGGCAGCCCGAAGCCCCTGCCAACGGAAGGGTCGACCATGTGGAGACCCTCTGCAGGGCCTTCAACTACGCCTATGAGGACGTGCATGACGTCATACTGCCGATGGCGGAGACCGGGCAGGAGACCATCGTGTCCATGGGCGCGGACGAACCGCTGGCGGCGCTGTCGAAGGCGCACCCGCCGCTGTACGATTACTTCAAACAGCGCTTCGCCCAGGTGACCAACCCGCCCATCGACGCGCTGCGGGAGGCCTGCAAGACGGACTGTTCGATCTATATCGGCGACGACGGGAACCTGCTGTCCCACGATCCCGACAACTGCACCGTGCTGGAGCTGCCCTCGCCGGTGCTGACGGAGGCGGAATTGCAATGGATCCGCGACATCGACCATCCCTCCTTCAAGGTTCGGGAGATCTCCCTGCTGTATCCGGTGGGGACGCGGCTTCGCCAGGCCATGGGGGATTTCTTCGCCGCCTGTGACGCCGCCTGCGATTCAGGGGCGAACATCTTCATACTCTCCGACCGGGGCGTAGACGCGGAACACCTGGCCATCCCCTCGCTGCTGGCGGTCTCCGCGCTGGAGCAGCACCTCATTCACATCAAGAAGCGGACGAAGGTCTCCGTCATACTGGAGAGCGGCGAGCCCAGGGACACCCACCAGCTGGCCATGCTGATCGCCTACGGCGCGCGGGCGGTGAATCCGTACCTGGCCCACGCGGTCATACGGGAGAACCTCTCCGGGGATGCCGTGGAAAGCTACGACAGGGCCCTGACGGCGGGCATTTTGAAGATCGCCTCCAAGATGGGCGTGTCCACGCTCCAGGCCTATCAGAGCGCCCAGCTGTTCGAGGCGGTGGGGCTGGACGCGCAGTTCGTCGATCGGTATTTCACCAATACGCCCACCACCCTGGGCGGCAAGGGGCTGCACGATGTGGAGGCCGACAGCCGGTATCACCACACGATGGCGTTCCTGAACCCCGTTAAGGCGTCCCTTCAAAGCGTCGGCAGGCACAAGCTCCGCACCGGCGACGGCGCCGAGGCGCACCTCTACAGCCCGGAGGTCATCCACTTGCTTCAGCAGGCGGTCTGGACGGACGACGCGGCGAAGTTCGACAAATACGCCGCGCTGGTGGAGCACGACGGCCCGCGCACCATCCGCGCCATGCTGGACTTCAACTACGGGGTGTGCAACCCCGTACCGCTCGATGAGGTCGAGCCCGTCGAGAGCATCGTCAGGCGCTTCAAGACCGGCGCGATGTCCTACGGCTCCATCTCCCGGGAGGCCCACGAATGCATGGCGAAGGCCATGAACCGCCTTGGCGGCAAATCCAACAGCGGCGAGGGCGGCGAGCTGCCCGAGCGCTTCAACACGGAGCTCAACTCCGCCATCAAGCAGGTGGCCTCCGGGCGCTTTGGCGTGACCCGTGACTATCTGCTCAGCGCGAAGGAGATCCAGATCAAGATGGCCCAGGGCGCGAAGCCCGGCGAGGGCGGCCATCTGCCCGGCGCGAAGGTGACGGAAAGCGTGGCAAAGACGCGCTGCTCCACGCCCGGGATCTCGTTGATCTCCCCGCCGCCCCATCACGACATCTATTCGATTGAAGACCTGGCCGAGCTGATCTACGACCTGCAATGCGCGAACGAGGACGCAAAGGTCACCGTGAAGCTGGTGTCCTCCACCGGCGTGGGCACCATCGCCAGCGGCGTGGCCAAGGCCGGTGCGGGCGGCATACTGATCTCCGGCGGCGAGGGCGGCACCGGCGCGGCCCCCATGTCGAGCATACATCACGCGGGCCTGCCCTGGGAGATCGGGCTGGCCGAGACCCATCAGGTGCTGTGCCGCAACCGCCTCAGGCAGACCGTGACGCTGGAGACCGACGGCAAGCTGATGACCGGGCACGACGTGGCCGTGGCGCTGCTGCTGGGCGCGGAGGAATTCGGCTTTGCCACCGCGCCGCTGATCACCATGGGCTGCCGCATGATGCGCGTGTGCCAGCTGGGCACCTGCCCCTTCGGCGTGGCGACCCAGAACCCGGAGCTGCGCAAGCGGTTCGTGGGCAAGCCGGAATACGTGGAGCGCTTCATGATCTTCGTGGCCCGGCAGCTGCGCCAGATCATGGCGCGGCTTGGCGCGCGGACGGTGAACGAGCTGGTGGGCCGCAGCGACCTGCTGAAGATGAAGGACGGCGCTGAAATGGACCTGTCCGCCCTGATCGGCTTTGCCCGGAACACCCATTTCCAGAGCGAATCCAGGCACGACTTCAAACTGAACGAGCGCATGGACGCGCGGCTGATACAGAACCACGTGCAGCTGACCACCACCGACCGGGCCTTCGGCACGCTGCTGAAGGGCGAGCGCACCATCCAGGCCCAGGGCTGCGGCGGACAGAGCTTCGGCGCGTTCCTTCCCCAGGGGCAGAGCGTCACGCTGTACGGCGTGGCCAACGACTACCTGGGCAAGGGCCTTTCCGGCGGCACGCTGGCCATCTGCCCCCCCGCGGACGCGGTGTGGCAGCCGGGCGACACGCTGATCGGCAATGTGGCCCTCTACGGCGCGACCGGTGGCTATGCCTTCATCGCGGGCACGGCGGGCGAGCGCTTCGCCGTGCGCAATTCCGGCGCGCGGGCCGTGGTGGAGGGCGTGGGCGACCACGGCTGCGAGTACATGACCGGCGGCCGCGTGGCGGTGCTGGGGCCGGTGGGCGACAACTTCGGCGCGGGCATGTCCGGCGGCATCGCCTGGGTGCTGGACGCGGACGGCACGCTGGAGAGCCGCATCAACAGCGGCCTGGTGCAGGTGCATGCGGTCGCCCGGGAGCAGGCCGGGGAGCTGCGGGCGCTGCTGGAAATGCACCTGAAACAGACCGGATCGGCCAGGGCAAGGGAAATCCTCGACGGATTTGATGCCTGGCTTCCGAAATTCAAGTCCGTGATATCCGACGAGTATCTGGATTATCTGAGCCGAAGGGAGGCATGACCGATGGGAAAGCCAACAGGATTCATGGAAATCGCCCGCGTGGAAAACCCATATCGCGATGAGGCGGCGCGCCTTAGCGACTTTGAGGACCTGCACACCCCCCAGCCCGTCGAGGCGCGACGGGCCCAGGCCTCCCGCTGCATGAACTGCGGCGTGCCCTTCTGCCAGTCGGACTTCGGCTGTCCGCTGCACAACCTGATCCCCGAGTGGAACGACCTACTGTACCGCGGCAGGGAGCGCGAGGCGCTGGAGCGCCTCATGCAGACCGCGCCGTTCCCGGAATTCACCGGGCGCGTGTGCCCGGCGCTGTGCGAGAAGACGTGCAATCTGGAGAACGACGCCCTGACCAACCGGGACAACGAGCTGTACCTGATCGAAACGGGATTTGAGAAGGGCTGGGTCCAGCCGAGGATCCCCAGGCAGCGCACGGGAAAGCGCGTGGCCGTCGTCGGCAGCGGCCCCTCCGGGCTCGCGGCGGCGGACCTGCTGAACCGGCTGGGGCACGCGGTGACGGTCGTCGAACGCGCAGATCGCGCCGGGGGCCTGCTGATGTACGGCATACCCAACATGAAGCTGCCGAAGGCCGTCGTGGCGCGCCGCATTCGCCTGATGGAAGCCGAGGGCGTGCGCTTCCTGCTCGATACCGAAGCCCTGCCGGAGATCATAAAAGAATATGACGCCGTATCGCTCTGCGGCGGCGCGAAGAAGCCGAGGGCGCTGAACGTGGAGGGCATCGGCGCCAAGGACGTGCACTTCGCCGTTGACTACCTGACGGCGGCAACCAAAGCCGTACTGTCCGGGGATGCCCCCGCCATCGACGCCGCGGGCAGGCATGTGGTGGTCGTGGGCGGCGGCGACACCGGAAACGACTGCGTCGGGACGGCGCTGCGCCAGGGCTGCGCCTCCGTCCTGCAGCTGGAAATGATGCCCGCGCCGCCGGTTGCGCGTTTGGGCAACAATCCCTGGCCCGAATGGCCGCGCACGCTGCGAACGGATTACGGCCAGCTGGAGGCGATCCACCGGCAGGGCGGCGACCCCCGCATTTACGAGACGACGGTCAGGCGCGTCCTCCCCGGCCAGATAGAAATCGTGAAGCTGAAGGGCTTCGATCCCATTCCCGGCACGGAACAGGCCATGCCCTGCGACCTCCTGCTGATCGCGGCGGGCTTCGTGGGCTGCGAAACGGCCACAGCCGAGCGCTTCGACGTTAAGCTCAGCCCGAGGGGCTGCATGATGCCTGAAAACGGCAGCCATCACATCCGGGACAACCTCTTCTCCGCGGGCGACATGCGCACGGGCCGGTCGCTGGTGGTGCGGGCACTGGCGGACGGCCGGGCGGCGGCCCTTGAAATCGACAGGTATCTGAAGGGAGACGCGCAATGACGAAATACATCTTTGTCACCGGCGGCGTGGTGTCCGGGCTGGGCAAGGGCATCACGGCGGCGTCGCTGGGACGCCTTCTGAAGGCCCGCGGCCTGAAGGTGGCCGCGCAGAAGCTGGATCCCTACATCAACGTGGACCCCGGCACCATGAGCCCCTACCAGCACGGCGAGGTATACGTCACCGAGGACGGTGCGGAGACCGACCTGGACCTGGGCCACTACGAGCGCTTCATCGACGAGGACCTGAACAAATTCTCAAACCTGACCACGGGCAAGGTCTATTCCAACGTCATCCAGCGGGAGCGCCAGGGCGGATACCTGGGCAGCACCGTACAGACCATCCCCCACATCACCGACGAGATCAAGACCTTCATCTATCAGGTGGGCAAGAAGACGGACGCCGACGTGGTCATCACCGAGATCGGCGGCACCATCGGCGACATCGAATCCCAGCCCTTCATCGAGGCCATCCGCCAGGTCGGCCTGGAGATCGGCCGGGAAAACGCGCTGTATATCCACGTCACGCTGGTACCGTACCTGAAGGCCAGCGGCGAACACAAGTCGAAGCCCACCCAGCATTCCGTGAAGGAGCTCCAAGGCATGGGCATATCGCCAAACATCATCGTGCTCCGCGCGGACGAGCCCATCACGGACGGGAGCATCTTCTCCAAGATCGCCCACTTCTGCAACGTCAAGCCCGACTGCGTCATCGAAAACCGTACCCTCGAAAACCTGTACGAGGCCCCGCTGATGCTGGAGGAGGCGAACCTCTCCGGCATCGTCTGCCGGGAGCTGGACATCGACGCGCCGGAGCCCGACCTGACGGAATGGCGGGCGCTGGTGGCGCGCATCCATCACCAATCCCAGGCCGTGCGGATCGGCCTGGTGGGCAAGTACGTGCAGCTGCACGACGCCTACCTGTCCGTGGCGGAGGCGCCGCGCCACGCGGGCTACGCGCTGGACGCCAAGGTGGAGATCGTCTGGATCGATTCGGAGGCGCTGACGGCGGAAAACCACGCCGAAGCGCTGTCGCAGGTGGAGGGCATCATCGTCCCCGGCGGCTTCGGGAGTCGGGGAATCGAGGGCATGATACTGGCGGCGCGGTACGCCCGGGAACATCACGTGCCCTACTTCGGCATCTGCCTGGGCATGCAGATCGCCGTGATCGAATACGCGCGGCACGTCGCCGGGCTTGAGGGGGCCAATTCCCACGAGTTCGACGCCGGCAGCCCCCACCAGGTTATCCACTACATGCCCGACCAAAATGACGAGGTGGACAAGGGCGGCACGCTGCGGCTGGGAAGATACCCCTGTGTGCTCAGGTCCGGCGCTGCCGGGGGCGGACCTTCCGTCGGGGGCGGACCTTCCGTCATTGCGGCCTGCTACGGCGTCAGCGAAATCAGCGAGCGGCACCGCCACCGCTATGAATTCAACAACGCCTACCGCGACGCGCTGACCGACGCCGGACTTGTGCTCTCCGGCCTCTCCCCCGACGGGCGACTGGTTGAGACCGTTGAAATTCCCGGCGAGCGCTTCTTCGTCGGCGTGCAGTTCCACCCGGAGTTCAAGAGCCGTCCCAACAAGCCGCATCCGCTGTTTATCGGCTTCGTCGACGCAGCCCTGAAGCAGGGGAAGCGCATGAATTAACAAAGTGTTACAATCGTATGGCTCACTGTCCGTAGCGGCGGTAATCTGCCGCCATGACTCGTGTGAAATTGCGATTCTGGCGGCAAATTGCCGCCGCTACATACACTGTCCACCATGTTGTCATCATTCTAACACAGGGGACGATTCTCTGTGTTGATTGTTTTATGATAGTGAGCCATACGATTGTAACACCTCGTTAATTCATGAGTTTGCCCTGGGTTTCAGGGCTCTGTTTGACTTCTGGGCGTCAATGGGAACATCCATGCCAGCGAAGGCGCAGACATATGTATGAAAGAGTATATAGGGTTATTCTATATCAATAGCGTTCGTTGCTTTTCTTTTGCACAAACCGTCCCCGGTGACTCTAAAACGGTGACAATCTGGAACATTAACTTGACAAAGCCTATGGGATATGATATGTTTCCAACAAGATGTTTGGTAAGCGGATCTGCTTGCTGTTGTTTGGATTGCTGAGGTATAGGGTCCCTGTCCGTAGAAGTATGCAAGGCGGAAGTGCCTGTTGCATTTCAAATTACAGAGAGAGGATTTGTACATGAATATCACGACCTTCAACCCCATGATTGTCACAAACCGTCCGGAGGAAGTCCTCAAGTATTTTGAAATGTTTGGCTTTACAAAGAAGCACGCACCCACCATGAAGATGGCATCCGGAGAAAAATTTACCGATTACCAATGGACGAATCGCCGGATTTACGGTTCGCCCTTTAATCTATTCAGCACTCAAAGGCAGGAAACAGCATCATGATGAACAAGATCGAGGAAGCCATCATTTACGCCACCGTCATGCACCAGGGGAAGGTGCGCAAGCTGGGGAGCATCCCCTACATACTGCATCCACTGGAGGTGGCGCAGGTCCTGGCCACGATAACGGACGACCAGGACGTCATCACCGCGGGGATCCTTCACGACATCGTGGAGGATACGGACGGCACGCTGATGGAGATTGAAAAGCGCTTCGGCGAGCGCGTGGCCATGCTGGTGTCCTCCGAATCGGAGAACGAATACGCCGGAGAGGACCGCAGTCAGAGCTGGAAGCGGCGCAAGGAAGAGTCGCTGAAGGTGCTGAAGAATGCCGACGACCCGGGCGTAAGGATGCTGTGGCTGGCGGACAAGCTGACCAACATCCGCTCGCTGGCGGGGAATTATTCCGAGTACGGCGACAAGACGTGGGAGAACTTCCACCAGCACGATCCCGAGATGCACCACTGGTACTACCAGACCATCGCGGAGCAGCTGGAGCTGTCGCTGAACAAGACCGGGGCGTTCAAGGAGTTCATCAAGCACATCAACTTCATCTGGCCCGGCTCCTTCGATTCCGAGAAGGCGCGCTACAAGAAGTACCGCGAGGTGTCCGTC
>JAZTZK010000142.1:0-8018 GCA_045637485.1 Clostridia bacterium
GATTTGTCGCGCTGCGACAAATCAGAATTTCAGGGGTTAGGGGGTAGGTTTTAGGGGTTAGGGGTGGTGCAAATCCCTTCGCGATTTGTTTGATTCTATGGAAAAGACAGGGGTTTCTACGCTTCGCAAGCCTTTGAATATAAAGAAATCCGCAAGGATTTCATCCTTCCCTAACCCCTAACCCCTAAAGCCTAACCCCTCAAATTTTGATTTATCGAGCAAAGCTCGATAAATCAGAATTTACCTGACTGAACAGATACAGAGGAAATGCATATCTGCATTCGTGATGATTCAATGCGGACTTTTTCAGTGGCCTCATGAGGTCCCCATGTCAAACACTGAGCTGTAACCATATTCTCACCCCATGTTCACCATGTTTCCCCCCGCCCATCTTGACAAATGCCCGTCTTCCCCGTAAAATAGGCATACTATGACTGTTATGGAAGAATACTGGATTTGGCTGTCCAGCGTGGAGGGCATCGGGGCGAAGCGGTTTTACCGCCTGCTGTCGCTGTACGGCGACGCCCGAAGCGTCTGGGACGCCCTGGGCGGAGCGCTGGTACCGCCGGACATTCCCGCGGCGCTGGGCAAGTCCGCCTTTGAGAAGCTGCGCATGGCCCGCAGCGACAACTACTTCTACCGGCTGTTCGATCGGCTGGAGAAGGGCGGCATCCGGGCCGTGACCCGGCTGTCGGACGACTATCCCCCGGCGCTGACGGGCATCTACGACCCGCCGCCCACGCTGTACGTGCGGGGCGACTGCCCCCTGAACGCCGAGCGGATGATCGCCGTGGTGGGCGCGCGCAAATGCACCCGGGACGGCCAGCGGGCCGCCCGGGAATTTGCCATGAGCCTGGCGGAGAACGGCGTCACCGTGGTCAGCGGCATGGCCAGGGGCATCGACTCCTGGGCCCACCGGGGCGCGCTGGACGGCCACGGCCCCACCGTCGCGGTGCTGGGGTGCGGCGTGGGCGTGGTCTATCCCCCGGAGAACAGGGACCTGGCGGCGGAGATACTGGACAGCGGCGGGGCGATCGTGTCGGAATACGTGCCCGGCACGCCGCCGCGCCCAGGCAACTTCCCCGCCCGCAACCGCATCGTCAGCGGGCTGTGCCAGGGCACGCTGATCGTGGAAGGCGCGAAGGCCAGCGGGGCCATGATCACCGTGAACCTGGCCCTGGAGCAGGGCCGGGACGTGTTCGCCGTGCCCGGGAGCATCTATTCGCCCCTCAGCGCCGCGCCGAACCAGATGATACTGGACGGCGCAGTCCCGGTGCTCTCGCCCTGGGACATACTGGAGCACTGCCGCTGGGCCCGGCGCCCCGCCGAAGGCGCGGTCAAGGCCGCGCCGAAGCCCGACCTGAGCCCGGAGGAGGCGTCCATCGTCGAGCCGCTGCGCAACGAGGCGCTGTCCTTCGAGGAACTGGCCCAAATCACCGGCCTTTCCGCGGCAAAATTAAATTCCCACTTGACAATGCTGGAACTTAGAGGAATAATAGATAAGGCGCCCGGCGGACTCTACCGGGCCTACACCTAAATCGGAGCAAGGACGATGAACCTCGAACAGGCCCCCCTGTTCCCTGTTCCCTGTTCCCTGTTCCCTCATTTCGGAGGAAACTATGGCAAACAAGCTCGTCATCGTCGAATCACCGGCCAAGGCAAAGACGATCGGAAAGTTCCTTGGCCGCGGCTACAAGGTCGAGGCCTCCCAGGGCCACGTGCGCGACCTGCCCAAGAGCCAGATCGGCGTGGATGTGGACAATAACTTTGAACCCAAGTACATCACCATACGCGGGCGCGGCGAGATCCTCGGCAAGATCCGCAAGGAAGCCAGGGCCGCGAGCAAGATCTACCTCGCCACCGACCCGGACCGCGAGGGCGAGGCCATCTCCTGGCACCTGGCCAACGTGCTGGGCATCGACGAGGCCTCCCCCTGCCGCATCGAATTCCACGAGGTCACCAGCAAGGCCGTGAAGGCCGCGGTGAAGAACCCCCGGCGGATCGACATGGACCTGGTCAACGCCCAGCAGGCCCGGCGGGTGCTGGATCGGCTGGTGGGCTACAAGATCAGCCCGATCCTCTGGCAGAAGGTCAAGAAGGGCCTGAGCGCCGGGCGCGTGCAGTCGGTGGCCACCAAGATCATCTGCGACCGCGAGGCCGAGATCGAGGCCTTCATCCCCGAGGAGTACTGGACGCTGGAGACCACCTTCGCCATCGGCGAGGCGAGCGTCACCGCCCGCTACACCGGCGAGGGCGACGCGAAGGTCGAGCTGAAGACCCGCGCCGACGCCGACGCGGTCATCGAGCGCTGCGAGGGCGCTTCCTTCCGCGTGGCGAACATCAAGAAGGGCGAGCGCCGTCGCCTGCCCGCGCCGCCGTTCACCACCTCGAACCTGCAGCAGGAGGCCTCCCGCAAGCTGGGCTTCTCCACCCAGAAGACCATGCAGATCGCCCAGCAGCTCTACGAGGGCGTGGAGCTGGCCGGAGAGGGCTCCCAGGGCCTGGTGACCTACATCCGCACCGACTCCACCCGCATCTCGGGCGAGGCCGTGGAGGCCGTGCGCGCCCTCATCGGTGACACCTGGGGAGCGGACTACCTGCCCGAGAAGCCCAACGTCTACAAGACCCGCAAGAGCGCCCAGGACGCCCACGAGGCCATCCGCCCCACCGTGGTGGAGCGCCGCCCCGAGAGCATCAAATCCTCCCTGTCCCGGGACCAGTTCCGGCTGTACAAGCTGATCTACGACCGCTTCGTGTCCAGCCAGATGACCCCGGCGCTGTACGACACGCTGGCCGTGGACATCGACGCCGCCAGCGGCCCCCGCTTCCACTTCAACGGCCAGAAGCAGCGCTTCGCCGGCTTCACCGCCGTGTACGTGGAGAGCGTGGACGACCCCCAGGAGGAGGCCGTGAACGGCAGCCTGCCGGAGCTCACCGAGGGCATGGCCGCCGAGGCGGGCGACATGGACGCCGAGCAGCACTTCACCCAGCCGCCGCCAAGGTACACCGAGGCCAGCCTGGTGCGCACGCTGGAGGAGAAGGGCATCGGCCGCCCCTCCACCTACAGCCCCACCATATCGACGATCACCGGTCGCCGGGGCTATATCGCCAAGGAGAACAAGCGCCTGATCCCCACCGAGCTGGGCAAGATCGTCAACGACCTGATGTGCCAGAACTTCCCGGACATCGTGGACGTGACCTTCACCGCCAGCATGGAGGACCAGCTGGACGACGTGGAGGCGGGCAAGACCGACTGGCGGGGCATCGTGGCCGAGTTCTACGGCCCCTTCGAGAAGGACCTGGAGAAGGCCGAGGAGAACATCGAAAAGATCGCCATCGAGGATCAGGTGTCCGACGTGCCCTGCGAGAAGTGCGGCGCGATGATGGTCTACAAGATGAGCCGCTACGGCCGCTTCCTGGCCTGCCCCAACTTCCCCGCCTGCCGGCACACGCTGGCCCTGCCCAACAACATCGGCGTGCCCTGCCCCAAGTGCGGCGGCGAGCTGCTGGAGCGCATCAGCCGAAAGGGCCGCAAGTTCTACGGCTGCGAAAAATATCCCGACTGCGACTTCGTCTCCTGGGATCGCCCCGTGAAGGAAAAGTGCCCCGTCTGCGGCAGCTACATGGTATTGAAGCGCGGCGGCAAGGACACGCTGTACCACGTCTGCGCCAACGAGACGTGTCGGCACAAGGTGCAGGTGGAGACGCAGGAGGAGAATTAGGGAGGAGGAGTTAGGAATTAGGAATGAATGTAGAAATCCTGACGGATTTCCTTGATTGAAAATGCCTGGTTCTGTCCCCAATTTGGTAAAAAGAAATCCCGCCAGGGATTTCCACCGCCATTCCTCATTCCTCATTCCTGATTCCTCATTCCTCATTTCCCCTCTATAGGAGATCGCATGAACCAAGAAACAATCGTCACCGTCGTCGGCGCGGGTCTGGCGGGGAGCGAGGCGGCCTGGCAGCTGGCGAAACGGGGCATCCCGGTGCGCCTGGTCGAGATGAAGCCGGTGAAGTACTCCCCCGCCCACAAATCCCCTGGCTTTGCGGAGCTGGTCTGCTCGAATTCGCTGAAGGCCGAGCACCTCACCAACGCCTCGGGCCTCCTGAAGGCGGAGCTGCGGGCGATGGACAGCCTCATACTGCGCTGCGCCGAGGCGAGCCGGGTGCCCGCCGGCGGGGCGCTGGCCGTGGACCGGGAGCAGTTCTCAGGCCGGGTCACCGCGGCGCTGGAGGGCCACCCGCTGGTGACCGTCGAGCGCGGGCTGGTCTCGGAAATCCCCGACGCCCCCGCCATCGTCGCCACCGGCCCGCTGACCGACCCGGCGCTGACCGACGCCATATCCGGGCGCACCGGCGTGGGCGCGCTGAACTTCTTCGACGCCGCCGCCCCCATCGTCACCGCCGATTCGCTGGACATGGACAAGGTGTTCCGGGCCTCCCGCTACGGCAGGGGCTCCGACGACTACCTGAACTGCCCGATGACCGAGGACGAGTACAACGCCTTCTACGACGCCCTGGTCGGCGCGGAGCTGGCCGAGCTGCACGACTTCGAGAAGAAGCTGGTGTTCGAGGGCTGCCTGGCCGTGGAGATACTGGCCGCCCGTGGCCGCCAGACGCTGGCCTTCGGGCCGCTGAAGCCGGTGGGGCTCACCGATCCCCGCACCGGCAGGGAGCCCTACGCCGTGGTGCAGCTGCGCCAGGAGAACGTGCAGGGCACGCTGTACAACCTGGTGGGCTTCCAGACCCGGCTGAAGTGGGGCGAGCAGAAGCGGGTGTTCGGCATGATCCCCGGCCTTGAGCACGCGGAATTCGCCCGCTACGGCGTGATGCACCGCAACACCTACCTGAACGGCCCCGCGGTGCTGGGCCGCAACTACGCCATGAAGGGCAACCCCCTGCTGCGCTTCGCCGGCCAGCTGACCGGCGTGGAGGGCTACATGGAATCCACCGCCAGCGGGCTGGTGGCAGCGGTGTCGCTGACGAAGGCCCTGGCCGGGCAGCCGGAGCCGGATTTCACCGGCAGGACCGTCCTCGGCGCGCTGGAGCGCCACGTGCGCACCCCCAGCCCAAGCTTCCAGCCGATGAACGCCAACTTCGGCATACTGGACGCCCTGCCCTTCCGGGTGAAGGGCAAGAAAAACCGCTACGAAAGGCTGAGCGCCGTCGCCATCGATGCGCTGAACGAGGTGATCAAAGAGTATGAGCTATGAACATGAACCCAGAAGCCCCTTCCGCGGCACCACCATCTGCGCCGTGAAGAAGGACGGCGTGATCGCCGTGGCCGGCGACGGCCAGGTCACAATGGGCGAGCACACCATCATGAAGGCCACCGCGAAGAAGGTGCGCCGCATATTCGGCGATAAGGTGGTCACCGGCTTCGCCGGCAGCGTGGCCGACGCCTTCGCCCTGTCCGAGAAGTTCGAGGACAAGCTGACCCAGTACGCCGGCAACCTGCCCCGGGCGGCGGTGGAGCTGGCCCAGGACTGGCGGATGGACCGGGCCATGCGCAGGCTGGAGGCCATGCTGCTGTGCGCCGATAAGGACAACCTGATGCTGATCAGCGGCACCGGCGAGGTCATCGAGCCCGACGACGGCGTGCTGGCCATCGGCTCCGGCGGCAACTACGCCCTGGCCGCGGCCCGCGCCCTGATCGCCAACACAGACCTGACCGCCCCCGAGATCGCCCGCAAGTCGCTGGAGATCGCCAGCGAGATCTGCGTGTACACCAACGGGAACATCATCGTCGAAACCGTGTAGGAAATGAATTAGGAATGAGGAATGGAGGAGCAAATCCCGTTACAGCTCAGGGTCGACACGGTGGAACCCCTCCGCCCCCGCCTGTGGCGGGGCCGCCTCCCCGACGCGAAGCTATTCCTTTAGGACTTTCAGGGGAGGCAACCTCCAAAAGCCTCCCCTGAAAGGGGAGGTGCCGAGCGAAGTGAGGCGGAGGGGTTCCGAATAATCAGGACGCTGAGCTGTAACCAAATCCCTGACGGGATTTGGTTGATAGGAGTCGGAAGGCATTGACCATGGTATCTGTTGAGTCCTTTCGTTCTTTCACCTACTGTGGCGGCGTCCACGCCGCCACGACCGAACAGCTACGATTGTAATTCAAAGGATACGGAACGATATCGCAGCTCCCCTTCAATAAAAAGAAATCCGCCAGAATTTCAACCACAATTCCTAATTCCTAATTCCTCCTCCCCCCTTCTACCGAAAGGAAATCGCCATGACAGAACTCACCCCCCGCGAGATCGTTCGCGAACTGGATCGCTACATCATCGGCCAGGACGACGCCAAGCGCGCCGTGGCCGTGGCCCTGCGCAACCGCTATCGCCGTGCCCAGCTGCCGGAGGACATCCGGGAGGAGGTCACGCCGAAGAACATACTGATGATCGGCCCCACCGGCGTGGGCAAGACCGAGATCGCCCGCCGCCTGGCCAAGCTGGTGGACGCCCCCTTCGTGAAGGTGGAGGCCACCAAGTTCACCGAGGTGGGCTACGTGGGCCGCGACGTGGAGAGCATCATCCGCGACCTGGTGGAGGCCTCGATCCGGCTGGTCAAGGGCCAGCACGCCGAGCGGGTGCGCATCCGCGCCCAGGCCAACGTGGAGGACCGGCTGGTGGAGCTGCTGACCCAGACCGTCAGGCGCAAGCCCGCCAACCCCATCGACATACTGCTGGGCAACAAGCCCCGCCAGCCCGAGCCCAGCCCCGAGGAGAAGAGCGCGCTGGCCGTCCGCCAGGGCGACGTCCGCGAGCGGCTGCGCCGGGGCGAGCTCGAGCACGAACTGGTGGAGGTGGAGGTCGAGGAGAGAACGCCCCAGCCCGAGATCCCCGGCATGGACATGAACATGAACGACGTGCTGGGCAACATACTGCCCAAGAAGACCAAGCTGCGCCGGGTGGAGGTCCGGGAGGCCCGGAAGCTGCTGCAGGCCGAGGAGGAACAGAACCTGATCGACATGGACCAGGTCTACACCGAGGCCATCGAGCGGGCCGAGCAGCACGGCATCGTCTTCCTGGACGAGATCGACAAGGTGGCGGGCAAGGGCGGCGGCCACAGCGGCCCCGACGTCAGCCGCGAGGGCGTGCAGCGGGACATACTGCCCATCGTCGAGGGCAGCACCGTGAACACCAAGTACGGCCCGGTCAAGACCGACCATGTGCTGTTCATCGCCGCCGGCGCGTTCCACGTATCCAAGGTCAGCGACCTGATCCCCGAGCTGCAGGGCCGCTTCCCCGTGCGGGTGGACCTGAAGCCCCTGACCATGGAGGACTACAAGCGCATACTCACCCAGCCCGAGAACGCCCTGATCCGCCAGTACCAGCTGCTGCTGGGGGTGGACGGCGTCAGCCTGGAGTTCGGCGAGGACGCCCTGTCCCTGATCGCCGAATACGCCTGGCAGGCCAACGAGTCCAGCGAGAACATCGGCGCGCGCCGACTGCACACGCTGATGGAGCGCATACTCAGCGACATCGCCTTCAACGCCGGCGGCGGCGACGCCCCGGAGATCTGCGTCCAGGTCAACGCCGAATACGTCAAGGCCCAGCTCTCCGGCGATATGCACCAGATGGATGTGAAGAAGTATATATTGTGACAAATCTGCATTTGAGGGGTTAGGGGTTAGGTTTTAGGAGTTAGGTTTTAGGGGTTAGGTTTTAGGGGTTAGCTTTTAGGGGTTAGGGAAGGGAGAAATCCTACGGATTTCTTTTATTCAAATAATTATGGTATCTGTTCAGTTCTTACGAACTTTTACCTACTGTGGCGGCCTGGAGGCCGCCCTAAAGGACTAACTTCGTGTCGCCGCTACAGGGCGATTCGCAGTAGCGGCGGCGTCTACGCCGCCACGACTGATCAGATACGAATTACGAAGCATTGGAACCCCTGTCTTCCCCATAGAATCAAACAAATCCCGAAGGGATTTGCGACGCGAAGCCAGCCCTTTAGGGCACAACCCCTGACCCCTAACCCCTATAACCTAACCCCTATAACCTAACCCCTATAACCTAACC
>JAZTZK010000143.1:0-3118 GCA_045637485.1 Clostridia bacterium
GGGATTTGTTTGATTCTATGGAAAAGACAGGGGTTTCTACGCTTCGCAAGCCTTTGAATATAAAGAAATCCGCAAGGATTTCATCCTTCCCTAACCCCTAACCCCTAAAGCCTAACCCCTCAAATTCTGATTTATCGAGCAGAGCTCGACAAATCAGAATTTCCCTGACAGACATTCAAATCCAATACGAAAGGATGAAACCCTCCATGACAGTTTTTCCGTCCGACTTCATATGGGGCGTGGCCTGCGCGTCCTACCAGTGCGAGGGCGGCTGGGACGCCGACGGTAAGGGCCCCAGCATCTGGGATGACTTTTGCCACCGGATTGGCGGCAGCACTGTGAGGAACAACGACAACGGCGATATCGCCTGCGACAGCTACCACCGCTATGGCGAGGACATCGCCCTGATGAAGCGGCTGAACATACAGGCCTATCGCTTCTCCATCAGCTGGGCGCGGGTCATGCCCGATGGCGACGGTCCGCTGAACGAGGCGGGGCTGGCCTATTACGACGACCTGGTGGACCGGCTGCTGGAAAGCGGCATCGAGCCGATGGTCACACTGTACCACTGGGACCTGCCCAGCGCGCTGCAATACCGGGGCGGCTGGCTGAACCGGGAGATGGTGGACATCTTCGCCCGCTACGCCGAGGTCATCGCCAGGCGCTTCAAGGGCCGGGTCAGGAAGTACATGACGATCAACGAGCCCCAGTGCATCGCCCTGGGCTACTACTCCGAGGCCATGGCCCCCGGCTGGCGCTGCCCGGAGGAGGACATCGCGCGGCTGTTCCACATCCTCGCGCTGTCCCACAGCGCCGCCCAGCGCGCCATCAAGGCCGTGGACCCCGAGGCGCTGGTGGGCCTGGTGCCCTGCGGAAAGCTGTGCTATCCCGCCGAGGATACCCCCGAGGGCCGCCAGAGCGCCTATCGGGCCACCTTTGAGATGAGCCAGGAAGGGTGGGGCTGGGCCTTCAACACCAACATCATACTGGACAGCGTGATCCTGCGCCGCTATGACGATTCCATCCCCGCGCCGGTCCGCAAATTCGCCGCCACGGTGCCCCAGGGCGACTGGGACGCCATGGAGGCTCCGGATTTCATCGGCATCAACCTCTACAACGGCAGCATGGTGGATGGCGACGGCAGGGAGATGGCGCTGCACTGCGGCTTCCCGCGCACCGCCGTCAAGTGGCCCATAACCCCCGAGGTGATCCACTTCGGCCCCCTGCACCTGTACAGGCGCTACGGCCTGCCGATACTGATCACCGAGAACGGGCTCTCCTGCAACGACGTCATCTTCTGGGACGGGAAGGTGCACGACCCCCAGCGCATCGACTTTCTGCACCGCTACCTGACCGCCCTGTCCAGGGCCATCGCCGACGGCGCGAAGGTGATGGGCTACCTGCAATGGAGCTTTTTGGACAACTTCGAGTGGGCCAGCGGCTACGACGAGCGCTTCGGCATCGTCTACGTGGACTATCCCACCCTCAGGCGCATCCCCAAGGACTCCGCCGCCTGGTACGCCAACGTGATCGCCACAAACGGCGCAAGCCTTGAAGAGGAGTGAGGAACTAATATGTCTGTACAGCCCATGCGCGTCGGCGTGGTCGGCTCCGGCCTGATCAGCAGCATCTACCTTGAAAACATGACCCGCCGATTTGAGATATTGGAGGTGGGCGGCGTCTGCTCGGCTCACTTTGAAAACGCGAAGCGCCGCGCCGATGAATTCGGCCTTAAGGCGATGACCCTGGAGGACATGCTCGCGGACGGGCGCATCGACATGATCGTGAATCTGACGCCCACCCCGGCCCACGAAGGCATCATTCGGCAGGCGCTGGAGGCGGGCAAGCACGTCTATACCGAAAAGACGATGACCACCGGCTACCCAAGCGCCCGGACGCTGGCGGACCTGGCGGCGAAGAAGGGCCTGTGGCTGGGTTCCGCGCCGGACACCTTCCTGGGCGCGGCGCTGCAGACCGCGCGGCGGGCCATCGACGACGGCCTGATCGGCGAGGTGACCTCCTTCGCCTTCGCGGCCAACCGGGACAACGACTATCTCAGCAGCTTCTACCGGTTCCTGAACCTGCCCTTCGGCGGCGTCGCCTATGACTATTCCGTTTACTATCTCACCGCCCTGTGCAGCCTGCTGGGCCCTGTGGCGCGGGTGGCGGCGGCGGTGCGCGCGCCTTATCCTACCCGCATCGACATCGACCCGAAGTCAAAGACCTACGGCCAGCCCATCGACACCCCCAACGAGAGCGAGATCAGCGCGGTGCTGACATTGAAGAGCGGCATCAGCGGCACGGCCCATGTGAACGCCGACAGCGTGATCGAGGATATGCACTTCTTCGCCATCTACGGCACAAAGGGCATACTCTACCTGCCCGACCCCAACGGCTTCGGCGGCGCGGTGCGCCTGCAGCCCAACTGGGCCTATGACGCGCCGCCCGCCCCGGCGCGGGTGCTAACTTGCACCCGACGCGAAGCCAGTCCTTCAGGGCGACGCGAAGCCAGTCCCTCAGGATTCGGCTATGCGGACAACAGCCGGGGCGTCGGCCCCGCCGAGCTGGCCTGGTCCGTCCGGGCGGGCCGCCCCGCCCGGGCGGGCGCGGACATGGCCTGCCACGTGCTGGAGGTCATCGACGCCATCATCGACAGCGGCAGCAGGAACGTATTCGTCGATATCCACTCCAATTTCCCCCGCCCCCGCCCCCTGGTCATGCCGACGGAGGGGGAGGAGAGCAGTATAAGGGATTAGGAATTAGGATTTAGGATATCTGTTCAGTCAGGCAAATTCTGATTTGTCGATTTGAAGCGGTATCCAAAAGCCTTCCCCTGGGGAAGGTGGCGCGCAGCGCCGGATGAGGTCCCTTTACGTTACGCCTCGCGCCTATCTTCCAATAGACGTTGTCTCAGCGTCGAGGACCTCATCCGTCTTTCCCGGAACAATGCAAGCATTTTCCGGGAAAGACACCTTCCCCATAGGGTAACACTGTCAACTTAAGGCAAGAAAGGACTAACAAGAGGGCCGTTGCGATTGAGAAAATTTGACACCGGGATGAGAACGGGTTCTAGGTTTGTTTTTCCCCTTTCTGTCGTAACGAAAGACGTTTTTGAGAG
>JAZTZK010000144.1:0-7285 GCA_045637485.1 Clostridia bacterium
CCCTGTTCAGCCACCTGCGCAGCGAGCAATCCGACCAGGTAGCGTCCTCCAGCGTGGTGCGGTGGTAGCAGCGGCGAGCGATGATGTCCTCGGCCAGCAGCAGGCGCATCTTGCCTCGCTGGTCCACGATCCGCCAGCGGATGGGCTTCCCCTCGAAGCTGCCGAAGGTCACCGTGCAGCCCGGCATGTAGGCCAGCAGCGTTTCGCACTTTTCGGCATACGCCGCGGACTGTTTATAATCGGATATCTGCCGGAACAGCCCCTCAGCCTCGCGAAGGTCCGCCGCGCTGGCATAGTGCAGGAATTTGTCCTTTGCCTGTTGATAGATGCCCTCCTGGCGGGCGTCGACATTCGTTGCATTTGACATCCACATACCCCTTCCCGGTATTTTACAGGGACAGTATAACACCCCTGGGGGGTATTGTCAAGCGGCAACCACGTTAAATGTCAGGAGACTATAGAAAATACCGCGCATTACGTCAGAGGCGACGCCGTATTGCGCGGTATTCTATCAAGTCAAGAAAATGCAACGCAGAAACGCAGGCAGAGACGCCGAAAGCGGGCCTCAGGCATTTGGAATATGCCCTAATCCTCCACCTCAACAACTTCCTTCAGCAAATAGTGGAACGTGGGCCAGGAGGAATTCGCGTTCTCCCTGTATCCCTGGCTGAGGTCGACGGTGTCGGCGGGATTGTCGGGATCGACGCCGATATAATCGCCCTTGAACACCTCCAGCGTGCCCTTGCGCAGGGCATCGATGGCCTTGTCCAGCTTTTCGGCGGTGCCGTATGGCGCCAGCTGGCGATTCAGCTCGGTCAGCTCCACCCAGTCATGGTCAAAGCCGGCGCAAATATCGTTGCCGAAGACGGCTCCGGGTATGCTCTTCTCGATCTCCCGGCCCTCCAGCAGCGCCTCCGCCGCCCCCACCACATAGGGGACCCAGTTGACCCGGGTGCTGATCAGCGATGTGGACGGGGCGATGTCCACCATGCTCTGGTTGTAGCCCACATGGATCAGGGGACGGCTCCCCTTGGCCTCCTCGCAGGCCATGGCGGGGCCGATGGTATCGGTGTGCTGGGCGATCACCACGCAGCCCTCGTCGATCAGGGTCCTGGCGCAGGCCTTTTCCCGGGTGTAGCTGCTCCAGGCATTGGTATAGCGCACGCGCATGGTCGCCTCCGGCGCCACAGAGCGCACACCCAGCAGGAACGCCGTGAAACCGGAGACAACCTCCACCGAGGGATAGGCCCCGATATACCCCACCAGCGCCCCGTCGGCGTCGATGACGTGGTTGTCGATCATATCCCGCAGCTTGAGCCCCGCGGCGATGCCGCTGACGTAGCGGGCCTGGTAGACGGCCCCATTGAAGGTGTGGTAGTTCGGCGGGTAGTCGTCGTGGTTCGCGGTGCTGAAGGAGGTCTGGCAGAACTGCACGTTCGGATTCTGCCGGGCGGCCTCGACGACCTGGGGGCTGTAGTTGTTGGTGAATATGATCGAACAGCCGTCCTGCACCAGCGCGTGCAGCGGGTCAGCGCTCTCGTCCTCGGGCACGTTGGTGTGGGCGTAGATCTTCACCCGGTCCGGCAGCCGGGCCTCCAGCGCCTCCTGGGCCAGCATAAAATTGTAGGTGTAGGGTGTGCTCTCGTCGTTTTCATAGATGAAGCCCACCTTCAGGGCGTCCACACGGGCGACGCCGTCCCACACGGAATACACCATGCTGAAGGCCGCGACCACCAGCAGCGCCGTCACGATCGTGGTTATGTATACGCGCTTCATGCCCGTCTTCACCCATCCCTTCAATCATCCTTTTTGACCTGATACAGCGCGTTCAGGTCGATCTTGCCCTCGTCGATCAGCCGCAGCAGTATGTCCACGATCTGCGGGTCGAACTGAGTGCCCTTTCCGTTCTTCATCTCATTGAAAACGTAGCCAAAGTCCATCTGCTTGCGATACACGCGGTTGGCGGTCATGGCATCGAAGGCGTCCGCCACGCCAATGATGCGCCCGTACAGCGGGATCTCCTCCCCCTTCAGGCCATCGGGATAGCCCCGGCCGTCGTAGCGCTCGTGGTGGTAGCGCGCGCCATCCACCACGTGCTCGATCAGCGTAAAGTCCTTCAGGATCTCCGCACCGTGGGTAACGTGGGTTTTCATCACCACGTACTCCTCATCGGTCAGGCGGTCGGGCTTGTTGAGTATCTTGTCCGGGATGCCGATCTTGCCGATGTCGTGCATCAGCGCGGCCCTGCGCAGGTTCTCGCACTCCTTCTCGTCGAAGCCGAGCTCCCTGCCGATCATCATCGAATACTGGGACACCCGCTGTGAATGCCGGCTGGTGCGCCCGTCCTTGGCGTCCACCGTCTTGGCGATAGCCATGATGGTCTCGTTGCCCATCTGGAGTTGCTGCTTCATCAGCGCCATCTCACGCTCCTGGCGCTCCAGCAGGCGCTGCATGCGCCTGCGCATGCTGTACCAGGTGGCCCAGATGACCGCCAGCATCGGCACCAGCACGATATAGCCCACGAACCAGGGGTGATCGTAGATCTCCCTGGCTTTGACCAGCGTGTAATCCCGCTCGCCCAGTATGTTGCTCTTGTTGTTGTCGAAGACCGCCAGGTGGAAGGTGTAGGCGCCGGTGGGCAGATTGGTATAGGTAATGGCGCCCAGGCTGCTCTGGGGCATGATGGTCCAGTCCGCGTCGAAGCCCTCCAGCCAGTAGCCCACATAGGGATCCTGTATGGTGTAGTTGATGATCTCCGGTATCAGCTCCACCTTGCCCACGCCCCGGCCGATCTCGATGGTGTTGCGCCGGCCCACGCTCTTGACGGCATTGTCCAGCTTGACGCTCTTGACCGACATGCGATAGGCGCTGATGCCCGAGGTGTAGCGCTCGGTGTCGATGATGAACACGCCCTTGTCGCAGGGCAGGAACAGATCGCCGTGGGCGTCGCGGTAATTCCAGGAATTGGCGGTCAGCGCGCTGCTCAGGCCGCGTCGGGCGTCCAGCAGGTCATAGGTGATGTTCTCGCTGTCGGAGAGCAGCTCATCCCTGTCCACCACGTAGATGCCCGCGCTGCTCATCACGAACAGCGTGTTCGCGTCCCGCGCCCATATGTCGTAGTTGTTGTAATAGGGAAAGCTGTCGAGGCTGCGGATGGCCCCCGCCTCATCCATGTAGCACAGGCCGTTGCTGGTGACGATGAACACGCCCTGCCCCTTGGGGTCGGGGACGGTGCGCAGGATCACCCCGGAGCTGAGCCCGTCCTCCCGGGTCAGCATTCGGTCCACCCTGCCGTCCACCAGCACCGCGATGCCGTCGCCATCGGTGCCTGCCAGTATCCGCCCGTCGGGCAGCTCGGTCACCGTGAGGATCATCGAATTGATCAGGCCGTCGGCATAGCCGATGGTTTCGACGATCTCATGGTCCCGGATGAAGCTGATACCGGTGTCGCCGCCGGCCATGATGGTGCCGTCGGAGAGCTCCGCCACCACCCTGGCCCGGTTGCCGAAGCTGCCGCTGTCACTGTTGTACAGGTGCTCCGTCCCGTCGGGCTCCACCTCCAGCAGGCCGCTGCCGTAGGTACAGATCCACAGGTGATCCGACGAATCCACCAGCATGCAGCGTATGCGCACGCCGTCCAGCTCCTCGGTCAGCGCATTGGTGATCCGCTTCTTGCACGCCGCGTCCACCACATCGAGGCCCTTGTCGGTGCCGAAGTAATACTCGCCCTGCCACTTCTCCACCGCGTTGACTACGCGGTTGGGCATGCCAACAGTGCCGTACACGTCCTTGAAGGCGGAGGGCGACATGCGCAGCAGCCCCAGCCGGGACGAGGTGAACCACAGGTTGCCCTGGTAGTCGATCAGCATGTTGTCGATGGAGTTGTTGAAGTCATTGGTGTTGACGGACTCGAACTCGTTTTCCCGGCTGATGTAGCCCACGCCGTTGTCGGCGGAGACGAACAGCTCGCCGTCACCCACGTAGTAGAGGTCGTTGATGTGCTTCAGTCCCTCGCAGGTGCGCACGGTCTTTTCGTCAAACCAGCCCTCGTTCACCTCGAACACGTAGATGTGGTTGGTGGAGGTGCCCGCCAGCAGCACGCCGTCCGGGCCGAAACACACGCTGTTGAACAGCTCCTCGCCCTCCGGCAGCTGCAGCGAGCTCTGGATCACGCCCTTCTGCATCAAAAACAGCCTGCCGTCGGAGGTGACGGCCGCTACGTGGCCCGCGTCGTCCGCGGCGATCTTATCAGCGTAATTCACCTCCCGGAGGGTATTGACCCGCCTGAGGCCGTTTTTGAGGGTCAGGATCTGCATGCTGCCCGTGGTGCCCACATAGTAATAGCCGTCGGAACTCTGTATGATGGCGCGCACCGAGTTGGAGGGCAGCCCCCTGGCCTGGTCCACCACGTTGGAGATGCGCTCGTTGATACAGATGGACAGGCCGTTGTCGTTGGTGCCGATCCACAAGCGGCCCTCCTCGTCCACGTACAGGCAGTTCACGTTTCGGACGGACTCGTAGTTGTCCATCCAGGTGAACTCCCGCCCGTTGTAGCGGTACAAGCCCGCGTAGGTGCCGATCCAGAGGATGCCGTCGTTGGTCTGGGCGATGTCGTTGGCCTCGCCGCAAGGCAGGCCGTTGCTGCTGTTGTAGACGGTCTGCACGTAGTCGTTGTATTCGATGGCCTCGGTCTCCTCGGCCCTGGCGGCAGGCATGGTCAGGGCGACGCCCAGTACCGACGCCAGCGCCAGCGCCGCCATTCTTTCCGCCGCCTTGCGTCGCGCACCGCTCCGGCGAGCCAGCCGAACCAGGCGCACCGCGACGAACAGCAGCACCAGCGTCAGCAGCTTGTCCAGGAATTCCACGTAGCACTGCCCGAATATCCGGCAAAGCGGCAGCGGCAGGTTTCGCTCCCGAAAGAAGCCGATCACGCCGTTGCCCCAGAGGTTGCCGGTGCTGCCATCATAGAAGATCATATTCAGCGGCACGGAGATGATCACAGCGGCTGCGGTCGCATTCGCCGCCACCGTCATCGTGTCAATAAAGGTCTCCAGCTTTTTCCTTCGGGCTGAGAAGCCAACGATCAGGCCCATGGCCACGCTGGTCAGCGCATATATGTAGGAAACGCCGTTCATCATGCCATATATGAGGTTGCTGGCCAGGCCCACGATCGCGCCGCACACCGGCCCGCCGGCATACGCGCACAGCACCGTGCCAAAGGCGTCCAGCCACAGGGGCCAGTCGTGGCTCGCGGCCAGCGCCCTTCCCCCGTAGTTGACCAGTATGCAAAACACGACAAACAGGCTGATCTGCCAGATCTTCCACCGCTTCATTTGCCGCAACCCTCCCTTTCAGGCCCTGCCGTCCCGCTACAGGCCCAGCGCCCTGGCGCGTCGGTCGGCTTCCTCATACCATGTCATGTACCGGCCGGATTCCAGCGCCTCGTCGATCACGCCGTTGACGAAGGCGATCAGCTGGCCCTCGCCCTTCCGGGCGGCGATGCGGTCGCCCTCAAATGTCTCCTCCAGCGTAAAGCGCGTCCCGGGGACCATCATCAGCCCGCAGCCGGGATTGCCGTCGATGTAGGCCTGCCCGGTGGTCGCGTCCACCATCGCCGCATCGATGGCCCCGTTCGTCAGGGCGTCGTACAGCGCCTGTACCGAACCAAAGCGCCTGAATTCGCGGTAGTGGAACACGTTTTCATACATCAGCGCCTCCTGCAGCGAGCCGCTCTGCGCCCCGATGTTGCGCCCAACGAGGCTGTCGACGCCGGTGATGCTGCCGCTGTCCGCCGCGCGGATCATCAGCCCGCTGCCGCCCTGGGCGCCCGCGAAGTAATAGCCCTTTGAAAACGTCACCTGGGCCGCCCGCCCCGGCGTGTACGAGAGCGCCGATATGGCCAGATCGCAGGTCCCGTCGGTCAAGGTGTTCAATACCTCGGAAAAGTCCAGCGGCACGATCTGAAGCGCCACGCCCATGCGCTCGGCGATCAGCCGGGCCAGCGCCATGTCCGACCCCACGTAGCCGTCCTGGCCTTCGATATCCGGGTCGATGAACTCCTGGGGCGGAAAGTAGGGCTCGGTGGCCACCCGCAGCACCCCGGCCTCCCGGATGTCGGCCAGCACCCCGGTGGCGTCATCGGGGATACCCTTTGAGATGTCCATCGATATATCCACGAAATTCCAGGCGTTTTCCAAGTATTCCGGCTCGCCCTCGCCATGCTCCAGGCTCTCGGCCAGCGCCGGTATCAACGCCAGCATCGCCGCCAGCGCCAGCGCCGCCAGCCGCGCCATCCAACGGTCAACGGACATAAGATCACCTCTTCGCCATCAAAGGCTGACTAAAAGCCTATAATAACCTGATGTTATTATAGCGCATGACCTTGTGCCGGTCAATATTTACAGCAACATTCATCTATGATAACCGGCGAAAGGGGTACAGCTCAGGGTCGACACTGTGGAACCCCTCCGACCCCGCCTGTGGCGGGGCCACCTCCCCGACGCGAAGCGAGTCCTTTAGGACTTTCAGAGGAGGCAACCTCCAACAGCCTCCCCTGAAAGGGTAACGCTGTCAACTTTGAACACGGTCTTAACAGAATCAGGGCGAACATCATCCAAAAGGCTTCCCCTCTGGGGAAGCTGGCTGGCCGACCGAAGGCCTAGCGAAGCGTCAGGCCAGACTGATGAGGTCCCCCTCACGCTCTGCTTCGCGCCTCTGACGCAATAAAGGCGCGAATCCATCCACAAAAGACCTCATCCGTCTTGCCGCTTCGCGGCAATCCACCTTCTCCAAAGGAGAAGGCTTTTGGAGAAGCCGCTCCTTAAGTTGACAGCATTACCCTTTCAGGGGAGGCTTTTGGAGGTTGCCTCCCCTGAAAGTCCTAAAGGACTATCTTCGCGTCGGGGAGGTGGCCCCGCCACAGGCAGGGTCGGAGGGGTTCCACCGTGTCGACCCTGAGCTGTAACTTCTTGACCACTCCAAAGACGTGTTCTACCTTGCAACGTACTTACCATACTTCTTTTGCTTTGTATACTGTGCGGTATTTCCATAGCGAATCCCCAGGTGGCGATAATGTGAACGAAAGCATCAGAGCCTCAGCTGTAGTAAACTGTCGTCGAGGCACAACGGATAGGAAAGGATGCATACCCCGCGCCGTAAGATATGCAAAAGTGAATACCCCTCTCTGCCGACAGCCGATAATTGTCAGCGAGTATCACTATCAACCGGATTAGACATTAGAACCGTCAGAAATGACGGTTTTCCTTATGTTTTTGGGTGATTTTTG
>JAZTZK010000145.1:0-5346 GCA_045637485.1 Clostridia bacterium
GCTTGGCCTCCGACTTCACCGCGCCGATCATGGGCGAATGGCTTTGCCCAAAGACTTGTACGCGATAGCTATCGCCCAGCGTGTTCGACATGCGCTTGCCCTCCCAGCAGTGTGAAGTCGCGGAAAAAGTCGGGGTAGGATTTCTCCACCGCCTGCGCGCCGGTGACGCGCACGGGCCTGTCCCCATAGGCGGCGGCCACGGCGGCGGCCATCACGATGCGGTGGTCGTTGGCCCCGTCCACGGTGCGGACGGGGGCCGGGCAGGGCCGAGGTCTCCCGCCGTCGATGATCAGCCCGTCGGGCGTCACCGTGGCCGCGTGGCCCAGCGCCCCCAGCATGTCCGCAACGCTGCGCAGGCGGTCGCTCTCCTTCAGGCGAAGCCGGGCCGCGCCGGTGATGACCGTCCGCATGGGTCGGTTGGCCGCCGCCACGGCCAGCGCGGGCACCAGGTCCGGCACGTGGGTGGCGTCGATCGCCGCCTGCCCCAGCAGCGTAGCGACGGCCCTGTCCCCCTGGACGCTGTCAGGGCGCAGGCCCTCCACATCGATCCGCGCGCCCAGGGCATTGGCCGCCAGCCAGAAGGCCGCCGCCGACCAGTCCCCCTCCACCGTCGCCATGCCGGGGGAGTGGTAACGCTGCCCGCCGGGAACGCGCCAGCCGTCTGCCGTCGCTTCGACGGCAACGCCGAACTGGGACAGGGCCTGCAGGGTCATGTCCACATAGGCCGCGGAGGCCAGCGGCGTGGTCAGCCTGATCTCGCTGTCTCCTTTCAGCAGCGGCAGCGTGAACAGCAGTCCGGTGACGTACTGGCTGGACACGTCGCCCGGCAGGGTCCACAGCCCGCCCTCGACGGGCCCGGACGCAGTCATGGGCAGCAGGTCGCCGTCGATCACCGCACCGTGGGCCCGCAGCGCCGCCACCAGCGGGGCGTTGGGCCGCTGGGGCAGCCGACCGTGGCCGGTGAAGGTGGCCTGAACGCCCAGCGCCACGGCCACCGGCAGCAGAAAGCGCAGCGTGGAGCCGCTTTCGCCGCAGTTCAGCGTGGCTTCCGTCGGAACATCGGCGACGGGGGAGACGGCCAGCGTGCCGCCTTCTTCCGCGATATCCGCGCCAAGCGCCCGCAGGCAGGCGGCGGTGGCTTCGATGTCCCGGTTCATGCCGCTGAGGTCGATGCGGGTGGGGCCGTCCGCCAGCGCCGCGCCGATCAGCAGCCGGTGGGCGGCGGATTTTGAGGCCGGGACGCGCACCGCGCCCGACAGGGGGGAGGGGGTGATGACGATGTTCACAGCTTCAGCGCCTCCTGCGCGGCGAGGACCCTTTCGAATCGGGCGGGCAGCTCGGTCACGGGCGTCTTTTCGAGATGGCAGCTGCCGATGGCATCGGGCAGCACCAGCGTGATCGTGCCGCCGGCGCGCTTCTTGTCGGACAGGGCGGCCTGGGCCAGTGTCCGGGCGTCGTAGTCGCAGCGCACGGGCAGGCCGTTGCGCTTCATGCACCCGGCCAGCCGTCGTATCATTTCCTCGGGACAGCCCGCCGCCGAGGCGGCCATCACCGTGCCGACGGCCACCGCCTGGCCGTGGAGCAGCGTCAGGCCGGAAAGCTGCTCGATGGCGTGTCCGAAGGTGTGGCCCAGGTTCAGGAAGGCCCGGTTCCCGGTGTCGAACTCGTCCCCGGCCACCACGTCCCGCTTGTAGGCCACGCAGCGCGCCACGACCTCGTCCACCCGCTCCAGCCATTCGCCGCCCTCCAACAGCGCGAACAGCTCCGGGTCGTTGAGAACGCCGCACTTGATCGCCTCCGCCGCGCCGTTGGACAGCTGCAGGGGCGGCAGTTCCCGGAGCACATCGGTGTCGGTGATCACCAGGCTGGGCTGGTGGAACGCGCCAACCATGTTCTTGCCGAAGGGCATGTCGACGGCGGTCTTGCCGCCCACCGAGGAATCCACCGCCGCCAGCAGCGTGGTGGGGATCTGCACAAAGCGGATGCCCCGGGTGTAGATCGCCGCGGCGAAGCCGGCGATGTCGCCCACCACGCCGCCGCCCAGCGCCACGATGAGGTCGCTGCGGCTCAGCTGCCCTTCGCCCAGGGCGTCGAGTATGTCCGACAGCGTGGACAGGTTCTTGCTGGCCTCTCCGGCGGGGAAGGCGAAGCGGGAGACGTCGAAGCCGGCGTAGCTGAAGCTGATCTGCACCCGGTCGCCGTAGCGCTCGTCCACGGTGTCGTCGGTGACGATCAGGCACTTGCAGGGCCTGACGACCTTTTTCGTCAATTCACCGGCCTTGTCGATCAGCCCTTCGCCGATCAGCACGTCGTATTCACGGGAAGCGGGTATGTGAATGGTACGCATGCTCAAACCTCCAGTTCCATATACCTTCGGTAGGTCGTGAATCCCGCCGCCTCATAGAAGGCCAGGGCGGAATCGTTGAAGGCCCAGACGTCAAGGTCCAGGCGGGTGAAGCCGCGCGCCTTCGCATCGGCCTTCATGTGTGTCACCAGCGCGGTGGCGACGCCCCGGCGACGATGGGCCGCGTCCACGCCGAACTCCTCCACATGGTAGAAATCCAATGGCAGCGTATAGGGCCCTTCCGGACGGTGGACGTATTGGACCAAGGCAAAGCCGAGGATATCAGCCCCCTCCGCCGCCACGATCACGCCGAAGCGCTCAGAATCAAAGGCTTCGTACAGCCGAACCTGCAATTCCGGGCCAAAGCCGGGCTTGAAGTGTTCCGGCCTGCCCGCCACGTGCAGCGCGTTCACCTGTCGCCGCAGCGCGTTGACTTTTTCCAGCTCTACGCGACGGGCGGGACGAATTTCGATGGGCATGGGCACCTCCGTCAATACTGATTTGCCGCGGAGCGACAAATCAGTATTCAATTAGGAATTAGGAATTAGGAATGATGGTCCAAATCCCTCCGGGATTTGTTTTGATAAAGCTCTGACTACCTGATACAGCGAGATATTCACCCATTCAATCAAAGAAATCCGTAAGGATTTCCACATCCATTCCTCATTCCTAATTCCTCATTATCCTGATAAATCGAGCACAGCTCGATTTATCAGTCCAGCGCTTCCTTGCACTCCCGTCCCTCCCGCAGCACCGGCAGCACCTTCTCCGGGTCGCCGGAGGCGAGGGCTTCGCGGTACTGGTTCAGGCGGAAGATCAGGTCGTCCACGGCGGGAAGCAGCAGGTCGTTGTTCTCCAGGAACAGCTCGGTCCACATGACCTCGTTCATCCGGGCCACGCGGGTCATGTCCAGGAAGCTGCCGGCGGAAAAGCCCTTGTGGCTGGGCGCCAGCGGGTTCTTGATGTACGCGCCGGAGACCACGTGGGCCAGCTGGCTGGTGTAGGCGATCATCTGGTCGTGGGCCTCAGGGGTACAGAAGCGCACCATCTTGAAGCCGGCCTCCAGGAAGAAGGCCTTTGCGGCCTCCCGCTTTTCGATGCCCACCTCCGCCGAGGGGCAGAGGATCATCGAGGCGTTCTCAAACAGATTGGCCCGGGCGCTGGCGAAGCCGGAGAACTCCCGGCCCGCCATCGGGTGGCCGCCGATGTAGGTCCAGCTGTGCCGCGCCGCCACCGGCTCCACCTGGCCGCAGACGCAGCGCTTGACGCCCGCGCAGTCGATCACCAGCGCCTTCGGCCCGAAGGCCTCGGCGTGGTTGACGATCCAGTCGGCGCACAACTGGGGGAACAGGGCGACCAGCACGATGTCCATGCCCGGCAGCATGTCCTCGGTCAGGTCGTCGTGGATGGCCTCCACCGCCTTGGCCCGCAGCATCACCTGGGGGTCGATGTCGTAGCCGAACACGGTGTGCTCGGTGTGCTTGCGGATGCTCATGGCCAGGGAGCCGCCGATCAGGCCCAGGCCGACAATGCCGATTTTCATGGCTTCAGCGCCTCCTTATCGCACGGCAAAGGGCAGTACGTTGCGGATGCCCTTGGCCAGCGCGTCAAACTGCTCCGGGGTCAGGGACTGCTTGCCGTCGCACAGGGCGTGGGGCGGGTCGTTGTGCACCTCGATGATCAGGCCGTCCGCCCCGGCCACGGTGGCCGCCATCGCCATCGAATGGACCAGGTAGGCGTGCCCGGTGCCGTGGCTGGGGTCCACCACCACCGGCAGGTGGGTGAGCCTTCGCAGCACCGGCACGGCGGACAGGTCCAGCGTGTTGCGGGTGTAGGTTTCGAAGGTGCGAATGCCCCGCTCGCAGAGTATCACGTTGCTGTTGCCGCCGGCCATGATGTACTCGGCGCTCATCAGCAGCTCCTCCAGCGTGTTGGCCAGGCCCCGCTTCAGAAGTATCGTCTTGCGGGTCTGGCCCAGCTCCTTCAGCAGCTCGAAGTTCTGCATGTTCCGCGCCCCGACCTGTATCACGTCCACGTCCTCGAACAGCGGCAGGTGGGAAGCCTCCATGATCTCGGTGACGATGGGCAGCCCGGTGACCTTCTTGGCCTCGCTCAGCAGCTCCAGGCCCTTCTCGTGCAGGCCCTGGAAGGCATAGGGCGAGGTGCGGGGCTTGAACGCGCCGCCCCGCAGCATGCCCGCGCCGCTGGCCTTCACCGCCTGGGCCACGCCGATGATCTGCTCCCGGGTCTCCACGCTGCACGGCCCGGCGATGATCTGGAAGTGGCCTCCGCCGATCTTCGCGCTCCCGCAGTCCACGACGGAATCGTCCTGGTGGAACTTGCGGTTGGCGCTCTTGAAGGGCTCCTGGATGCGCTTGACCGTCTCCACGATGTCCAGCGAGGCGATCAGGTCCATGTCCACGCGGCTGGTGTCACCGATCAGGCCGATGATGGTGTGGTTCTGGCCCTTGGAGATGTGCAGCCCGAAGCCGTTGCCCTCCAGCCAGTTGGTCAGGTTCTTCACCTGGTTTTCGTTGACCTTGTCCTTGAGCAGTATGATCATTGTCGATGGCTCCTTTCGGGTTCTGGACGGGGAGGCGAAAAAGAAACGGCCCGCAGTGAGTTTTACTGCGGGACCGTCTTCGGCATAGCCCTTGAATCCGCGTACAGCAAAGCTCTTTATCTGCGCGTGCCGATAAAGTAAAAGTAATAATAGCTGTAAGCGCTGCGGTTCACGGTAATAGCCTCCAAATTACGTTATTGCTTTAGTTGGGTAAATTATAAGGGAGGGAGAGCGTTTTGTCAATGCGTGCGCGAAGTTTTAACGCGGAAAATTCTGATTTGTCGCGCTGCGGCAAATCAGAAGTTCAGGGGTTAGGGGTTAGATTTTAGGGATTAGGGGTGGTGGCCTAAAGGGGTACCTTCGCGTCGCAAATCCCTTCGGGATTTGTTTGATTGTATGGAAAAGACAGGGGTTTCTACGCTTCGCAAGCCTTTGAATA
>JAZTZK010000146.1:0-2081 GCA_045637485.1 Clostridia bacterium
GCCCCGCGCCAGCGCGTAGCCGATGGGCTGTCCCGCCAGCAGCCAGACGATGGTGGTGATGATGGCGATGCCGATGACCACCGGCACGAACACGCCGGAGACCTTGTCTGCGATCTTGGCAATGGGGGCCTTGGTGGCCGCTGCGTCGGACACCATTTTGATGATCTGTGAAAGCGTGGTGTCCTCGCCCACGCGGGTGGCCTCGCACTTCAGATAGCCCGACTGGTTGATCGTCGCCGCCGACACAGCGTCGCCCGCGGCCTTGTCCACCGGGATGCTCTCGCCGGTCAGCGCGGCCTCGTTCACGGCGCTGACACCCTCGACAACCACCCCGTCCACGGGGATGCTCTCGCCGGGCTTCACTGCAAACACGTCGCCGCGCTTCACCTGCGCAACGGGCACCTCGACCTCGACGCCGTCCCTTATCAGCACGGCGGTTTTCGGGGCCAGCTTCATCAGCCCCTTCAGCGCGTCGGTGGTCCTGCCCTTGGCGCGGGCCTCCAGCATCTTGCCGACGGTGATCAGCGTCAATATCGTCGCGGCGGACTCAAAGTAGAAGTCCATCATATACCGCATGACGGCCTCGGAATCCCCGTCCACGACTGCCCTCGTCATGGCGAACAGCACGTACAGGCTCCACAGGAACGCCGCCGACGCGCCCAGCGCCACGAGGGTGTCCATGTTCGGCGCGCGGTGCAGCAGCGCCTTGAATCCGCTGATGAAGAATTTCTGGTTGATGACCATGATGAGGCCCGTCAGCACCAGCTGAACAAGGCCCATCGCCACATGATTGCCGTCGAACCACTTGGGCAGCGGCCAATTCCACATCATGTGGCCCATGGACAGGTACAGAAGGGGTATCAGCAGTATGACCGAGGCGATCAGGCGCTTCCTCAAAACCGGCGTCTCCCTGTCCTGCAAAGCCTCTTCGTCGGCGGACATCCGGGCAACGGCTTCACTACGCTTCAGCGACGCGCCGTAGCCCGCCGCTTCCACCGCCTGGATGATTTCCTGCGGCGAGGCGGTGCCCTCCACGCCCATCGAATTGGTCAACAGGCTGACCGAGCAGGCGGTGACGCCGGGCACACTGTTCACGGCCTTCTCCACCCGGGCACTGCACGCCGCGCAGCTCATGCCGGTGACATTGTATTGCTCCATAGTCTATTCCTCCACGGTGATCGAGCCGCTCAACATCCCCATCCAGCAGGTGTAGGGAATCACGCCGGGCTCGTCCACGGTAAATTCCACGATGTTGTCCCCTGGCGACAGCGGCACGCGCAGGTCCAGCGCGGGAATGACCATCTCGTTGTTGCAGCCGGTGATCTTCTCAGCCTCCGCGTGGACGTTCCAGCGCACGGGAACGCCCGCCTTCACGGTGATGTTCGGATAGCCGCGCCAGTCCAGTTCGGACTCCACGATTTGCAGTCTCTCGTCGGCCACAGCCGAGTCGGTGGCAGCGCTGCCGGGCAGCCGGATCTGCACGCCAGCGAGGTTCAGGCCGTTCGACAGCATTGCCATGCCCATCAGCAGCACCAGCGCGCCGGAAGCGACGCGCATGGGCCTTGCGAATCGTGCGTTCAAGCGCCCGCTGACCAGCCCGAAGCCCAGCATCAGCGGGATCGTCCCCAGGCAGAAGCAGAGCATCGACAGCGCGCCCATGGTCCAGCTGCCGGTGGACAGCGCATAGAGCTGCATGGCCTGCAGCGGGCCGCAGGGCATCAGGCCGTTCAAAAGGCCGATGACCAGCGACGAGCGCCCGCCCTTCCCCATCAGCCGCGCCCGCAGTCGAGCGGGCAGCGTCGGCACGACGCTGCGCAGCCCGTCCACGTCCATCAGGTTCAGCGCCATCACGACCATGAATGCCGCCGCAAAGAGCTGGATTGCCGCCTGCGCCGCGCTGCTCAATCTGAAAACCGAGCCCACAGCCCCCACGACGCCTCCCACGGCAGTGTAGGAGAGCAGCCGACCCAGGTTATATTGGAGATTTGCCGCGCTGACCCTGCGCCCCGCCTGGGCGGAGGTCGCGCTCTGGGCCAGGTTGATGCCGCCGCACATGGCCACGCAGTGCAGCGAGGTCAGCA
>JAZTZK010000147.1:0-3991 GCA_045637485.1 Clostridia bacterium
CAACGCCTCGAACCGCTCGTGGGTGATCAGGGCGTCCTCCCTGAGGCCCTTCAGCTTGACGACGTAGGTCCAGCGGCCATAGGGCTGTATCGATTCGATCAGGTTCAGGTTCACGATGTAGCTCTTGTGGGTGCGGAAGAATAGCTCGTCCGGCAGCCGTTCGTCCAGCTCGGCCATACCGTCGGGCACCACGTAGCGCGCGCCGTCCTTCATCAGCAGCACGGTGGCGCGGTTCTCCCGCATCACCATGGCGATGTCGGCCACGTCCACAAAGCTGACCCCCTCCCGGTGGCGCAGCATCATGCGCCCGGGCACAGGCGGCGCGGCGGGGTCGGGGGTGGCAGAGGGGCCCGCGCCGGGCGCGGCCACGCTTTCGGGCATGGGCATCGGGGCCAACGCCCCGCCCCGCAGGCGTTCGCGGATGCGCCGGAAGGTCTCCATGGCCCGCTCCACCCGGAAGGGCTTCACCAGATAGTCGAAGGCGTACACCTCGAAGGCGCTGGCCATATACTCCTCGTGGGCCGTGGCGAACACCAGCACCGTGCGGGGGTCCCGGTCCTGTATGGCCCGGGCGCACTCGATGCCCGACAGCGCCGGCATCTCCACGTCCAGCAGCACCACCTCGGGCCGGTGTTCGTCGTACAGCCGGATCAGCTCCGCGCCGTCCGCCGCCTCGCCCGTCAGCGCATAGCCATCCGCCTGCGCCACCAGCCTGCGCATCACCAGCCGCATGCCCGCGTCGTCGTCGGCGATCAGTATGCGAATATCGTTCATGCTACGCTCCATTATAGTCGGCTTCGTCAAACCGATGCAGCCTCGTCAGTATTTTAAAGAAATACCGCACGATTGCGCGGTATTTCCATGACCCGACCTGCCGCTAAGCGACATATCGGGATTTCTTCAATGCCCTCGGCTTTCCCAGCACCTCGGCCATGACCACCGCGCGGCGCAGCGCGACGGCGTCGATGGCCTCGGGCAGTATGTCCTCGCCGCCGGGGTGGCCGGCGTCGATAGCGGCCATGCGGCGGGCGTGGGCGGTGCGGCTGACGCCCTCGGTGTGGGTGTGCGCCATGCTGCCGCCGGCGCAGTCCTCGTCCGCCAGGGTGCTGTGGCCCTCGGCGTGGCTGTGGGGCATGCTGCCGCCGGCGCATTGGGCGTCGTCCAGCATCGATGCGCCCTGCACCGACTGGCCCGCGGGCTGTACCGGGGGCTTGACGTCGGCCTTGATCTCGGCCACACCGTCTTCAAGCCACCTGTTCATCGCCCCCTTGAGGTCGTCCAGGTCCTTCGGTATGGCGGACGCCGGTTTGACCGGCTTCACGCGCCCCGCCGATGGCGTCGGCTTCGAGCCGCGGGCGTTGGCGGCGGGCGTTCCCGGTCGCGTGGCGGCGGGCGCTCCGGGCTTCCGGGCGGCATTTTCCGCCTTCTTTTTCTTGTCGCCGAAGTTGATGAGAAAAAAAGCGATAAACAGAATCACTCCGATGATCTCCACAGGGCCGCCTCCCTTCCTGTCGATATTTGTGGCCGGAGGGGGATGATCCCCCCTCCGCAAAAAATTACTTCTTGTCCTTCTCCGCGGGGGTTGCGCCTTCGCCGGCGATGGCCTCGCGCATACGGGTGTCGGACTGCACGTTCTGCATGTTGTAGTAGTCCATCACGCCCAGCTTGCCCTCGCGCAGGGCGGTCGCCATGGCCTTCGGCACCTCGGCCTCGGCCTCGACCACCTTGGCGCGCATCTCCTGCACGCTGGCCTTCATCTCCTGCTCGCGGGCGACGGCCATCGCGCGGCGCTCCTCGGCCTTCGCCTGGGCGATGCGCCGGTCAGCCTCGGCCTGGTCCATTTGAAGCTGGGCGCCCACGTTGCGGCCCACGTCCACATCGGCGATGTCGATGGACAGTATCTCGAAGGCGGTGCCGGCGTCCAGGCCCTTGTTCAGCACGGTGCGGCTGATCAGGTCCGGGTTCTCCAGCACGTCCTTGTGGCTCTCGGAGGAGCCGACGGTGGTGACGATGCCCTCGCCGACGCGGGCGATGATGGTCTCCTCGCCGGCGCCGCCCACCAGGCGGTCGATGTTGGCCCGCACGGTGACCCGCGCCTTGGCCCGCAGTTCGATGCCGTTCTTGGCGATGGCGGCGATGACCGGGGTCTCGATCACCTTCGGGTTGACGGACATCTTCACGGCCTCCAGCACGTTGCGGCCGGCCAGGTCGATGGCCTTGGACTGCTCAAAGGTCAGCTGGATCTGGGCGCTCTGGGCCGCGATCAGCGCGTCCACCACCCGATCCACGTTGCCGCCGGCCAGGAACAGCGTCTCCAGCTCGTTCATCGAGACGTCGATGCCGGCCTTGCGGGCCTTGATCATCGGAGGCACGATGCGCCGGGGGTTGACGCGGCGGAACTTCATGCCCACCAGGTTGAAGATGCTCACATGCACGCCGCTCATCAGCGCCGAGAACCACAGGCCCAGCGGGAACAGCGAGAACAGCACGATCACCAGGAAAATGATGATGACCGGCACCGCGATGGATGCGATATTGATGTTAGACATGCCTCTATCCCCTTTCAATCAGTTCACGGACCACGATCCGGTTGCCCTCCACGCTCTGCACGCGGATGGGCTTGTCCTTGGCGATAAACTCGCCGTCGGACACCACGTTCAGCTTCACGCCGTCGAATTCGCCGATGCCCGCGGGCCGCAGCGCCGTGTGCGTCACGCCCTCCCGGCCGATGAAGTAGTTCAGGTCGTTGTTCTCCGCGACGCTCGCCGGCACCGCCACGTCGTTGAGCACCAGCTTCGACTTGCTCAGTCGGCCCTTCGACGCCGAGTACAGGCACACCGACAGCGCCACGCACAGTATCGCCGCCAGTATCGCGAACAGTATCAGTCCCTCCGCCAGGGGCGGCTTCAGCAGCACGAACCCCAGCACCAGCAGCGCGATGCCGGAGATCCCCGGCGCGCCGAAGCCCGGCACATACATCTCCACCACCAGCAGGACCACGCCGACGATCATCATCAGCAGCACCGGTATATTCCCGGCCAAAAGGCTTCCCAGGCTTGCCATCGGACATTCACCTCCTTTGTGACGGGGCCTCCCTGAAAGGCATCGCCCCGGTCCGTAGCATGCCATGATTATAGCACCCCCGGCGCCAAATGAAAAGCCCTTATCCCCCAAAACATACAAATTCCCTGCCCAAATGTCGGAGCGGGGAGATGATACGGGGAATAATGCTGTTTCGGTGTATTACTTCACCTTCGCCTTCTTTGCAGCAGACCAGGCTGAGTAATACGTCTTTTTGCCGACCTTCTTATAGGCGCGGATGCGGACGTAGTAGGTCTTGCCCGCCTTCAGTTTCTTGATTGTGCCCTTGACGGTGGAAGCCTTGGCCACGTTCACCTTTTTTGCGCCGCTGAAGTTTTTCTTCAGGCCGTATTGCAGCTGGTAGCCGGAGACGCCGCCGGGAGCCTTCTTCCAGCTGACGCTCAGCTTGCCCTTGCCCGCCGTCAGCGCAGACAGCTTCACAGCCTTCGGGTTGATCTTGAAGGTCTTTTTGACCGTGCCTGTGTAATCGCCCTTGCCCCTGACCGTCACCGTGGCCGTGCCGATGGCCTTGTTGTTCTTGTAGCTGACGGTGTAGTCGGTGCCCTTCGTGAGGGCCTTCTTGCCGTACTTCACTGTCACGGCAGGCTTGAGCTTCTTGCCCGTGTAGACCTGGCTTTTAACCGTGAGCTTGCACTTGGACAGGGGTACCCGTATGGCGAAGGTGACCTCCGCGGACCCGGTGTAGTCGCCCTTGCCCTTCACGATGGCGACGGCGATGCCGGCGTTCTTGTTGTTGTCGTAGGACACCGTGTAGTCGGTCGACGCCTTCAGCTCGGTCCCGCCGAGCGCCACGGTGACTTTGGGCGTCACGGCCTTGCCGCCGTTGTACGTCGCGCTGGCGACCGTCACCTTCGCCGTGGAGATGTCCGTCTTAGCCGCGGGCTTCGAA
>JAZTZK010000148.1:0-14075 GCA_045637485.1 Clostridia bacterium
GCACGCGGAAGTACCGCGCCATGCAGCACAGCGCCCCCACCACCAGCGACAGCGCGATGCCCGCCGCCCCCAGCCGCAGGGTGAGCCCCGCGGCCTTCCCGTACATGGTCAGGAATTTGACCATAAAGGACGTATCCAAAGAAGCGACCTCCCATTGAACAAAGAAACAGCGGCCCGCGGCCGCTGCATGGATGTACTGTGTCAATAGATCATCGGCGCGCAGGGTCATCACAGCAAACCCCGCGGCAACAGCCCGGGGCATACACGCCGAAGAAGCGGTTTCGCGCCATGACCCACACCCCCTGCCCGTCAGTATAATGCGTAATATCCAGCATGTCAATAGGAATCATGAAATTTAAAGAAGACCGCAACGCCGGGACCGCCCTGCGACATGGCAGGGCGGTCCCGGTGAATTGCATATTCCTTATTTCTTCTTCATGAAGCTGGGGACATCCGGGGTGAAGCCGCGGCGGTTCTGGTTGCGGGGCTGCTCCTGGCCCTCGTCCTGGTAGACGCGGGGGCGGCGGGTCTGCTGGCGCTCCGCGCGGCGCTGCTCCCGCTGCTCGTAGCCGGTGTCGGCGCTCTGGCGGGGCGGGCGCTCGTTACGGGCGCGGCGCTCGAAGATCGGGGAGACCTGCTCCTCCTCATAGCGGGAGGACCTGGGCGCGCGCTCCGGCTCGTCCTCCGGCAGCTCGCGGCTTTCGCTGCCAATGGCGCTCTTCAGGGGCTCGGTGAAGCTGGGCTTCTCGAAGCCGGTGGCGATGACGGTGATCTTGACCTCGTCGTCCATGCTCTCGTCGATGCCCGCGCCGAAGATGATGTTGGCCTCGGGATCCGCGGCTGCCGTGATCAGCTGGGCCGCCTCGTTGATGTCGATGATGGAGGTATCCGGGCCGCCGGTGATGTTGATCAGCACCGCCCGCGCGCCGTCGATGGAGGTCTCCAGCATCGGGCTGGAGATGGCCTGCTTGGCGGCCTCCACCATGCGGTTCTCGCCCTTGTCGATGCCGATGCCCATGTGGGCCAGGCCGCGGGACTGCATGACCGTGCGCACGTCGGCGAAGTCAAGGTTGATCAGCGAAGGCACGGCGATCAGGTCGGAAATGCCCTGTATGCCCTGGCGCAGCGTGTCGTCGGCGATCCTGAAGGCGTCGGTCATCGTGGTGCCCTTGGTGACCACGGACAGCAGCCGGTCATTGGGGACCACCACCAGGGTATCCACGCTGGCCTTCAGCTTTTCGATGCCCGTTTCCGCGTTCTTCATGCGCTGGCGACCCTCGAACAGGAAGGGCTTGGAGACCACGCCGATGGTCAGTATGCCCATCTCCCGGGCGGTCTCGGCGATGATCGGCGCCGCGCCGGTGCCGGTGCCGCCGCCCATGCCGCAGGTAACGAATACGAGGTCGGATCCCTTGATGGTGTTGGCGATGTCTTCGCGGCTCTCCTCGGCGGCCTTCTGGCCCACCTCGGGATTCGCGCCGGCGCCCAGGCCCTTGGTCAGCTTGTCGCCGATCTGGATCTGTATGGGCGCCTTGGACATGGCCAACGCCTGCTTGTCGGTGTTCACGGCGATGAAATCCACGCCGCGGAGGCCGGAATCCACCATGCGGTTGACCGCGTTCGTGCCCGCGCCGCCGACACCGATGACCTTTATGGCCGCAAAGTTGGTGTTCTCTTCCTCGTTGTTGACGTTCTTGTCTTCCATTTCAAATTCCAACACAAGGCATCCCCCTCGTCAGTATAGTTTATCAGATTTTGTATATCCCATCAGCCCCGGCCGCCGAACAGGTTTTTCAGGCGGCTTGACAGGCGCTCGTCCTGCCCGCCCTGGCTTTCGATGGAGTCAAACACCAGGTCGGCCAGGCCCAGGGACGCCGAGAATACCGGGCTGTTCAATTTCGATGATTTCGCGGCGGAGACCTTGATCGGTCGGTTGATCTTTGCCGCGAGAGCCTCCCTGGCCCCGCGCATCAGCGCGATGCCGCCGCCGGTGAGGAACACCTGCGAGCGCTTGCCCAGCAGCGGTTCCACGTCGTTGCGAACGGTCATGTCGATCATGTCCGCCAGCTCCTGGAAGCTCTCCTCGACGATCTTGCCCACCTGATCCCGCGGGAAGGTCATCCGGCGGCCGTTGTCGTCGAAGACCTCGGAGAAGGAATTGGCGTCAAACTCGTCGGGGTTGAACACGAAGCCCCTCTTAATCTGCTCCGCGGCGCGCATCGGTATGCGCAGCTTCATGGCCAGATCGGCGGTAATGTGTCCGCCGCCCCTGGGGAGTATGGCATGGTAGATGATGGCGTCGCCCTCCACCACGCTGATCTCGGTATTCAGGTAGCCCACGTCCATCAGCACCGCCACGCGGTCGCGGTCCTCCAGCGACAGCACCAGCAGGCTCTCGCCCAGCGTACAGGACAGGAAGCCCAGTATGGTGATGTTCTGCCGCCCGATCATCTCCGACACGTCGTCGATGAACTGGGGGTCGGCCACGATGAAGGTGGTCCTGGCCCGCAGCCGACTGCCGCGTCCGCCGGGCATCATGGTCTTCTTGCCGTCGTCCACAATGAACCAGGAAGGCGTTCTGTGCATCACCAGGCCGCCCTCCTCGCCGATGTGCAGCATGTCCGCCGCGGCGTCCTGCACGGCGTTGATCGCCGCTTCGTCCACCATGCCGTCGGGCAGCTCCACCTCGGTTTCGCAGGAGCGCACATGGATGTATTCCCCGGGTACGCCAACGTAGATCTCCTTGATCTTGGAATTGGCCTCCAGCTCCGCCGCCGCGATGGAATCGCGCACGCGCTGTATCATCTGGCCCGGCGTGTTCCAGTCGCCGTCGGAATAGCCGTCGTAGGGCACGGTGCCCGAGCCGATGATGTCCAGCCGGTCCATGCCGCCGTTCTGCGCGATCACCGTCACGATCTTGGACGTTCCGAATTCAATGGCCGCAATTTGCGTTTTCATATCTGTAGTCGACCCACCCTATCCTTTGTTACGCGCTATGTTCAGCCCAACATATACCGTTATTATACATGGAATTGTTTCGATATGCAAACCGCAAACCCCTGATTTTTCCGTTTTTCGACAGTTTTCAAAATACTTTCAAATTTGAGGCAAGGGATTGTCATACAATATTTATGCCAATTTTGACGCCTGTGTGAACTGCGGATGTAACGCCGCCCGTGCCCGCCGTCAGCTCTCCGGCACGCCCGTCGCCTCCGGCTCGGGGGTGGCGGCGGACTGGGCGGACGAATCGAAGCCGTAGCGCTTGGGATCCGGCGCGGCCGTTGCCTCCGGGATGTAGTCGGCCTTGGTACCGGTGAACACGTCCAGCTTGCCGCCCCGCTCGCCCCTGGTCTCCAGATCGGACAGCGCCGCGGCCATCCAGGCGATCTTGTCCGGCATGTTTTCGGCGTTCCCCAGCAGCACCGTCACGCCGGTACGGGAGATGATGCGCAGATCCTCGATGTCCTCCACGCTGATCTCCGAGGCGTATTGGGTGGCGCCCCGGGCCTTCAGCGCATCCAGTATCGCCCCCATGGCCCCACAGCGGCCGTCAGCGGTGTCCAGCTGACGACCCAAAAGGTAATAGGAGGCCCGCAGCCCGCTGACATAGGGCAGGTTCTCCGGCAGCTGGTCGGCCACCCGGGCCACATAGCCCTCCGAATCCAGCACCAGCACCTTGCCGCCCTGCAGCATCACCGCGTCGTGACTGCGGGGCCGCACCGTCAGCAGGATCTGATTGGGATAGCGCTTTTCAAGACCCACAAAGGCCAGCCGACCGTCGCTCTCCACGGCCAGGCGCACCTGCTCCGCGTCCACCCGGCCCATGGAGCCGCCCAGGCGTATGCCGCTGAGCCGCAGCACGTCGCCGTCCGGGATCTCCCCCGCGCCCTCCACCCGCACGCCTCGCACCACGAACACCACGTTCGCCAACAGCAGCCAGAGCGCGACGCCCAGCACCGCAATGGCGATCAGAAGGGGCCAGGGGGACTGATTCTTTTTCCTGCGCATCTTATCCTCCGGAGGATCTTTATTGAGAAACGCGCATGCCCAATGCCTCGCTCCTCGAAATATTCATCAGCACCGCCACCGCGGCCATCAGTATGCTCACGGAGGTGCCGCCGGCACTGAAGAAGGGCAGGGGCAGGCCTGTGGTGGGCATCATGCCGATCACCACGGCCACGTTCAGCACGCACTGCACGCCGATCATGCAGGTGATCCCCCCGGCCAGCATGGCTCCGAAGCGGTCCTGGCAGCGCATGGCCACCCGCAGGCCGAAGAACAGGAAGGCTCCGAACAGCGCCAGCACCGCCACGCAGCCCACCCAGCCCAGGTCTTCCCCCACCACGGCGAATATGAAGTCGGATTCCGGGTAGGGCAGGAAGGCGAATTTCTGCCGTCCCATGCCCGGCCCCATGCCGAACAGCCCGCCGGAGCCGAAGGCCAGCAGCGACTGGGAGAGCTGGTAGCCCTCGTTGGTCATGAAGTCAAAGGGGTGCCGGAAGGACATCAGCCGCGCCCTGCGATAGTCCTCGGACAGGGCGTAGAACGTGCCCAGCGCCATGCCCGCCGCGCCCACCAGCCCCAGATGCGCCCAGCGGGCCCCGGCGATCATCGCCATCACGGCGGTGACGATCAGTATACTGCCCGCCGTGGAAAGGTTTGGCTGCATCAGTATCAGCAGGAACACGATCCCCGGCAACAGGAACAGCGGCGCGAGGCCCCGGAAGAACCGGGTCACGTCCCGCCGCTTCTGACTGAGGGCCCGGGCGAGGTAGACGATCATCGCGTACTTCGCAAGCTCCGACGGCTGAAAGCTGACCGGCCCCAGCCGAAGCCAGCGCCGGGAGCCGTTCAGCATCTTCCCTATCCCCGGCACCGCTACCAGCGCCAGCATCACGAGGCTGACCGCCAGCAGCCCGCCGCACAGCCAGGGCCTGGCCAGCATGCGGTAATCGATCCGCAGTATCACCAGCATCGCCGCCGCGCCAACGCCCACGCCGAACAGCTGGGAGAGCACCTCCGAAAGCGCGCCGCCGTGGTCCTGGGCGTTGTAGTAGCTGGCGGCGTACAGCGTCGCAAGGCCCGTCGCCAGCAGCAGCGCCGTGGTGAGCGCGAGGCCCCTGTCCACGTCCGCGAACATGCCCCGCCCCGTATCTTCTCTCCGCGCGGTTCCCCGCCGCGCGTCATTGGCCCCGTGTGCGGACCGCAGGATCAAGCCTGCCGGCCCTCCAGGCGATTCACGATATCCTTGAAGACGCGGCCCCTCTCCTCGTAATCCTTGAACATGTCGAAGGAGGCGCAGCTGGGCGAAAGCAACACGTTGCCGCCGGGATTTGCCAGCTCGAAGGCCTTTTCCACCGCGGCCCTGAAATCGTAGCCGGCGTGGACCCAGGCGTGATAGCCCACCTTCTCAAGGGTCTGCTCGCACTGCTTTGCGGTATCCCCGATCAGCACGATACGGGATATGGGGCACTTCAGTATCTCCCGGCAAAGCGGGGTAAAATCGGTGTGCTTGTCGTAGCCGCCCAGGATCAGCACCGTCGGCCGCTTCATGGCCCGCACGGCCTGTATGCTGGAATCCACATTGGTGCCCTTGGAGTCGTTGATGAAGCGCACGCCGTCCAGCTCCCGCACGAATTCGATGCGGTGCTCCACGCCCCTGAACGTGCGCAGCGTGTGGCGGATCACCGGCGCGGGTATGCCCGCCGCCATGGCCATGGCCGTGGCCGCCAGGGCGTTCTTCAGGTTGTGCTCACCGGGGATGTATACCTCGTCCGGGGGACAGACCGGCTTGTTGTCCTGCGGCGTGCCGTAGACGATGCTACCGTCCTGCACGAAGGCCCCGAAGGGCACCGGGTTGCGGGAGGAGAACCAGGCCACCCGGCATTTCACCCGGTTGGCCATGTCCTTTGTGACGGGATCGTCCCAGTTCAGCACCACCACGTCGTCGCCGGCGCAGTTTTCAAAGATGCGCTCCTTCAACGCTATGTATCTTTCCATCGTGCCGTGGCGGTTCAGGTGATCCTCGGAGATGTTCAGCACCGCGCAGACGGAGGGATGGAATTCTGAAGAGGTCTCCATCATAAAGGAGGAGATTTCGCAGACGGTCACGTCCCCCGGCTTCATCTCCCCCGCCGCGCCGCTGTAGGGCGTGCCGATGTTGCCCACCACGAAGGTGCGCCGGCCTGCGTTTTTGAAGATCTCGCCCAGCAGCGCGGTAGTGGTGGTCTTGCCGTTGGTGCCGGTGATGGCCAGCAGCAGGCCCTTGGACTCGCGGTAGGCGTATTCGATCTCGCCCATCACCTCGACGCCCAGTGCCTTCGCCCGCGCCACCGCCGGGTGTTCCACCGGAATGCCGGGGCTGACGATCAGCGCGTCCATGCCCTCCACCAGGTTTTCCGGGTGCTTATCGTCCAGGCACAGCACCGCGCCGGCGGCCCTCAGGTCGTCCAGCGCGCCGTCAAATTTCGTATCGGTCTTGCTGCCGCATACCCACACCCTCGCGCCCTTTTGAAGCAGCAGCTTCGCCGCCGCGATGCCGCTGCGGGCCATGCCGAAGACGAGCACCTTCTTATTCCTCATCATGTCGATACCTCCAAATGCCAATACTTGTCGTGACCCGATAATTAGGAATGAGAAATCAGGAATGAGGAATGGTCGTGGACATCCTGACGGATTTCATTGATTGAAACCCACCGGGAAGCACTCCACAATTCCTCATTCCTCATTCCTAATTCCTCATTATATCGCTACGCGACGAATCCCAGCAGCGCGATCAGGCACAGCACGGCGGTGGTGATGTAGTACATCGCCACGATGCTGGTCTCAGGCATGCCACTGAGCTCGAAATGGTGGTGCAACGGCGCCATCTTGAAGAAGCGCTTGCCGTGGGTCGCCCGGAAGTAGGCGAACTGTATCAGGTCTGACAGGCTGGACAGCACCATGGCCAGGGCGATGATGGGCAGCAGCAGCGACAGCCGGGTCACCAGCGTCATCCCCACCAGCGCCCCCCCGATGAAGAAGGAGCCCACGTCGCCCATGAACACCCGGGCCGGGTGGGAATTGTAGCGCAGGAAGCCCAGCAGGCCGCCCACCATCGCCCCGCCGAATATGGCCAGGTTCAGCAGGTTGTCCGTTTGAGCCGGATTGGCCGCCGCCAGCGCCACGCAGATCAGCGCCATGGTGACGAAGTCGAACAGCGCGCAGCCGCCCAGCAGCCCGTCCAGGCCGTCCAGCAGGTTGGCCGAGTTCACCGTGCCCACCAGCACGAACACCATTACCGGGATGTAAAACCAGCCGAGGTTCCACTCCACGTTGACGAAGGGCACCGTCAGCGACGAACCGATGTTGGGATTGAAGTAGGCCCAGAAGGCCAGCGCCACGGACAGCACGATCTGGGGCGCCAGCTTCTGCTTCGGCGTCAGGCCCTCTGCCCGGTGCAGCCTGATCTTGATGAAGTCATCCACAAAGCCGATCAGGCCGAAGCCCAGCGCCGACACCAGGGCCATCAGCATGAAATCCCAGCGGGCCGTGCCGTATGAAAAGGCCAGCGTGGCGATCAGCGCCGGTACGGCGAATATGATACCGCCCATCTGGGGCGTGCCCTGCTTCTTCTTGTGGGTCTGGGGACCGAGCTCGTAGATCTCCTTGCCGAACTTCATCCGCTTCAGCCACGGAATCACGATCGGACCCAGCACGATCGCCATCGCGAAGGACGCCAATACCGTCCAGATCAGTCTTTGCATGTTATCTTATGTTTCCTTCCTCGTATCGTTACATCTCCTCCAGCAGCTCCCGCACGACCACCTTCTCGTCGAAGGGGTGCTTTTCGCCGCGGATCTCCTGGTAGGTCTCGTGTCCCTTGCCGGCCAACACCACCACGTCGCCCGCGTCGGCGAACTTCAGCGCGTAGCGAATGGCCTCTCGGCGGTTCTCGATCACCACGTACTCGCAGCCGGTGGGCTTGATGCCCGCTTCGATGGCGTCCAGTATGGCCATGGGGTCCTCGTTGCGGGGGTTATCGCTGGTCAGTATGCAGTAATCCGCCAGTTCGCCGGCGATCTCGCCCATCACCGGGCGCTTTCCCCGGTCGCGGTCCCCGCCGCAGCCAAACAGCGCGATCATGCGGCCCCTGGTGGTCTGGCGCACGGCCTTCAGTATGTTTTCCAGGCTGTCCGGGGAATGGGCGTAATCCAGTATCACCCGGTAGGGGGTACCGGTGTCCAGCAGCTCGATGCGTCCGGGCACATTGTACACGCTCTCCAGGCCCTGGCGAATGCTCTCGGGTCCGGCTCCGGCGCATATGCAGATGCCCGCCGCCATCAGGGCATTGTAGACGTTGAATATGCCCGCCAGGTGCAGCGATATGGTGGTGCGGAAGCGCTTGTGCCAGGTCATCAGGAAGCTGCAGCCCCGCTCGCCGATCTCGATGTCGTTGGCGTAGACGTCGCTGCTCTCCCGGATGCCGATGCGCATGGCCTGGCGGCCCAGCGCCCGCACGCCTGCGCTGACCCGCTCGTCGTCCACGTTGTAGACGATATCCTCGCACACGTCCGGCGCCAGCAGCTTCATCTTCGCGGCGAAGTAGGCGTCCAGGTCCGGGAAGTAGTCCAAGTGGTCCTGAGAGAAGTTCGAGAACGCCGCTACCTTGAATTTCATGCCCGCCAGCCGATGCATGTCCAGGGCGTGGGCCGAAACCTCCATGATCACGCATTCCATGCCCGCGTCCACCATGCGCTTGAGCAGCGTCTGGGTCTCTATGGGGTCCGGTGTGGTCAGCCGGTTGGGGATGGTCTCGTCGCCGATCATCGAACAGACGGTGCCGATCAGCCCGGTCTTCACGCCCGCGGCATCCATGATGGCCTTGACCAGGAAGCTGGTGGTGGTCTTGCCCTTGGTGCCGGTGATGCCCAGCATCATCAGCTTCTCCGAGGGATTGCCGTAGTATTCGGAGGCGACGTAGGAGACCGCCGCGCGCACGTCCTCCACCTTCACCTGGGGGACATCCAGCGGCAGGAAGCGCTCGACGATCAGCGCCGACGCGCCCTTTTCAACGGCCTGCGGGGCGAAATCGTGGGCGTCCATGTGCAGGCCGGGGGTGCAGAAGAACAGCGCGCCCGGCGTCGCCCGCCTGGAATCGACGCACAGCTCCGATATCTCGATGTCCGTATTGCCCTTCGTACTGACCTCTCCGGGAATCCTCCCGATCAGCGCTTTCAGTTTCATCCGACAGCCTCCCCCAGAATGACTCTATGTATCATCAATGCGTCACGGCGGTTCAAACCGCACCGCGACCCGCGTCGTTGGATTCACCCTTGTCCCGGCGGCGGGCGACTGGCTGACCGCCAGACCGCTGCCCTCGATTTGCAGCCGCAGCCCATAGGACTTCAGCAGCCGGTTGGCATCGGTCACCGGCATGCCCTTCAGGTCGGGCACCGCCACCGCGCCGTCGGCCACCGTCGGCCCGGCCACGTACAACATCACCAGCGCCCCGGCGTTCATCTGTGCGCCGCCCAATGGCAGCTGGCGGATCACCTTGCCACCCGCGCCGTCCAGCACGCTGTCCAGCCCGGCCTCCGACAGGGCCCTCCGGGCCTCGTCCACGCCCAGGCCGGTCACGTCCGGCACCGCCACCTGCCTGGCAGGCGGCTCGCCGGTGTCCGGAGCCACTCCCAGATAGGCCAGCGACTTTTCGAGGACCGCCTTCGCGTAGGGCGCGGCGGTCACCGAGCCGAAGTCCACCGGCACGTCCGCCTCGTCCACCACCAGCAGCACCGCGATGCGCGGGTCATTGGCCGGGGCGAAGCCCACGAAGGAGCCGATGTGGGTGTCCCGGGACACCACGCCGTCCACGTAGACCTGGGCCGTGCCCGTCTTGCCGCCCACGTGATAGCCGGGGATATAGGCGTTCTTGCCGCCGCCCAGGGTCACCACGTCCTCCAGCAGCCGCCGCATCAAGGCGGAGGTCTGTTCGGAGACAGGACGGCCCGTGACCTTCGGCGCGCCACGACGGATGACCTCGCCGCCGGCGTCGCTGACCGACTTGATCACCCAGGGCCGCATCAGCCTTCCGCCGTTGACGGCGGCGCATACGGCGGTGAGCAGCTGGATCGGCGTCACCGCCACGGACTGCCCAAAGCCGATGCGGGCGATATCCACCCGCTTGACGGCGCGCTTTGAGATCACTATGCCGTCAGCCTCGCCGGGGATGTCCACCCCGGTCTTCCTGCCGATGCCGAAGGCATCCAGATAGTGATACAGTCTGTCCGCGCCCAACCGCAGGCCCATCTCCACGAACACGGGGTTGCAGGAGTTCTGCAGCGCCTGGGCAAAGGTCTCGGCGCCGTGGGGCTTGCCCCAGCAGCGTATTTTGCCCCCGTCCACCACCACGGAGCCCGCGCAGTAGAAGCCCTCGTCCACCGACACCAGCCCCGCGTCCAGCGCCGAGGCGGCGGTGAGCACCTTGAAGGTGGAGCCCGGCTCGTAGGCGTCGGTGAGCACGCGGTTGCGCATCCGGGCGGTCAGGGTTTCCACGTCGTCGCGCGGCGGATCGTTCAGGTCGTAGTCCGGCTTGTTGACCATCGCCAGGATCTCCCCGGTGGCCGGGTCCATGACCAGCACCCGCACGGCCCTGGCGTTGTTGACCTCCAGCGCCTCCCGGGCGGCCTGCTCGGCGAAGCTCTGGATGGAGGCGTCGATGGTCAGCGTCACTGAACCGCCGTTGACGGCGGCCACGTATTCCGTCTCGCCGTAGCCCAGGGCGCGGCCCTTGCCATCCACCTGGGAGAGCACCCGGCCCGCCTTGCCGGAGAGATAGCGGTCCAGCGACTGCTCCAGCCCCGCCTGGCCCACGCCGTCGATGGTGGTCAGGCCGATCAGCTGGACGGCGAAGGCGCCCATGGGATAGTAGCGCTTGCTCTCCTCCTCCAGATACAGACCGTTCAGTGCGCTTGAGCCCGCGGCGATGTGCTCCGCCTTCATGCGCTTGATCTGCCGGGCGGTCTCCCGGGGCAGCTGGCGCTTCAGCGTGACGCCGCCCCGACTGGTGTCCGACACCTTCCTTTGAATGACGGCGGCCTCCTCGTTCAGCACCGGGGCGAGCAGCGCGGCGAACCGCGCGGCATCCACCACCTGGCGGGGGCTGGCGGAGGCGGTATAGGCCGGGGCGCTCTGGGCCAGCACGGCGCCGTTTCGATCCAGTATGCGGCCCCGGGTGGGCCGTATGGCGCTTTCGCTGGTCCACTGGGACTGGGCCCTGCGCTGCAGCGCCCTGCCCTCGACGACCTGCAGCCAGAACAGCCGCCCGCCCAGCGTCGATAAAAGCAGGAAGAATACGGCCATACATAGCGCAAGGCGGCGACGGATGACCGGCCCTGTGAGAACCAAGCGCACCCCTCCCCGCCCAGGAATTTACTAATCCAATTCCCCAGCGCCGCTGTCGGCGACGCTCTGCGCGGTTGTGCCGTAGGACAGCCCGGACAGGTTCACCATCCGAAGCTGTGTATCGTCGGGCAGCTGCATGCCCAGAGCCTGCGCCCTGGCCGTGATCCTGTCGTGATTGTGGAATTGCTCCAGGCTGTGGTTCAGGTTGTCGATGCGGCTCTCCAGGTCCCTGGCCTCGGTCTGGGCCGCGTAGGTCTGCTTGCTCTGGATGGAGAGCTTCGCCATCATCGTAATCTGGACGATCACGCCGAGGAGCACCACCGCCGCAAAGGCGATCATGAGCCTGCGATTCAGCTTTTTCTCCCGCATTCTGCTGGAGGTCTGCATCCTGTTCATATCTATTCCTCCGCCGCCAGGGGTAGAACTCAGCCGTTCGGGTTGCTGTAGTAGCGATCGTTCACGTAGTTCAGCAACGCGCCGATGTCCGTCTCGGCCCTTTCGCAGGTCTCGGCGAAGCGGTCCTCATCCCAGATCTCCAGCCAGCGGCCCATTCCCGCAAAGCGTATCGCCTTGTCCATGCCCGCCTTCTGGCGCAATACCGCCGGCAGCAGCACGCGCCCCTGGCTGTCCAGGCTCTGGTTTGTAAAGGAGAAGGCCTTGATCAGGCGCACGTAGGCCATGCCCCGGACGTCGCTGTCGGGAATGCGATCCAGGCGCGCGCTCATGTCCTGCCACTTTTCGATGGGATACAGCGCGATGGCGTTGAACTCGTTGTTCAGGCCGATGGTGAATCCATAGCCCAGCGCCTCCCGATAGGCGGCGGGGATGGTCGCCCGACCCTTGGGGTCAATATTATGCGTGTAGTTGCCCGAAAATTCAGCGCCCGGCATCGGATTCACCCCCTTCTTTCCACTTTGTACCCCACATTATACCACATCAATACTCTTTCCGCCACTTTTTGACACTTATTTCATATCTTTTCGGAATTCTGTCATATTTGCGGTATTTTACACAGAATATGCAGAACATCTGTTTGCATTCTGTTCTCAGGTGTGCTATACTATATATAGAACATTTGTTTGGAGGGAAGGACCATGCGCGCATCCCATGAGAATCAGCAGAGGATACTGGATTTTATCAAGTCGGAGATCGAGGACAAGGGCTATCCCCCATCGGTGCGCGAGATCTGCGCGGCGGTGGGCCTGCGTTCCACCTCCACGGTGCACGCCCATCTGAACCACCTGGAGGCCCAGGGCCTGATCCGCCGGGATCCCACCAAGCCCCGGGCGCTGGAGGTGCTGGACGGCTCGCAGCCCCGGGGGCGCAGCGTACCGCTGGTGGGGCGCGTGACCGCGGGCCAGCCGATACTGGCCATCGAAAACATCGACGAATACCTGACGCTGCCCCAGAGCGTGCTGGGTCAGGGCGAGATGTTCTCGCTGCGCGTGGAGGGCGAGAGCATGATCGACGCCGGCATCATGGACGGGGACATCGTGGTGCTGCGCCAGCAGGACACCGCCGAAAACGGCGAGATCGTCGTGGCCATGACCGACGAGAACGAGGCCACGCTGAAGCGCATCTACTACGAGGCGGACCGCGTGCGCCTCCAGCCGGAAAACACCACGATGGACCCCATCTACGTCGACCGCGTCACGGTGCTGGGCAAGCTGGTGGCGCTGATACGGCAGTTCTGATATACCGGCAACGGACAGGCAATGAAAACGGCTGCTTTGCGCAGCCGTTTTCATTGCCTGATTTAAACCTTCAGCAGCACCCACACCGCGGGCCTCACGCCGCCGCCCTCGTAGTCGATGTGTATGCCGTTTTCATAGATGGTGCCGTCGTCGTAGACGGCCACCGTGCTGAACAGGTTGCTGCCGGGGCAGCGCAGCCACCACCAGCCGCTCCCCGCCCGGTCGGCCGGGTCAGGCATGTAGCGCTCGATCTCCTCCACCCCGGGGACGTGCACCCGGTCCATGGTGTCCGGGCCGCCCTGGGTATAGAACCTGCGGTTGCGCAGGTTCTTTAACTTGCCGGGCACGATCTTCGTCCGCTCTGCGGGGGTGAAGGCGGCCTCCAGGAAATCCCTGTTCAGCCACCTGCGCAGCGAGCAATCCGACCAGGTGGCGTCCTCCAGCGTGGTGCGGTGGTAGCAGCGGCGGGTGACGACGTCCCCGGCCAGCAGCAGCCGCATCTTTCCCCGCTGGTCCACGACCTTCCAGCGGATCGGCCTGTCCTCGAAGCGACCGAAGGTCACCGTGCAGCCCGGCATATGGGCCAGCAGCGTTTCACACTTCTCGATGTAAGACGCGGACTGCCTGTAATCCTCGATCTCACTGAACAGCCCCTTCGCTTCACGCAGGTCCTCCGCGCCCGCATAATGCAGGTATTTCTCCTTTGCCTGTTGATAGACGCCCTCCTGACGGGCGTCGACATTCGTTGCATTTGACATCCATATACCCCTTCCCGGTATTTTACAGGGATAGTATAACACCCCTGGGGGGTATTGTCAAGCAGCAATCACGTTAAATGTCAGGAGACTATAGAAAATACCGCGCGATACGTCAGACGCGACGCCGTATTGCGCGGTATTCTATCAAGTCAAGAAAATGCAACGCAGAAACGCAGGCAGAGACGCCGAAAGCGGGCCTCAGGCATTTGGAATATGCCCTAATCCTCCACCTCAACAACTT